>JALNWS010000001.1 GCA_023230755.1 Azoarcus sp.
GGCTGCGCTCTCGGTCCTGCTGTCCGCTGCAAACCATCCGCAGCTGTACGACGCCGACGGCCAGTCGCGCCCCTCCGGCGGCGGCCGCATCCTCGGCAGCGCCTGATGGTTCAAAGGGGTCAGAGTCGTTTGATCGCTCATGCGATCAAACGACTCTGACCCCTTTGAAACTTTGAACTCCATTGAACTGCCTTTCGTCTCTGCTATCCTTGCGCCCTTCCGGAATTTTCAGGTCCCGTCATGGCTGGCACGCAATACGACGAATCCTCCTTTCGTGTTCTCAAGGGACTCGAGCCGGTGCGGGAGCGCCCGGGCATGTACACCCGGACCGACAGCCCCACCCACATCATTCAGGAGGTCATCGATAACGCCGCCGACGAGGCGCTGGCCGGTTTCGCGAAGAAGATTCACGTCACCCTGCATCTCGACGGCTCGGTCATGGTGGCCGACGACGGTCGCGGCATCCCGGTCGGCCTGCACCCGGCCGAAGGCGTGCCAGTGGTCGTGCTGGCCTACACCCGGCTGCATGCCGGCGGCAAGTTCGACAAGCGCGAGGGCAATTCCGCCTATGCATTCTCGGGCGGCCTGCACGGCGTAGGCGTCTCGGTCACCAACGCGCTGTCCACCCGCATCGAAGTGGAAGTGAAGCGCGACGGCAAGATCCACCGCATCGACTTCTCCGACGGCGGCGAAACCATCAGCCCGGTGCGCATCGAAGGCGACTGCGGGCGCCAGACCGGAACCCGCGTGCGCGTGTGGCCGGACCCGAAGTACTTCGAATCGCCCCGCGTGCCGATGAACGAACTCGAGCGCCTGCTGCGCTCCAAGGCCGTACTGCTGTCTGGCGTTTCCGTGCGGCTGGACATCGAGCAGGTCAACGGTCCGATGCTGACCAAGACCTGGTCCTACCCCGAAGGCCTGGCGGGCTATCTCAACGAGGTATCGGGTGACATCGAACCGGTGGCACCGATCTTCACTGGTGAAAAATACGCGAGCAAGGACGACACCAGCTTTGCGCCGGGCGAAGGTGCGAGCTGGGCGCTGGCCTGGTTTGAAACCACTGTGCCGAGCGAGTCCTACGTCAACCTGATTCCGACCGTAAACGGCGGCACCCATGAATCAGGCCTGCGTGCCGGCGTATTCGAGGCGATGAAGTCCTTCATCGACCATCACACCTTGCTGCCTCGCGGCGTGAAGCTGCAGCAGGAAGACGTATGCGGGCGCATGAGCTTCGTGCTCTCGGCGCGTCTGCTCGACCCCCAGTTCCAGGGCCAGGTCAAGGAAAAGCTCAACTCGCGCGAAGCAGTGAAGCTCGTCTCCAGCCAGCTGCGCGACCCCTTCGAGATCTGGCTCAACAATCACGTTGAAGCCGGCAAGGCCATCGCCGAGTTGTCGATCAAGCAGGCCTTGTCACGGCAGAAGAGCGCGCAGAAGGTTGAGAAGAAGAAGACTTCCGGCGTGGCCGTGCTGCCCGGCAAGCTGTCCGATTGTGAGTCCGAGGACATTGCCCACAACGAACTCTTCCTGGTCGAGGGCGACTCCGCCGGCGGCTCGGCCAAGATGGCGCGCAACAAGGAAACCCAGGCCATCCTGCCGCTACGCGGCAAGGTGCAGAACGCATGGGAAATCGACCCCGACCGTATCCTGGCCAATGCCGAGATTCACGACATTGCCGTGGCACTCGGCGTGGATGCCCACCGCCCCGACGGCAACCCCGATCTCAGCGGCCTGCGTTATGGCAAGATCGTCATCATGTCCGACGCGGACGTCGACGGTGCCCACATCCAGACCCTGTTGCTGACCCTGTTCTTCCGTCACTTCCCCAAGCTGATCGAACATGGTCACGTCTATGTTGCGCAGCCGCCGCTGTATCGGGTGGACGTACCGGCCCAGGGCAAGAAGCGCCCACCCCGGCGCCTGTATGCGCTGGACGAGGGCGAGCTGGCGGCGATGCGGGACCGCCTTACGACAGAAGGCTTCAAGCCCGAGGCCATCGAGATCGGCCGCTTCAAGGGCCTGGGCGAGATGAATCCCGACCAGTTGCGCGAAACCACCATGGACCCCGCCACCCGCCGCGTACTGCCGGTGCATGTTCGTCCCGGCGCCTTCGACGACACCCTCAAGATGTTCACGCTGCTGATGGGCAAGGGCGAAGCCTCCGGCCGCCGCGCCTGGATGGAAGAAAAAGGCGATTCGGTCGAAGCCGACATCTGATTCGTCGAACATTCCGATCCCGCCTGCGTCACGCGCAGCGCCGGATCGGCCTGCCCTGGCTCAGTGCCCGCCTCCTGCCCTCACTGTAAAAGGGGGACGTGCCAGCCAGATCGGAGCGATCAGGCACAGCATCACCACCCCGCTGATCCACAGCACATCGTCGGTTGCCATCAGAAAAGCCTGACTGTTGATCGTGTTGTCCAGCGCCGCGAGCGCTTGCTCCGCACTCAGCCCTGCACTGCGCAAGGCGGCAAGATAGTCGATCGACGGCTGATCAAAGTCGGTCACATGCTCGACCATGTCGGCGTGATGGATGATCGCCTCATGATCCCAGAGCGAAACCATGACGGCAGTACCGAAGCTCGAGCCCAGATTGCGCATGAAGCTCGACAGGCCCGAGGCGCTGGCAATCTGGCTCGGATGCAGACCCGACAGGTTGATGGTGATGATCGGCAGAAAGAAACAGCTGATACCAATCCCCATCAGCAACCGCGACACGGCGACCGTCCAGTAATCGACGTCCGGCGTGAAGCCACTGCTCCAGAACGCGACCAGCGCAAACACCGTGAAGCCGATCGTCGCCACCAGACGCGCGTCCACACGATGGATATTGGCGCCGACAACCGGCCCGAGCATGAGCGCAAGCACTCCGCCGAAGGCAACCACCTTGGCTGCCCATAATGCGGTGTAGCCCTGGAAGGTCTGGAGCCACAGCGGAATCAGCACTACGGTGCCGAAAAAGGCCATCGAGCCGAGCATCATGCAGATCGACCCAATGGCGAAATTGCGCCGCGCAAAGAGCCGCAGTTCGACCACCGGATGCTCATCGGTCAACTCCCATGCGATGAAGAACGCAATCGCGACGAAGGAGACACAGGCCAGCGCGATGACGATGCCAGAGCCGAACCAGTCCAGCTCGTTGCCCTTGTCGAGCAGAATCTGCAGCGCGCCCACCCCGATCGCCAGCAGCGCGAGCCCCACGTAGTCCACCGGGATCTTGCGTGTTGCGGTCTCCTTGTCCTTCAGCATGTTCCACGACGCCATCGCCACAAGCACCCCGAAAGGCAGATTGATCAGGAACACCCAGTGCCAGGAGAAGGCTTCGGTCAGCCATCCGCCAGCCAGGGGCCCGACAATTGGCGCCAGGATTGTGGTCATGGACCACAGGCCGAGCGCCATGCCTCGCCGGTGCGGCGGATAGAGCGAGGTCAGAAGGGCTTGCGACAGCGGCACCATTGAAGCACCGAACACCCCCTGCAGCACCCGTGCCGCAACCAGCACGGGGAAATTCGGCGCCAGACCGCACAACACCGAGGCCAGGGTGAACAGCAGGGTTGCCATCACGAACATGCGCACCTGCCCGAAGCGCTGCGCAAGCCAGCCGGTGAGCGGCATCATGATCGCCTCGGACACCGCGTATGAGGTGATGACCCAGGTCCCCTGCGTATAGCTGACCCCGAGATCGCCGGCGATGGTCGGAATCGACACGTTCGCGATCGACATGTCCAGGATGTTCACGAACGACCCCAGACCGAGCACCGCCGTCGCCAGCACCAGGCGCGCACCACTCAGATACTCGGGCCTGGCCGGTGGCACTGCGGCGCCGGCCCCCGCGGCAAGTGTCGCGCTGCTCATTTCCGGATGGATGAGCGGTTGTCGGCAATCACACGAGCAATCACCGCATCGGCCTCCTTGGCCTGTGCGGCAAACACGGTCGTCGACAGCCCGCGTCCGGACTGCGCGTCAGCATCCAGAATCGGGCCGCTTCGATCATGCGTATCGATGCTTGCCCGCATCGACAGACCGATGCGCAGCGGGTGTTGCTCCAGCTCAGTGGGGTCGAGCGCAACCCGCACCGGCAGACGCTGCACGATCTTGATCCAGTTCCCCGAGGCGTTCTGCGCCGGCAGGACCGCAAACGCCCCGCCTGTTCCGGCGGCAAACCCGACGACCTGTCCGTGGTACGCCACCGCATCGCCCCAGAAATCCGAGGAGAGCTTCACCGGCTGGCCGATGCGGACATCGGCGAGGTCGGTTTCCTTGAAGTTCGCGTCCACCCACATCTGTTCTGCCGGAATGATCGCCATCAGCGCACCACCAGGTGCCACCCGTTCGCCGAGCTGCACCTTGCGCCGGGCGACATGACCGTGCGCGGGCGCAACGATCCGGGTGCGGCGCAGCGTCAGATAGGCTTCCTTGACCTTGGCAGCGGCCGCAGCCACCCGCGGATGATTTTCCAGTGAGGTATTATCGACCAGCACGTCCGCGCCGTCCTTCTGCTTGCGCGCCCCCGCAAGTGCCGAACCGGCCTCGTTGACGCTTGCACGTGCGGCCGCCCGTACCGCCTCGGCTGCCTGCACGGCGGTCCGGGCAATCTGCAGTGCGTCGTCCGAGATGAACTTCTCGCGGTACAGCTTCTCCTTGCGTGCGAAGTCGTCCTTCGCCCGCTGCAACTCGGCCTCGGTCCGGAACAGCTCCTGGCGCATGCGTTCGGTGTCGGCCGTCCGTTGCGCCACCAGTTCACCGGACTGCCCTGCACCGGCATACAGTCCGCGGACTTCACGCACAGCGTCGGCGAGTGCGGCCTCGGCCGACTGCAGCGCAATGCGCGCATCGGCGTCGTCGAGCTCCACCAGCACCTGCCCTTCCTCGACGAAATCCGTATCGTCCGCATGCACGGCAACCACCGTTCCCGACACCTGCGATGCGATCTGGATCACGTTACCGGACACATAGGCATTGTCCGTTGTTGCCCTGTAGCGCGCGACAAGCAGCCACCATGCAGACACGGCAATTGCGACCGCCAGAAAACTCATGCTCATGGTCAGCAGCACGCTGCGGCGTTTGCGTCCGGCCGTAAACGCCTTACCGCCCTGTACGGGTTCAGTCATGGCCAGCCTCCCTGGGAGTCGAGGCCAGTGGATCGTCTGCCTGTTCAAGCTCCAGCAACCAGCTACGCAACATCCCACACATGCGTGTGGCATCCTCCGGCGAAAAGCCTGCAACCAGCTTCTCGTACCCGGCCCACATTACCGGCAGGATCCTGCCCAGCGCGCGCTTGCCCGCGGCCGTCAGCCGAAGCTCGACCGCACGGCGATCCTGCACACCGTGCCCCCGCTCCACCCAGCCACGCGCGACGAGTTCGTCCGCGATCCGGGTCATGTGCGGTCTGGACTGGCGCAAGGCCTCACTTGCCGCCGACGGACTGATGGACTGCGCAGGATCGCTGTGAATCATCAGCATCAGCGACCACGCCGAATGACTCAGCGCATGAGCCTCAAGCACCTGCGCGAGGCGATCCTCGAGATGACGCTGCAGAAAAAAGACCATCCTCACCATCATGATGGCCTGGGCGGGCATCGCAGGGTAGAGATTCTTCATTCCCTCGACGCGCGACTCGTAACATTGAAGATTGATCAAAGTAGTTACTCACGTAAACATTTTACGCGTAACTATATACAACATTCTTCAAAAAAACACTGCCTCCAGATACGTCGAGCGCTGCTCAGCGCGAGTACCGGGAAAACCGGTCTTTCAGCTTGCACAGCGCGGTCGTGATGTCGAAACGCGTCTCTGGCAGCGCGGCGCCCTTCAGGATGTGCTCCAGCGCAAGCGCCGGATCCGACGCCCCCGTCAGTAACACGGTTGCCGCCCGCGCCTGCATGTGGCGCACGAAACCGTCGCCAGCGCTCGCCGCAACGACGATCTCGACCCCATCGAGCGGATGCGGGCCATCGTCCTGCCAGTAGTGCATCAGTTGCGCCCTCTCCAGCGTGACTCGCGTCGGCGGCGGGATCGGCTCGTCGCGCGTGCAGTCGTAGACGAGCCAGTGATGCGATTTGCCCGCATGACCGGCCACGGTGGTGAAGGAATCGGTAGCAATGGCAATTTTCACGATGAGACTCCGGTTCGATAACACGTGGCAAGCAGGTTCAGTGCCACGAACGATCTCGCTCGGAATGCAATTTGCTTGACGATGCAGCCTCGACTCTCACCCGACCGCCATGGCCCGCTCGAAACCACAGGAAAACCTTATTGCGTTCGGCCCTCTGCCGCCGCATGTCAATGCGCTCTTGCAGGAAGGCGTCAGCTGCCACCGCAGCGATCCGGCGCGCGCCCGCGCCCTCTTTCGCCACGCCATCGAGATCTCGCCCGCGTCCTTACCCGCTTATCGCTGTCTGTTCAAACTGCAGAACCAGCAGCGCGCATTCGACGAAGCCCGTGCCGTTGCGCTCGATGGCCTCGCCGAAGCTGCGCACCAGGCCCGGGTCAGCCAGGACTGGCGCCACTGGACGCCCGAGGACGTCGGGGACGACAAACTGCGCACGGTTGCACAGCGCTTCCTGCTGTCCTTTCTCAAGGCGCTGTCCTTCATCGAACTGCGCGGGGGCAACCCCGAGGCCAGTCGCCACATCGTCGCCCGTCTGCAGGCGCTCGACCCGGAAGACGGCGTCGGCCATTCAGTGATCTCCGCCCTGCTCGACGACGACGCCGGAGCGCCTGCCGACTGAGTCAGAAGTCCGACAAGCAGGCAGGCCTCGTCGTACTCCACGCAGACCCCGGTGGGCATTCCGCGCATTTCCGACGAGGCCCCGGACTGCAGGCTATGAATAGCGTACCCGCAGCTCGCGTTTGAGCAGTTTGCCCGATGCGTTCCGCGGCATATCCTCTACAAAGTGGATTCTCTTGGGCACCTTGAACGGCGCAAGATGCGCGTGTGCATGCGCGATCAGCACCTCCGCATCGACCTGCGCGCCCTCCTTGAGACAAACCACGGCAGTCACCGCCTCAATCCACCGCGGATCGGCCAGGCCGATCACCGCAACCTCGGCAACGGCCGGGTGCAGATAGAGGCACTCCTCGACTTCGCGGCTCGACACGACCACGCCACCGGTCTTGATGATGTCCTTGATGCGGTCGGTGATGTAGAGATAACCCGCCTCGTCCAGATAGCCGACATCACCGGATCGAAACCACCCGTCGGCAAAGGCTGCCGCGGTTTCTTCCGGCTTGTTCCAGTAGCCACTCATGAGTTGGGGTGAGCGGTGCACGATTTCACCCATCTCGCCGGGCGCTACGTCATGCATGTTGATATCGACAACCCGCATATCCACGTTGAACACGGCCCGCCCTGCAGACGCCGGCCGCTGTGCATGCTCTGCGGGGCGCAGAACCGTGGCCAGCGGAGCGACCTCGCTCTGACCGTAGCAGTTGTACAGGCTCAGCGCGGGCAAGCGGGCAGCCAGTTCCTGGAGCACCGGCACCGGCATGATCGACGCCCCGTAGTAGCCCTTCTGCAGCGAGGACAGATCGCTTTGATCGAACCCCGGGTGGCGCAGGAAGGATATCCACACCGTCGGCGGCGCAAAGAAGCTGGTCACACGCTCGTTCTCAATCAGCTCGAAACACTGCTCGGCCTGCGGCGCCTGCACCAGCAGCGTGCTCGCGCCGACCAGCAATTGCGGCATCAGGAACACGTGCATCTGCGCAGAATGGTATAGCGGTAACGACGCCAGCGAGCGGTCTTCGGCGCAGATATCGGTGGCCAGCAGGGTGCTGGTGTATTCGGCCATCAGGGCACGGTGACTCATCATCGCGCCTTTGGGCGCGGCCGTGGTCCCCGACGTATACAGCAACTGGGCGATGTCCTCTTCGTCGACATCAACGGCCGGTGCCTCCTCAAAGCCCGTTGCCATGGCCCAGGCCAGCACGTCGTGCCCGGACCCTCCGTCCAGCGTGCCCTGCCATTCGCAGCCGAGCGTGGCCCCGAGCGCCACCACGTGACCGGCCATGTCGCGGTCGCAGAACAGCGCCCGCGCCCCCGACTGGTTGACGATGTAGGCAAGCTCGGCATCGATCAGCGCGTAGTTGACCGGCACGTGGATGAGACCGGCGCGCACGCAGCCGAGCCATAGCAACACGTATGCGTCGGAGTTTCGCCCGTAGGCGGCGACGCGGTCGCCGGGAACGAGACCGAGACCGAGCAAACGGTTGGCTACGCGATTGGCCGCCGTATCGAGCGCAGCGTAACGCCAGGCGCGCGTCCCGAAGCGCAGCGCTTCCTTATCCGGGTTGCGCCGTACCGAACGCCGCAGTGCGTCCCCGATCAGGTTACGACTGGCGCGGCGCACCTGACCTGCGGTGACATGCTCACTTGTGTTGTTGTTCATGCTCACTCCTCCTGATGTTGTCGGCCGGAACTTGATGCCCGGTCCTTACTTCGCCGCCATGCGCAATGCGCCATCAAGGCGGATAACCTCACCGTTAAGCATCGGGTTGTCACAGATCGCGCCAACCAGCCGTGCATACTCTTCGGGCCGTCCCAGACGGGACGGGAACGGGACCACGCTACCCAGAGAATCCTGCACTGCCTGTGGCAGACCGCGCAGCATGGGGGTCTCGAAGATTCCGGGTGCGATGGTCATCACGCGGATGCCATACCGGGCCAACTCGCGTGCGATCGGCAGGGTCATGCCAACCACACCCGCCTTGGACGCCGCATAGGCCGCCTGGCCAATCTGTCCGTCGAAGGCCGCAACCGAGGCCGTGCATACGATCACGCCGCGCTCGCCCTCTTCGTTCGGGGCGGTTTCTTTCATCGCGTCTGCGGCAAGCCGGATCAGGTTGAAGGTTCCAATCAGGTTGATATTGACGGCGCGCACAAAGGCATCGAGCGAGTGCGGCCCCTCACGCCCGACGACCTTCTCCCCCGGCGCAACGCCGGCACAGCACACAAGGCCATGAAGGCCACCGAAAGTGACGGTCGCAGCTTCGATCGCCGCGCGCGCCGAACTCGCATCGGTGACATCGGTGCGGACAAAACGGGCGGCACTGCCGAGCTCCGCAGCGAGCCCCGCGCCGCCGTCCGTATCGATATCCGCAATGATCACCTTGCCGCCACCTGCAACCACCATGCGTGCGGTAGCCGCGCCAAGCCCCGAAGCGCCACCGGTCACCACGAATACAGCGTTTTCAATCTTCATGCCTGCACTCCTGACTGCTATCAACTATCAAAGACGTTCGACAATGGTGGCGGTCGCCATGCCATGCCCGATACACATCACCTGCAGCCCGAAACAGCCGTCCACGTGCGCCAGACCGCTCAACATCTTGGACATCAGCCCCGCCCCCGAGCCGCCCAGCGGATGACCGTGGGCAATCGCACCGCCCCAGGGATTGAGCCGTTCCATATCGGGCTCGAATTCACGCGCAAAGCACAGCGCCACACTTGCGAAGGCTTCGTTCACCTCTATCCAGTCGAGGTCCCGGATTGACAGCCCCGCCACCTCAAGCGCACGGTGCGTTGCCGCGAGCACACCAGTAAGCTGCATCACCGGGTCGGAGCCGAGTACCACACGAGCACGAAACCGCGCCTGCGGTGCCAAGCCAAACGCATCCGCCGCCGCGCGGCTTCCGACCAGCACCGCACCCGCACCATCGGACATCTGGCTGGCATTGGCAGCGGTAATCACACCGGTGTCCGCACTGCGAAACACGGGCGGCATCTTCGTCATGCGATCCTTGTCGATCACTGCACGGATCCCTTCGTCGTGGGCCAGCACGATCGGATTTCCATCCTTGTCCACCCCGGGCACGGGCACGATCTCGCGATGCACACCTCCCGCTCGCGCGGCCTCGGCGCGACGGTGGCTCTCGATTGCGTAAGCGTCGAGTTCAGCGCGCCCGAGCGACCACTGCTCGGCAATGCGTTCTGCACTCTCGACCTGGTGCGGAATCGGATAGCTCGCAGTCAGATCAGGATGAAGGCCATCAAAACCACTAAAATCTCTGCGCCCCAGCGTCAGATCGAGGAACATCGGCACCCGGCTCATGCTTTCGACCCCGCATCCTATGGCGAAGTCGAGGTCGCCCGCGGCCACTGCCTGCGCTGCCGCATGCACCGCATACTGACTCGAGCCGCACATGCGGTTCATCGCGACACCTGGCACCGCAGGCGGCAATCCGGCCAGCAACAAGGCTTGACGCGCAATGTTGGCGCCCTGTTCGCCTGCCTGGCTGACGCACCCGGCAAGCACGTCGCCAACCTGCGTAGCCGGCAAGCCCGTGCGTGTCAGCACGGCATCAATCACCGTTGCCAGCAGCACGTCGGGGCGCATTTCGCGCAGCGCCCCGCCACGGCGGCCGAAAGGGGAGCGCACGGCCCCAAGAATCAACGGTTCGTCAGGTAGTGTTGCAGTCATTGCAGATCTCCTTGTTCAGGCCCGCTGCATTTCGCGGGCAATGATGTTGCGCTGGATTTCACTGCTGCCTTCGTAGATCTGCAGCACTTTGGCGTCGCGAAACAACTTCTCCACCGGGTATTCGGTGGAGTAACCCATCCCCCCAAAAATCTGCACCGCTTCGGTCGCCGCCCACATTGCGGCGTCCGCAGCGAAAGCTTTTGCAATGGAGGCCTGGGTGGTATTGGGACGGCCCTGATCGACCAGCCACGCCGCCTGATAGGTAAGCAGACGGGCGGCCTCAAGACGCATGCGCATCTCCGCGAGCTTGTGCGCCACAGCCTGGTGTTCCATCAGCTTCCGCCCCATCGAGCTGCGTTCGCACGCGTATGCCAGCGCCTCGTCGATGCAGCGTTCAATCAGGCCAACACCGAATGCCGCCACCATCGGTCGCGAGTGGTCAAACACCGTCATGGCCAGCGAAAAACCGCTCCCTTCTTCCCCCAGACGCAGCGACTCGGGCACAAACACATCGTCCAGAAAAACCTCGGAGGTCGGCGCCGCACGCTGGCCGAGCTTGCTCAACGGTGTGCCGACGCTCAAACCTGCGCTGTCGTGCGGGACGATGAATGCAGTCATGCCACGGTGCCCGGCGCCCGGATCCGTCTTCGCGAAAACGACAAAGAACTCGGCCAGGGTCGCATTCGAGATCCAGATCTTGCTGCCGTTCAGCCGGTATCCGCCGCTTACGCGGTCAGCACGGGTGCGAATGCCGGCGACATCCGATCCGGCAGCGGGCTCGGTCAGCGCGAAGCTTGCCAGCGCCCCATCGGCAGCTTTGCCGAGAAAACGCGTCCGCTGCTCCAGCGTTCCCGCAACCACGATCGGTTCAAGGGCAAGCGCGTTCACGCACAGCGCGGTGCCGATGCCCAGGCAGCCGTGGCACAGGGCCTCGGTCACCAGAACAAGCTCCAGGCACCCCAGCCCGGCGCCGCCAAACTCCTCGGGCAGATTGACGTTGGCCAGACCAAGCTCCACCGCACGCCGATGCAGGTCCGGCGGCAATTCACCACTGCGGTCAGCCGCGGCCGCCAGCGGCACGATCTCGCGCTGCGCGAAGGTGCGTGCGAGCTCCCGGATCTGACGCTGCTGTTCATCAAGTTCAAAATTCATTTCTAGCCCTCGTCATTTCACCTTTCACATCCGGCTTCACTGCACCCCCCGCGCCATCCCCGAAGCAGGGCGTGCGACGCTCGAGGAAGGCGCGTACGCCCTCGGCAAAGTCGGCCGTCCTTGCAGCCTCGGCAAACGTCGCCTGCTCACGCGCCATCGCGCTGGCCAGGTCGACATCGAAGGCCGCGCGCAACATCGCCTTGGTCTGCGCCTGGGCAAACGCCGGCCCACGCGCAAGTTGCCGCGCTGTTCGCATTCCGCATTCATCGAGCTGATCCGCAGCGACGACCTCCGTGACCAGGCCGGCTGCGAGCGCTGCTGGCGCATCCATGGCCGTGTTCAGCAGCGCCATGGCGAGCGCACGCTGCATCCCCAGAGTGCGCGGCAGGTGCCAGCTCGCACCACCGTCCGGGGTCGCCCCGAGCGCACCGTAAGCGAACATGAAGCGGGTATCGGCGGCGGCGATGAGCAGATCGCAGGCCATCGCCAGCGACCAGCCGAAGCCGGCAACGGTTCCGCGCACCAGGCCCAGAACTGGACATGGCAAGCGCCCCAGCGCTGCCACGAGTGCATGCACCGTGGTGAGCAAGGCGTCGAACTCGGCGTGCGCAACGCCGGGTTCGCCCTCAAGCAACGCGCCAAACCGGTGCACATCGCCACCCGCCATGAAGTGCGCGCCACTGCTGCGCAACACCACCACACGGACCCCAGGATCGGACTCCACAGCCTGGACGGCACGGTAGAGCGCGACGGCCAGTGCGAGGTCGATGGCATTTCGCGTGGCTGGGCAGGCAATGGTCAGGAACACCACGCCCTCTTCACGGCGCACGCTCAACAAGGTCGCCTGTGCATCCTCAGTCATGACCCACCTCCCGGAGAACGCCGGTCGGGCATTCCTCAGCGCCCGTCATGCTGGTATCCATGCGCATCTCGTGCGCTCCGCCCCCTGCACTCGAAACGCGTCCAGCGACGAGCGGATCTGTGCGATAGCTGCCAATCCTCTTCACCAGTTTTCCTCCGTCCGATTCCGTGGGTTCCGCCAAACCCATTCCAATGAGCTTGTTTTGTTGCAGATATTAGAACCCTGACGGAAAATCGAAATGACACAGCCTGCCGATTACTTTGCATAACCTGCCATTCCGACAGACGCATTTTCGCGACCGGACACGTACGATGAACAACCGCTCGACCACGATCCCGATCCGCTTCGTCAGCGGCTTGCTTGACTGCCTCGGTCTGCATCTCGACCGCGGACTGGCGCAGGTCGCGCGCGCGGGTATTGCGCCCGCGCTGCTCACGGAGGAGAACGGACGCGTCACGGTGCAGCAGTTCGGCGCGTTCTACCGCCTGCTCGCAGCCGAGATCGACGACGAGACCCCGGCGCTGTTCTCCCGCCCCTTGCGCGGCGGCACCCTGAAATTCCTGTGCCTGGGCCTTCTCAACGCAAGCAACCTGCGTGTCGCCTTGCATCGTTTCGGTGGCTTTTTCCGCATCATCCTCGACGACTTGCGCTTTGAGACATCCGAGCGCAATGGCGTCTTGCGCATCGCGCTGGTCGAGTACCGCGACCTCGGTCCGCAGCGCGTGTTGAAGCTGGAACTGATGCTGATGCTGGTACAGGGCGTGGCCTCGTGGCTGATCGAACGCAGAATCGAGTTTTCGTCCATCGAACTGGCCTACCCAAAACCGGCACATGCGGCCGAATACGGTCACATGTATGCCGGCCCCACCCGTTTCGACCAGGCGGTGACAGCCCTTCACATTGAGAGGCACTACCTCACCACACCGATACGGCAGGACAAGGCGGCACTCAGCACTTTCCTGAGCAATGCGCCGACAGACTGGATTTATGTGTCGATCAATGCACGCCCGACCACCCACCGCGTGCGCGATTATCTGGAGGCTCACCTCGACCGCGCACTCACCGTTGATCAGGTGGCCCGGGCACTGCACACTTCATCGCGCACTCTGGCCCGACGGCTCGCGGCCGAGGGCTCGAACTTCCAGGCAGTCAAAGACACATTGCGTCGCGACGTCGCTATCGCCAGACTGGCACGCAGCCGCGAGCCAGTCAGCGTGATCGGCGAAGCCCTCGGTTTCGAAGACCCGACAGCCTTCAACCGCGCATTCAAGCACTGGACCGGCAACACCCCAAGCGCCTATCGACGGCCCGGCAGCCCGAACTAAAACGCGAACAAGACCCGGCTCCGGCAAGATCGGCTCGCGCCGTGCCGGCCTCACGGGGTAAGATCGCCCCCTTTCCGGCCCATCGCCGTGATATCCGCCTGACCCTCGCCTACTCCCGATGAGCAACGACAACTCCAATCCGTTCGGCGATTCCGCCGCCCTGCCTCCGGCAGACCTCCCTCCTGTTGACGACGGTACGCTCGCCCTCGACCACTATGCCGAGCGCGCCTATCTCGCGTATGCAATGAGCGTGGTGAAGTCACGCGCCCTGCCCCAGGTCGAAGACGGCATGAAGCCGGTGCAGCGCCGCATTCTCTACGCCATGAGCGAAATGCGGCTGTCGTCGACGTCCAAGCATGTGAAGTCGGCGCGTGTGGTCGGCGATGTGATCGGTAAATACCACCCCCACGGCGACACCTCGGTGTACGACGCGATGGTGCGCGTGGCGCAGGACTTTTCTCTGCGCTATCCGCTGGTCGACGGTCAGGGCAACTTTGGCTCGCGCGACGGCGACTCAGCCGCCGCGATGCGCTACACCGAATGCCGCCTGACGCCGATTGCCGAGCTCCTGCTGTCCGAGATCGATCGTGGCACGGTCGATTTCATTCCCAACTACGACGGTGCCTTTGAAGAGCCGCAGCTGCTGCCGGCACGCCTGCCTTTCGTGCTGCTCAACGGCGCATCGGGCATCGCAGTCGGCATGGCCACCGAAATTCCGCCACACAATCTGCGTGAGGTGGCCGAGGCCACGTGCCACCTGATCCGCAACCCCGAGGCCGGGCTTGAGGATGTACTCGAACGCATGCCCGGGCCGGACTTCCCCGGCGGCGGCCAGCTCATCTCCACGCCAGAGGCGATTCGTGACGCTTACACCGGCGGCCGTGGCAGCCTGCGCATGCGTGCACGCTGGCGCATCGAGGAGCTCGCCCGTGGCCAGTGGCGCGTCATCGTCGAACAACTGCCGCATGGCGTATCGGCCTCGCAGGTGCTGGCCGAGATCGAAACCCTGACCAACCCGCAGCCGCGCGCCGGCAAAAAGGAAGTCAGTCAGGAACAGAAGAACCTCAAACAGTTGGTGCTGGGTGCGGTGGAAACCGTGCGCGATGAATCGAGCGACAAATCGCCGATCCGCATCATGCTCGAACCACGTTCCAGCCGGCAGAGCCGCGACGAGTTCATGGCGGTGCTGCTCGCACACACCAGCCTGGAGACCTCGGTTTCGGTCAACATGACCATGATCGGCCGCGATGGCCGGCCACAGCAGAAAAACCTGGTGCAGGTGCTGCGCGAGTGGATCGACTTCCGCTACGTCACTGTCGAGCGCCGCACCCGGCACCGGCTGGACGAAGTGGATCGGCGCATCCACATCCTCGAAGGCCGCATGATCGCCTTCATCCATATCGAGGAAGTGATCCGCGTCATCCGCGAATCGGACGAACCGAAGCCGGCCCTGATCGCCGCCTTCGGCCTCACCGACATTCAGGCCGAGGACATCCTCGAGATCCGCCTGCGTCAGCTCGCGCGACTGGAAGGTTTCAAGATCGAGAAGGAACTGGGCGAGCTGCGCGATGAGCGCGCCGGCCTGCAGCACATCCTCGACAACCGTTCGGCGATGACCAAGCTGATCCTGAAGGAGATCCAGGACGACGCGAAGAAATACGGCGACGACCGCCGCACTCTGATCGAAACCGTAGCGCCAGTCGCTCCGGCAGAGATCAGCGTACCCGACGAACCGATTACCGTAATCCTTTCCAGAAACGGCTGGATTCGTTCGCGTCATGGTCACGGCATCGACCCCGCATCGATCAGCTACAAGGCGGGCGACTTCGGCTTCGCGCTGCTCGAGACGCGCACGACGTGGCCGCTCATCGTCATCGACACGCGCGGCCGCGCCTATACCGTCAAGGCTGCCGAACTGCCCGGCGGACGTGGTGACGGCGTACCAATCGCCACCCTGGTGGAGTTCCAGGACGGTGGCAAGCCGGCCCAGGTCGTGGCCGACGCCCCGGAGACACAGTATTTCTTTGCCAACAGCGGCAGCTACGGTTTCATCTGCAGCGTGGGTGATGCCACCAGCCGCCAGCGTGCAGGCAAAGCCTTCATGGCGCTGGAAAAGGGCGAAACCGTGTTGCGCCCGGCGCGCGTGCAGGGCGACTGGATTGCCGCCGCATCGGCAGGCGGCCGTGTGCTGGTGTTCCCGCGCGCCGAGATGAAAGTACAGTCAGGCGGACGCGGGGTTATCGTGATGGGCATGGACGAAGGCGAGACCCTGGTTGCAGTCGCGGTGCCTGCCGACGATGCAGTCCTGACGGTCGAGGGCATTGGCCGCGGCAGCAAGCAGACTTCGGTCACGCTCAAGCCGGCTCAGCGTGAAACCATGCGTCACCGCCGTGCGCGCAAGGGCATGCAGCTCGCGATCCGGCTCAAGCCGGAAAACATGGTCTGAGCGATCCGGATCAGCCCGGCCCGACGGGCTCGATCGGCGGCAGGATGGAGCGGAGCGGATCGTTGGCCGGAATGACACCGGGCGCCGCTGGCGGGGCTTCTCCGACGCGCGACTCGATCAGGATCGCCACCCGCCGGTTGCGCGAGCGCCCCTCTTCGGTCGCATTGTCCGCAACCGGGCGCTGATCGGCGTAACCGGCAGCAGTCAGGCGTTCGGGCGCGACACCCGACTCCACGAACAGCCTCACCACCGACGAGGCACGCACCGCCGAAAGCTCCCAGTTGGAGGGAAAGCGGAAGGTGCTGATCGGGATGTTGTCGGTGTGGCCCTCGATCGTCACCGGAAACGACGCCTGCGCGATCACGCCGGCCACTGCGCGCAAGGCTGCGACCGCCGCCTCGCCGAGTACCGCCTCACCGGGCGCGAACAACAGGCTGGCATTGATCTCGACGGTGATGCCAAAGGCCCCTTCGGACACGCTGACCTGTCCGTCGCGCGTCATCGGCCCGAGAACCCGGCGGATTTCCTCGGCCATGCTGCGCATGCGCTGGGCATTCTTCTGCCGCTCTTCTTCGGCCTTTTTCTCTTCAGCGCTCTGTGCCTGCGTCTTGGGACGCGCCACCGGGGGCGCAATCGGGGACGTCACCACCGCCACCGGCGGCATGATGACCTGCTGGCCACTCTCGGTTACGTTGACGCTGCGGAAGGCCTGTACCAGCGAATCCGACAGCACCCGGTACTTGCCTTCGTTGATCGAACTCAACGAATACATCACCACGAAGAACGCAAACAGCAGGGTGATGAAGTCGGAGTAGGACACCAGCCAGCGTTCGTGGTTTTCGTGTTCTTCGGGAGCCTTGCGTCGGCGTGCCATGGTGGTTTCCGCTGCGCCCCGTCAGACCAGGTAGCCCTGCATGCGGCTCTCCACGATCCGCGGATTGTCACCGCTTGCAATGCCCACCAGACCATCGACGAACATCTCGCGCTGGGCTACCAGGGTTCCGATGTGTGCCTGCAGTTTCTTGGCAATCGGCAGAAAGACCAGGTTTGCGAGCCCGACACCGTAAATGGTGGCGACAAAGGCAACCGCGATCCCTGCACCGAGTTTGGACGGATCGGAGAGGTTCTCCATGACATGGATCAACCCCAGCACCGCCCCCAGAATGCCGATGGTCGGCGAGTAGCCGCCGGCGGCCTCCCAGATCTTGGCCTTTTGCTTGAGCTGTCCTTCCCAGGTATCGATCTCGACCTCGAGCACTTCGCGCAGACGCCCCGGCTCGACACCGTCGACGAGCATCTGCAGACCGCGTTGCATGAAGGGATCACCCAGACGTTCGATCTGCCCTTCGAGCACGAGCAGCCCTTCCTTGCGCGCGACCGTACTCCACGCCGACACCTGCTCGATGATGGCCTCGTGACTGCTCATCGGCGGCACGAACACCCACTTGATCATCTTGAGGCCATCGACGAAGACACGCAGCGGACTTTGCAACATGACCGCACCAACCGTGCCCCCGACCACGATCAGAAACGCGGTGGGCTGCATCAGCGAAGACAGGTGCCCACCCTCAAGCACCTGTCCGATGAGAATGGCGGCCAGTCCGAGCGTGATGCCAACGAGGCTGATGCTATCCATGGAGATCCATCCTGTGGCCGTCAGGCCCCTGCGGGCGGGTTCTTGGGCGGGCGACCGCGACGCGCGCCGGGCGTGCTGCCCGACGGGCGCGCACCGACCACCTGCACGCGAAGGCGCGCAATGGCCTGGCTGTGGAGCTGACACACGCGTGACTCGGTCACACCGAGCACCTCACCGATCTCGCGCAGATTCAGCTCTTCGTCGTAGTACAGCGCCATGATCATCTTTTCGCGCTCGGGCAGCGCCTCGATGGCGCGCACCAGGCTGGCGCGATTGTCCGCACTCTCAAGCAGTTCCAGCGGATTGGACTCATGCTCGCCGAAATGACGCTCGAGGAAGTCCTCGCCCTCGTCGCGGGCAAAATCGTCAAAATAGACCAGCTGATGGCCGCGTGCCTCCTGCAGCATGTGCTGGTATTCCGACAGCGACACGCCAAGGGACTCGGCAAGCTCGGTCTCGCTCGGCGCACGGCCGTTCTGCTGCTCGAGATCGTTGATGGCTGATTCGATGCGGCGCATGTCGCGGCGCAGGCTGCGCGGCACCCAGTCGTTATCGCGCAGCCCGTCGAGCATCGCCCCGCGGATGCGCTGTACGGCATAGGTTTCGAACTGCGCACCCATACCCTCTTCGAAGCGGCCGATGGCGTCGAGCAGCCCCATCATGCCGTTCTGGATCAGATCTTCGACCTCGACACTTGCCGGCAGCCTGGCCATGAGCTGATAGGCAATGCGCTTGACCAGCGGGGCGTAGGACACCACCAGGTGATCGGTATCGGGTTGACCGTCAGCGTCGTACATCCATTGGACCTGTATCTTTTTGCGGCGCGATCGTTCGGGTACGACCGCGGGCGCGTTCAAGGAGGTCCATTTTCCCGCACTGGCGTTCGCATTGCTAGCAGGATAGGTCGGCGGCATCACAATACTCATTCCCTGCGTACCTGCCCGGCCGGCCGGCTACGCGCGATGACCGAAAGACGACGCAGGAAGGCGGCTTCCGGCTCGCTCGGCGAGGACATCGACTGCGGCTGCGACAGGCCTTCGGCGATGTCATCGCGCTCGACTTCGCCCAGCCAGGCCAGCGGCACCCCGACATGGCGGCGCACCAGGGCCTGAAGACTGGAGAAAAAGCGCTCAGCATCGGCCCGGTTGCGGGCACGGCACACGGCCACATGCAGCGAACCGGCACCGGCCGCCGCAAGCTGCTTGATGACCTGATAGGCTTCGGTCGCACCGCTCGCGCTGGCCTCCGCGACCAGCAGACGACGTGGTGCGGCGTGCACGAAGGGGGACGGGTCACCGGCCGAGCTTTGCCCGGCATGGATCAGCACGAAACCGGCATGACGGTGAAGCACCCGCAGCGCTTCGACCAGACATGCGCGACGTGCATCGTCGAGCAAGGGCAAGGCCAGCGCGGCAGCGGCTGCCGGCACACGTCCGAGCAGTCCTGGCACCGGCTGCAGCAGGCCGGCCAGGGTCAGACGACCATCGAGCATCTGCAACAGGTCCGGCCCCGCGGGCAGCTCAAGCACGCCGGCCAGGGCCTCGTCACCGGTCGCTTCATCGAGCAAGAGCACGCGGTGGGCATGGCCTGCAATGCGATGGGCCGCACGCACCGCGTTGTGCGTGCGGTTGCGACCGGTCGCGTACAGTGCAACCACCCCCGGTGGTGCATGACGGAACAAGCGCCGCAGTCCTGCGGCCTGGTCTTCGCGTCCGTCGATCATGTCAGGCTCCCTGACCCGCAGCTGCGAGCATCATGCCGGCCTCGTCCCCGTTCAGATGCCAGGGCGACTCGCCTCCCTGTTCGCGCAGCGCGCGGTGCAGGAGATAGGCGCGATTGGGAAGATGCAGATCTTCCGGCACACGCTGGCCGTTGGTTACATAGAACACGTTCAGGGCGCGACGCACCGCGACATCAATCGCCGGAGCCAGCGAAGCAGCCTCGTCCACCTTGGTAAAGATGCAGCCAGCGAGATCCGGACCGGCATAGGCACGCACGACATCGTCCAGGGTGTCACCGCGGCAGGTCGCATTGAGCAACAGCAGGCGACGAACATCACCCGCGCCACTGAGCATGGCCGCCTGCTCGGCCACCATGCGGTCACGCTGGCTCATGCCCATGGTGTCGATCAGCACCATGTGCTTGTTGCGCAGCTCGCCAAGGGTCTGGCGCAGGTCGGCGGCATCGCGCACCGAGAACACCGGCACGCCAAGAATCCGCCCGTAGATCCGCAACTGCTCCTGGGCACCGATGCGGTAGCCGTCGGTGGTAATCAGCGCCAGCTTGCCGGTGCCATGACGCATCACGCAGCGCGCAGCGAGCTTGGCGGTGGTCGTGGTCTTCCCGACACCGGTGGGGCCCACCAAAGCATAGACGCCGCCGCGATCGATGAGATCATCGTCGGTTGAGCGGGCATTGAGTTTGCGATCAAGCGTAGCGCGCACGACGGCGTGCGCTTGATCGGGCGTGGCATCCTCGGGAATGGCTTCCGCGAGCTGGCGTGCGGTCGTACCGGAAAAGCCGGCCTCGAGCAGTTCGCCGAGCATGGCCGCGCGCGCCGGCGCATGGCGACGGGTTTCACCCCAGGCAAAGCCCGCGAGCTGGCGTTCGATCATGCCGCGAATGCCGGTCAGCTCTGCCATCAGTTTGTTATTGGCTTCCTGCAACTCACGCACACGCGCATCTTCGGCTGCACGACTGGACGGACGCTCTGCGGCGGGCGCTGGCTGGCGTACGCCTCCGTCCTCGACTGTCACCCGCGACCTTGCGAAGGATGCACGCTCAGGCGTGTGCATGGCACCGCTGCGCGATGCGGGCGCGCTGGTATCGATACGCGGCGGATTGAACGGACGCATCACCGGGTCGGGGTTGCGGCGCGGCGCCTGTGGGGCGGCACTGCGCGGCACGACACCGGCAGCCAGTCCCGACAGGCTGAGGTGAAAGTCTTCATCGTCGATCGGTGCCGCCATCTGGCGCGTTGGCGCCGGAGCGGGCGCACGCGGGGCAGCAGGCGCCGGACGCACGCTTTGCAGCGCACCGACAGCATCGGCAGGCAGCGCCAGAATCTCGACGCCGCCCTCGACCGCCCGGTTGGACAGTACGATGGCATCGGCACCGAGCTCTTCCTTCAAGGCCCGCAGTGCCTCACGGGCAGAGGGGGCAAAGTAGCGCTTAACGTTCATGATGAATCTCCCGACTACAGCGCTTTGCGCGCATCCTGGAGACGATTATGCGATGGACCGGCTTTGTGGCATGGACCGAATAAACCGGTTTTCCCCCGCTTATTCCCACTGCCGGAAACTCACGGCACCGTCGCCGCTGGCCCCCAGCCCCGCGCATCGCAGGACCGGGCCGGGCGTTCGGTCAGGTCGGGGTGCCGACCATGCCAGTAATGCGGATGGTGCGCGACTCCGGCACTTCGCCATTGGAGATGACTTTCAGCGAGGGCACGGCACGGCGCAGGAAGCGCGACAGCAGCATGCGCAACTGCGCCGGAACCAGCAGCACGGGCGGCAGGCCGATGTCTTCCTGGCGCTGCGCAAGCTGCGCGGTCTGGCGCAGCAGGGTGTCGGCCAGGCCGGGCTCGATCGCCCCGCCCTCGCCGCTCGCACTCATGGCCTGCAGCAGGATGCGCTCGAGACCGGGTTCGAGCGACATCACCTGGACTTCTGCATTGCCCGGGAACAGGCTCTGCACGATCGCCCGCCCCAGCGCCTCGCGCACCTTCGCCGTGAGTTCGACCGGGTCCTGAATCCGTGGCGCATGCTCGGCCAGCACCTCGATGATGCTGCGCATGTCGCGAATATTGACGCCCTCGTCGAGCAGGTTCTGCAACACCCGCTGCACGGTCGAGACCGACAGCAGCTTGGGCACAAGGTCCTCGATGAGCTTGGGCGAATCCTTGCCGATATGATCGAGCAGCGACTGGGTCTCCTGCCGCCCCAGCAGCTCCGCCGCATGGTTGAGAATGACGTGATTGAGGTGGGTCGCGACCACCGTGCTCGCGTCGACCACGGTGTAACCGAGCGCATGCGCCTGCTCCCTGCCGCTGCCATCGATCCAGAACGCGGGCAGACCGAAGGCCGGGTCCTTGGTCTCGCGACCGCTCAGCGGCCCGGACACGCGACCCGGATTGATGGCCAGAAACTGGCCCGGATACGCTTCGCCAGTACCGATCTCGACCCCCTTGAGCGCAATGCGGTAGGCATTGGGCTTGAGTTCGAGGTTGTCACGGATATGCACCGGCGAAGACAGAAAACCGACCTCCTGCGCAAACTTGCGCCGCAGGCCGCGAATGCGCTTGAGCAGTTCGCCATCCTGTCCCTTGTCCACCATCGGAATCAGCCGGTAACCCACTTCCAGCCCGAGCACATCGACCGGCGCCACGTCGTTCCAGCTCGCCTCCTGCGATTCGGCTGGCTGCTGTGCCGCGGCCGCCTGCGCCGCAGCAGGCGCCTGTGCCGCCTGCGATTCTTCGCCGATGCGTTTGTGCCGCATCCATGCCAGCGCCGCAAACATGGACGCAAGCAGGATGAACACCACGTTCGGCATTCCCGGTATCAGGCCGAGCACGCCAATGATGATGGCCGTCAGCCCCAGCACCTGCGGGTTCGAGAACACCTGGTTGATGACCTGCCCGCCGATATCACCCTCGTCACCAACACGGGACACGACCAGGCCGGCCGCAACGGAAATGATCAGCGCCGGAATCTGCGCCACCAGACCGTCGCCGATGGTGAGCAGGGTGTAGGTGCGCCCCGCTTCGCCAACCGCCATGTCGTGCTGCATCACCCCCACGAACAGGCCGCCGATGATGTTGATGACCAGAATCAGGATGCCGGCGACCGCATCGCCGCGAACGAACTTCGACGCACCGTCCATCGCACCGTAGAAATCGGCCTCCTGCCCGATCTCCTTGCGCCGGGTCTTGGCTGTCTTCTCGTCGATCAGACCCGCATTGAGGTCGGCGTCGATCGCCATCTGCTTGCCTGGCATCGCATCCAGGGTGAAGCGCGCGCTCACTTCGGCGATACGGCCGGCACCCTTGGTGATGACGACGAAGTTGATCAGGGTGAGGATGACGAACACCACCAGACCGACCGCCGTGTTGCCGCCGACCAGGAAGCTGCCGAAGGCCTCGATCACCTTGCCCGCCGCGTCGCCGCCACTGTGTCCTTCGAGCAACACGATCCGGGTCGAGGCGACGTTGAGCGACAGCCGCAGCAAGGTGGTGACCAGCAGCACGGTCGGGAAGACGGAAAAATCCAGCGGCTTCTTCGAGTACATCGCCACCAGCATCACCATCACCGAGATTGCGATATTGAAGGTGAAGAAGACATCGAGCAGGAACACCGGCAGCGGCAACACCATCATCGACAGAATCATGATGATGAGGATCGGTGCCGCCAGCGTGCGCAGGTTCTCCGGCGTGATCAGCGCGCGCAGGTTCAGGGTATTGTTCGAGGCCATGGGTCAGGCATTCACTCTTCGGGGGCGCCGGGGTCGAGCCCCTCGGGCACCGGCAATTCGGCAGGCGGCTGCGGCGGCAATCCGCCGTCGGCCACCCAGTTGTTGAGCTGATAGACGTAGGCCATCACCTCGGCCACGGCAGTAAACAGGGTTGCGGGCACCGCCTGCTCCAGTTCGCAATGCGCATACAGTGCGCGCGCCAGCGGCGGCGCTTCGAGCATGGCCACCTTGTTCTCGCGCGCGATCTCGCGAATCTTCAGCGCCAGATCGCCGCGTCCCTTGGCCACGACGATGGGCGCAGCCATCCGGCTGGCATCGTACTTCAGCGCCACCGAGAAGTGCGTCGGGTTGGTCACTACCACGTCGGCCTTGGGCACCTCCGACATCATCCGCCGGCGCGCCATCTCGCGCTGCATCGCACGGATGCGGCCCTTGACCTGCGGGTCACCCTCCTGCTCCTTGCCTTCACGCTTGACCTCTTCCTTGGTCATGCGCAGTTTCTTGTGGTACTGCCACAGCTGGAAAGGCACATCCATCAGCGCCAGCAAGCCCAGACTGGTGGTGATCATCAGTGCGGCAAAGGCCACCGTATCGGCGAAGTCGGGCATTCCCACTTCAAGCGGCTCGACCATCAGATCGAACAGGTGATCCTTGTTGACCCACAGCACGATGGCCGACACGCCGCCCACCAGCGCCGATTTAAGAATGGCCTTCACCATTTCAGCCAGGCCGTGGACCGAGAACATCCGCGCCAGTCCCTGCAAGGGATTCATGCGACCGAAATTGGGCCCCAGCGCCTTGGGCGAAAACACCAGCCCGCCCAGTGCGATGGGCGAAGCCACCGCGGCCACCATCAGGGTCAGAAACAAGGGCATCATCGTCAGCAGCGCGCCGCTGAGCAGCGTATTGAAGCCGTCGAGCATGAGCACGTGATCGAAGGCCATCTCGCGCTCGAACGCAAACGAGCGCCGCAGCAGCCCGAACAGACGATCCGTCATCCAGTCGCCGAGCATCCACAACGTTGCCACCCCGGTCATGGTAATGAAGAAGGTAGACAGTTCGCGCGACTGCGGAACCTGCCCTTCCTCGCGGGCCTGCTCTATTCGTCGTGGTGACGCTTGTTCTGTTTTCTCAAGATCGCTGTCTTCTGCCACGATCGGCTCCGGTAACGGCCTGCCACGCGGGGATCAGCATGGACGCAGGACGACGTGGGGCAATTATCGCCGCTAGCGGACAAGGACCGAAGCCGGATAAGCACGGAGAAAACCGCGCAATTCCTGTGCTGCAAACGTGCTGCCCGCCTGCAGGCAGCGACTGCGCCCGTGCTTAGCGCGGCGCCGGCAGGCGCTCGGTACCGCGGATCAGGTCACCCGGCTTGAACCCGCGCTCGCGAAACCAGCCCAGGTTCATTTCGAGCGCGAAGCGCGCCGGCGCGGCCGCGCAGTGGTTGTCTTCGGTCTGTGGCTGCATGTCTTCGATATTGAGGATGCGCCCGCTGTCGTCGAGGAAGGCGACCGACAGGGGCAACAGCGTGTTCTTCATCCACATGCAGTGCTGCGCACTTTGCGCAAAGACGAACACCATGCCGTGATGCGCAGGCATGCTCTTGCGGTTCATCAGCCCGAGCTGACGGTCGGGGCCGGTGTAGGCCACCTCGGTCTCGATGCGGAACATGCCCGCACCAAGTTCCGCAAGCGGCATCTGCGCGCTCGCGATCGTCGGCACGAGCGCCGCCACCAGTCCGCCAATCCGCAACACCTGCCCAATCACGCCCATCATGTTCATCGTTCGCGTCCGTCGCCTCAATGCATTGGCGGCGATTCTACCGCCTGCGCGGCATCTTCCGCCGCCCACCCTGCTTGCGCGGCGGTGCGACGGCGGCCTGCACCAGGCCTGCGGGCACCGGCACCTCGCGCGACTGCCCCGGCAGCAAGCCATCCAGCGACCAGTCGCCGATCGCCACGCGCACCAGACGCAGGGTCGGCAAGCCCACCTTTGCCGTCATCCGCCGCACCTGCCGGTTCTTGCCCTCGCGCAGCACGATCTCCAGCCATGAGGTCGGCACCGTCTTGCGAAAGCGCACCGGCGGATCGCGTGGCCACAACCACGCTGGCTCGGCAACGCTGCGTGCGCCGCACGGACGGGTAACGAAGTCGCCCAGATCCACTCCGCTGCGCAGCTGCGCAAGGGCGGTCTCGTCCGGTTCACCTTCTACCTGCACCAGATAGGTCTTGGGCAGCTTGTGGCGCGGGTCCGCAATCCGGTGCTGCAGCGCACCGTCGTCGGTGAGCAGCAGCAGCCCTTCGCTGTCGGTATCGAGGCGTCCGGCCGCATACACGCCGGGCACGGCGACATGATCCTTGAGCGTGGCGCGCCCGGCTTCGTCAGTGAACTGGCACAGCACCCCGTAAGGCTTGTTCAGCAGAATCAGTCTCGACACTCTGTCCACCCGTTTGCTTGATCAAAGTTTGCAGCGCGGCGCATGCGTATGTCGACGCCCGCCGCAGTGAAAACGCATCGCCTCACTGTTGCTCGCCCTGCGCGCCGTGCAGCTCGCGCAAGCGACTGGTGAAGTGGCGGGCAATGCGCCCTGGCGCGGGGCTGCGGGCGATCGACACGTTCCAGTCGCAGCGGTACTGCAGGGTGTCCGACGGAATCCGCCGCAGTACGCCTGCCTGCTCGAAGGACTGCGCATAGTGCTCGGGCAGAAAGCCGAGGTAGCGCCCTGAGCGGATCAGCACCACGCTGCCCTCCTGCTCATGTGCCCGCGCCGCCGGTTGCAGGCCGAGGCGCCAGAAATGCTCCATGTTGGGCGAGTGGTATCCAAGACCAACGAAGGCCGCGGTGCGCAGCGCAGCGTCATCGGGGGTCGCACCACCACGCAGCAGCGGGTGATCGGGCGCACCGTACAACCACATCTGTTCGGCGAACAAGGGCCAGCTCAGCAGACTTTCGCTGGCGCGGTGAAAGGGGTGGATCGCCACCTGAAACTGGCCTTCGAGCAAGCCCTTCTCGATCGCAATCGTGCCCGACACATGCAGGTTCAGGTTCACCCCGGGCGCCTCCGCGCCGAAGGCCGCGATCGCCTCGGCCAGGTGGCACGCCGGATTGGTCACGAATTTGTCGAAAACAGCGAGATTCAGCTCGCCGCGCATCCCGCCGTGCAGCCCCGCCACCTCGCGCCTGAAACCCTCGATCTGCGACAGCAGCCTGCGCGCCGCGTCGAGCACCGTCCCCCCCTCCTCGGTGAGCGCAAAACCCGAACGCCCGCGTTCGCACAGACGCACGCCCAGTCGGGTTTCGAGATCCTTGAGATGACGGCTGATCACGGAGCGGCTGATGTTGAGCCGCAGCTCGGCCGCAGCAAGTCCACCAGATTCAGCAATCGCAATGAATATCCGAAGCAGGCGCAGATCGGCTTCGGCGAGATTTGTCAGGAGCGCGCGGGATTTCATGGCGAAATTGTTTCATAAACCTGAAACGTTGATTTCGATATTTGTAGTTTTCTGCACCAAACACCCTCTCTAAGGTAACCCCAAGCGCGGAACGAATCTTGTTCGATGTGGCAACGGCACCAAAGGGAAGCTGAAATCCCCACTTTGGTGCATGAGTCCGAACATTTCGGATAACGGCAAAGGCTGTCACATCGCGGAACTGCACCTCCAAGACAGCCCGCTCCGAGCGAAATCAGCCACATACGACATTTTTATCAGAAACACTTCAGACATGGCATGACGCTTGCGGAATGCAGTCTGAAGCCTCAGCCAGAAGCGCTTTCATTTTCATCTCAACCCTAGCGAGGATTCACCCCATGAGCACATGCAATCGGCCCACCCGTCGGCTTACCGCCCTGATCGGCAGCACGCTCCTTGCGCTGTCGTTCGCATCCAGTGCCGTGATGGCGCAGGAAAAGGTGCTCCGCATCGGCATGACCGCCGCAGACATTCCGCGCACCCTGGGTCAGCCTGACCAGGGCTTCGAGGGCAACCGCTTCACCGGCATCCCCATGTACGACTCGCTGACCCAGTGGGATCTGTCCAAGGCCGATGCACCGAGCGTACTGATTCCCGGCCTGGCCACATCGTGGAAAGTCGATGCTGCCGACAAGACCAAGTGGATTTTCAAGCTGCGTCCCGGCGTGAAGTTCCATGACGGCTCCGCCTTCAACGCCGACGCCGTGGTGTGGAACGTGCAGAAGGTGCTGGACAAGACCGCAAAGCAGTTCGACGCCAGCCAGGTGGGTGTCACCGCCTCGCGCATGCCGACGCTGCGCAGCGCCAGAAAGATCGACGACCTGACCGTCGAGCTCACTGCCTCCGAGCCCGATGCCTTCCTGCCGATCAACCTGACCAACCTGTTCATGGCCTCGCCCGCGCACTGGGAAGCCAAGTTCAAGGCCGTACCGGCCAGCGTTACCGACACCGCGGCACGCAGCAAGCAGGCGTGGATTGCCTTTGCCGCAGACGCCTCCGGTACCGGTCCGTTCAAGATGGTCGCCTTCGCGCCGCGCGAGCGTCTTGAAGTCGCCAAGAACACTGAATACTGGGATCCGAAGCGCACGCCGACGATCGACAAGGTGGTGATGCTGCCGCTGCCCGAAGCCAACGCCCGTACCGCCGCCCTGCTCTCCGGTCAGGTGGACTGGATCGAGGCCCCGGCCCCGGACGCAATGGATCAGATCAAGAGCCGCGGCTTCAAGATCTACTCCAACCCGCAACCGCATATCTGGCCGTGGCAACTGTCCTTTGCCGAAGGTTCGCCGTGGCTGGACAAGCGCGTGCGCCAGGCCGCCAACCTGTGCATCAACCGCAGCGAGCTGAAAGCTTTCCTCGGCGGCATGATGGGTGAGGCCAAGGGCATCGTGTCACCCGACCATCCGTGGTGGGGCAACCCGAAGTTCGACATCAAGTTCGACCCCAAAACCGCGACCAAGATGATGGTCGAGGCCGGCCACACCGCCGACAAGCCGCTCAAGGTAAAGGTTCAGGTTTCGGCCTCGGGTTCGGGTCAGATGCAACCGCTGCCGATGAACGAGTACATCCAGGAAAGCCTGAAGCAGTGCAACTTCGACGTCGAACTCGATGTGCTTGAGTGGAACACCTTGTTCACCAACTGGCGCAAGGGTGCGAAGGACCCGTCGGCCAACGGCGCCAACGCCATCAACGTGTCTGCAGCCGCAATGGACCCCTTCTTCGCCATGGTGCGCTTCGTCAGCACCAAGACCTTCCCCCCGGTTTCCAACAACTGGGGCTACTTCGGCAATGACGAGTTCGACGCCCTGATCGCGACCGCCCGCACCAGCTTCGACGACAAGGAACGCGATGCGGCCCTGGCGAAGCTGCATGCCCGCATCGTGGAAGAGGCGCCGTTCATCTTCGTTGCCCATGACGTCGGACCGCGTGCCATGTCGGCCAAGGTCAAGAACGTGGTCCAACCGAAGAGCTGGTTCATCGACATCGCCACGATGAAGATGGACTGATTGTCCCCACGCGCCGCGGCATCGCGGCGCAAAGCGGACTTGCCGCCGGCCGGCGCGCCGGCGGATTCAACTCAATGACCCACAGGGCCGAACGATGATCTTCTATCTCCTGCGCCGCATCGTGTACACGATTCCGATCATGATCGGCGTCGCCTTCTTCTGTTTTCTGCTGGTGCATATTTCGCCGGGCGACCCGCTGGTTTCCATCCTGCCGCCCGATGCCTCGATCGAGCTGCAACAGCAGCTGATGAAACTCTACGGTTTCGACCGCCCCTGGTACGAACAATTTGCCCACTGGTTCTGGCGTGCGCTGCACGGCGACCTCGGCACCTCGATCGCGTCCGGCCGTTCGGTTTCGACCGAAGTCATGCGTGCGGTCGGCAACACCCTGATGCTGTCGTGCATGGCCACCCTGATCGGCTTTCTGTTCGGCAGCCTGTTCGGCTTCGTCGCCGGCTACTTTCGCGACTCCTGGGTGGACCGCGTGGCCTCCGCGCTGTCGGTGCTCGGCGTCAGCGTGCCGCACTACTGGCTGGGCATGGTGCTGGTCATCATCTTCTCGTCGCAGCTGATGTGGCTGCCAGCCACCGGTGCCGGCCCTGGCGGATCGGGTGAATGGGCCTGGGACTGGGCACATGTCCAGTTCATGGTGCTGCCCGCGATCACGATGTCCGTCATCCCGATGGGCATCATTGCCCGCACCGTTCGCGCCCTGGTGGCCGACATTCTGGCGCAGGAATTCGTCGTTGGCCTGCGCGCCAAGGGCCTGACCGACCTCGGCATCTTCCTGCACGTGGTCAAGAACGCTGCCCCCACCGCGCTGGCGGTGATGGGCCTGCAGCTGGGCTACCTGCTCGGTGGCTCGATCCTGATCGAAACCGTGTTCTCGTGGCCGGGTACCGGCTTCCTGCTCAACTCGGCCATCTTCCAGCGCGACATGCCGCTGCTGCAGGGCACGATCCTGGTGCTTGCCACCTTCTTCGTCGTACTCAACCTGATGGTGGATGTCCTTCAGACCACCCTCGACCCGAGGATCCAGAGATCATGAACATGACTTCGACTGTCGCCGGCATTGCCCCCGTGCCCGCTGCCGCCGAGCCTGTAGAACGCTCGCCGGGCTTCTGGTCCGGGGTCGTGCGCAAACTCATGCGCGATCCGGTTGCACTGGGTGCCGGCGCCGTGCTGCTGACCCTGATCCTGATGGCGATCTTCGCCCATCAGCTGGTGCCGTCCGACCCCTACGCCACCTCGATGCTCAAGCGCCTGAAGCCGATCGGCTTCGAAGGCTTCCCGCTCGGCTCCGACGAGCTCGGCCGCGACATGCTGTCACGCCTGATGCTGGGCACACGGCTGTCACTGTTCATGGGCATCACCCCGGTGCTGATCGCCTTTGTCATCGGCAGCGGTGTCGGCATCCTCCCCGGCTATGCGGGCGGACTGGTGAACACGCTGATCATGCGCACCATCGACATCCTCTACGCCTTCCCGTCGGTGCTGCTCGCCATCGCCCTGTCGGGCGCGCTCGGCGCCGGCATCGGCAACGCCCTGCTGTCGCTGACCATCGTCTTCATTCCGCAGATCGCGCGGGTAGCGGAAAGCGTCACCACGCAGGTCAGGGGTCGCGACTACGTCGAAGCCGCGCGTGCCTCGGGTGCCAGCCCCTTCACCATCGTGCGCGTGCATGTGCTGGGTAACGTGCTGGGGCCGATCTTCGTCTTTGCCACCAGCCTGATCGCGGTATCGATGATTCTCGCCTCCGGCCTGTCCTTCCTCGGCCTCGGCGTGCGCCCACCCGAACCCGAATGGGGCCTGATGCTCAACACCCTGCGCACCGCGATCTACACCCAGCCCTGGGTGGCGGCCCTGCCCGGCGTGATGATCTTCATCACCTCGATCTCCTTCAATCTGCTGTCCGACAGCCTGCGCTCGGCGATGGACGTCAAGAGCTAATCCAGGGAGTCCTCATGAGTACCGGAATCAGCATCGAACATATCGGCGCACCAGCGGGCAGCGACCGCGGTGGCCCCGCACAGCCCCTGTTGACCGTCAACAAACTGGTCAAGCACTTTGACCTCAAGAAGAGTTTTGTCGAAACCCTGGTCGGCGGCGGCAAGGTGGTGCGCGCGGTCGACGGCGTCGACTTCAAGATCATGAAGGGCGAAACGCTCGGCGTGGTGGGCGAATCCGGCTGCGGCAAATCGACCACGGCGCGCCTGCTGATGCATCTGATCGACCCCTCTGCGGGCGAGATCGTCTTCAACGGCGAAACCGTCGGCTCGCCACAACTGTCTTTGCGTGAATACCGACGCCAGGTACAGATGGTGTTCCAGGACAGCTACTCTTCGTTGAACCCCCGCCTCACCATCCAGGACTCGATCGCCTTCGGTCCGCAGGTGCATGGCGTGCCCAAGCAGGAAGCCGTCACCCGCGCCCGCAGCCTGCTCTCCCGCGTCGGCCTCGAGCCGCGACGCTTTGCCGGGCGCTATCCACACGAGCTGTCCGGCGGCCAGCGTCAGCGCGTCAATATCGCCCGTGCGCTGGCCTGCGAGCCGCGTCTGGTGATCCTCGACGAAGCGGTGTCTGCCCTCGACAAGTCCGTCGAAGCGCAGGTGCTGAACCTGCTGATGGACCTGAAGGAAGAGTTCGGGCTGACCTATCTCTTCATCAGCCACGATCTTCACGTGGTGCGCTATATCTCCGACCGCGTCATGGTGATGTATCTGGGGAAGGTGGCCGAAACCGGCCCCGCCGAAGCCTTGTTCCAGGAACCGCATCATCCCTACACCCGGGCACTGCTGTCGTCCATGCCGTCGATGGATCCCGACCACCGCACCGAACAGGCCGCGCTTGCGGGCGACCCGCCCAACCCGATCGATCCGCCGTCGGGCTGCCGCTTTCACACCCGCTGCCCGCTCGCCGAGGCGGTGTGTTCGCAACGTGTTCCCATCCTCGAAAACCGCAACCAGCGCGAAACCGCCTGCCTCATCCATGAGCCCGGCAGCGGTCACTCACTCGCCGGCACAGCCATCCACGCATCATGAGCGGAGCCGACATGAACACAGACACTCAAACCGATCGCACACCGATCGTGTCGGTGCGCGACCTGCGCGTCACCTTCACCGGTGGCAAGAAACCGGTCAAAGCCGTCAATGGCGTCGACCTCAGCGTTGCCCGGGGTGAAACCGTCGCCCTGATCGGCGAATCCGGCTCCGGCAAGAGCGTCACCCTGCGCTCGCTGCTGCGCCTGCACCCCGCGCGCCGCACCCGCATCGAAGGCAGGATCGACGTCGCCGGCGTGGACGTGCTCGCCATGAACAACCGCACACTCGCCGACTATCGCGGTCGTATCGCGTCGATGATCTTCCAGGAGCCTCTGCTCGCCCTCGACCCGGTGTATACCGTCGGCGCGCAGATCGTGGAGTCCATCCGTCGTCACGAACGCATCAGCCCCGCCGACGCGCGCAAGCGTGCGCTGGAGCTGTTCGAACGTGTGCGCATTCCCAGCCCGGAGCGCCGCCTCGACGCCTACCCGCACGAGATGTCCGGCGGCATGCGCCAGCGCGCAATGATCGCGCTCGCGCTGGCCTGCCGGCCGCAAGTACTGCTCGCCGACGAGCCCACCACTGCGCTCGACGCCACGGTGCAGATCCAGATCCTGCTGTTGTTGCGCGAACTGCAGCGCGAACTGGGGCTGGGGATCATCTTCGTCACCCATGACATGGGTGCCGCAGTGGAAGTCGCCGACCGTTTCGCGGTGATGTACGCCGGTCGCATCGTCGAGGAAGGCCCCACCCGCGAGGTGATCCGCAACCCCCGTCACCCCTACACCCTGGCCCTGATGCAGGCGCGCGCCGATGGCGCCATGGAGAAAGGCGCGCGGCTCGCCAGCATTCCCGGCGCACCGCCCGACCTCGCGAACCTGCCGGCCGGCTGCGCCTTCGCCGAGCGCTGCACCTTCGTTCAGCCCGCCTGCCTGCAGACCCAGCCCGACGCCGTCGAGCTCGGCGGCAGTCACCGCGCACGCTGCCTGCGCACCGACGCCACGGCCCACGTCATGACGCGAGCCGCAACCCACGCCCCTCGTCCCCTCACCGAAACTGCCTGAGCGGTCAAGGCCCCACCCCCTCACTCCACAGCCACAACGGACACCCCATGCTGATCGAACACGACCCCGCCCACGCCTTCGTCCCCTATCCCGCAGTCGCGCTGCCGCATACGCCGGGCGGCCCGCTCGACGGCCTCAGCTTTGCGGTCAAGGATCTCTTCGATGTCGCCGGCTATCCGACCGGCGGCGGCAATCCGCACGTGCTGGCGCTGTCGGGCATCAAGACCCACACCGCGCCCACCGTGCAGCGCCTGCTCGACAGCGGCGCCCGCTTCGTTGGCAAAACCTATACCGACGAACTCGCCTTCTCGATGAACGGCATCAACGCCCACTTCGGTGCCCCGGTCAATGGCGGTGCGCCTGACCGTATCACCGGCGGCTCGTCTTCGGGCTCGGCCGCGGCAGTCTCCAACGGGCTGGTGGATTTCGCCCTCGGCACCGACACCGGTGGCTCGGTGCGCTGTCCGGCCAGTCACTGCGGCCTCTTCGGCCTGCGCCCGACGCATGGCCGCATCAGCCTGGAGAACTGCCTCGATCTGGCACCGGGGTTCGACAGCTGCGGCTTCTTCACCCGCGACAGTGAAACCTTTGCGCGCGTTGGCGACGTGCTGCTCGGTGCCGATCCCTCACCCCTGCCCGCACAACCCCGCCTGCTCTATCCGGAAGACGGCTGGAGCCTGCTCGACGGTGCCGTCAGCGACGCGCTGCAGCCAGCCCTGGACCGCGTTGAGGCGCTGTTCGGCAAAGCCGCCTTCATGCGCATGGCGCCCAAAGGCTTCGATCGCAACTACTGGGCCTTCCGCTACATCCAGGGGCGTGAAGCGTGGCAGGCCGACGGCGACATGATCGAACGCTACGGCCTCGTCCTCGGCCCCGGCGTGCGCGACCGCTTCGCGTGGTCGAAGCTGGTGACGGACGCGCAGGTCGAAGAAAGCGTGGCAATCCGCAGCGAGGTCCGCGCCACACTGGCAGAAATCCTCGGCAACGATGGCGTCATGGTGCTGCCGACCATGCCCGACATCGCCCCCTTGCTCACCGCCGACGAGGCCGCGCTTGAGGACTACCGCAACAACGCCATCAAGCTCCTGTGCCTGGCCGGACTGAGCGGTTTTCCGCAACTGTCGATGCCGCTGGTCAAGCGCAACGGCGTTCCGCTCGGCCTGTCGTTGCTCGGTCCGGCAGGCAGCGACCGCAGCCTGATCGCGATGGCGCAACGGATCGCGGCTGAAGGCTGATATTCAGACTGCTGCAAACGCTGAACGGGGCGCCCGGCGAGTGATTCGCCGGGCGCCCCGTTCCGTATTACACCGCTTCGAGGAGGACGAAGCTCAGCCCACCGTGCCCGCCCGCGCCAGCATCGCGTGCAGCAGCACATTGGCACCGGCGGCCAGATGCACCGGGTCTGCATCCTCGATCTCGTTATGCGAGATGCCGTCCTTGCACGGCACGAAGATCATCGCAGTGGGCGCCGTACCGGCCACATAGACCGCGTCGTGCCCCGCACCACTGACGATGTCGAGATGGCTGCAACCCGCCCGTTCGGCGCCGTCGCGGATGGCATCGACGAGTACCGGCGCAAAGGCGACCGGTTCGAAGTACACCACCTGTGTGACCGTCACACCAACCGGGAAATCCCTCTGCAGCAGTTCGGCAGCTTCGCGCAATGCCGCGTCCATCGCCAGCAGACCGTCGTCGTCGCCGTGACGGAAATCCACGGTGAAGCTGACCTTACCCGGAATCACGTTGCGCGAGTTCGGATACACATGCACGCAGCCCACCGTGCCGCGCCCGTCGGGCTGATGCGCCAGCGCGATCTCCACCACTTTCTGCATGAGGTGGGTCGCAGCGAACAGCGCATCCTTGCGCAAGCGCATCGGCGTGGGGCCGGCGTGCGACTCCATGCCGGTGACGGTGACGTCGTACCAGCGCTGACCGAGTGCGCCGGTGACCACACCAATCGTGGTGTCGGCATCTTCGAGCACCGGCCCCTGCTCGATATGCGCCTCGAAGTAGGCACCGAAGCGCGGTGCGCCGGCTCGGACCGACGTCGGCCCATCGCCGGCGTAGCCGATGGCAGCCAGCGCGTCCGCCACGGTAATGCCGTCGTGATCGGCGCGGCTCAGCGCATGGTCGAGCGTGAAGGCGTCGACATACACGCCCGAGCCCATCATCACCGGCACGAAGCGCGAGCCTTCCTCATTGGTCCATACGCAGACCTCGACCGGGGCCTCGGTGCGGATGTTGTACTGGTTGAGCGTACGAATCACCTCCAGCCCGGCCATCACCCCGTAATTGCCATCAAACTTGCCGCCGGTGGGCTGGGTGTCAATATGGCTGCCGGTGGCGATCGCCGGCACATCGTCGCGCGCCCCTGGCCGGCGGGCAAAGATGTTGCCGATCTGGTCGATGCGGATGCTGCAGCCTTCGGCACGACACCAGGCGACGAACAGGTCACGCGCCTTGCCGTCGATCTCGGTGAGCGCCAGGCGGCACACACCGCCCTTGTCGGTGGCGCCAAGCTGCGCCAGATCCATCAGTGACTGCCACAGGCGCGAGCCGTCGATGGCGAGGCCGGGCACGGAAGCGCCGGCAGGGGGTAGACGATCATTCATTCAATAGACTCCAATCAGCCGTTACTGGGAAAGGCGAACTGCGCCTTTTCGATACTGGCGCTGGGCCAGCGCTGGGTCAGGGTCTTGCGCCGCGTGTAGAAACGCACGGCATCGGGCCCGTAGGCATACAGATCGCCGAACAGCGAACGCTTCCAGCCACCGAAGCTCTGGCAGGCAACCGGCACCGGCAAGGGCACGTTCACCCCGACCATGCCGACCTGGACGCGGTCGGTGAAGTGACGCGCGACCGCGCCGTCGCGGGTGAACACGCAGGTGCCATTGCCAAATTCGTGTGCATCGATGAGCGCAATCGCCTCGTCCAGGCTCGCGACACGCACGATCGCCAGCACCGGACCGAAGATCTCTTCCTTGTAGACGCGCATCCCGGGCTTGACGTGGTCGAACAGGGTGCCGCCGAGGAAGAAGCCGTTCTCGCCGCCCGCCACCTTGAGCGTGCGGCCGTCGACCACCAGCTCGGCGCCCTCTTCCGCGCCGAGGTCGATGTAGCTTTTAACCTTGTCGCGATGCACGGCGGTGACAAGCGGACCCATGTCCAGCCCGCGCGTCTGGCCGTTGCCGATGGCCAGCGCCTCGACCTTGGGCTTGAGGCGCTTCACCAGTTCGTCGGCGACCTGATCGCCTACCGTAACCACCACCGAGATCGCCATGCAGCGCTCGCCGCAGGAACCGTAGGCCGCACCCATGATGGCGTTGACCGCGTTGTCGAGATCGGCGTCGGGCATCAGCACCGCATGGTTCTTGGCGCCGCCCAGCGCCTGCACACGCTTGCCGTGTGCGGTGCCGGTGGCATAGATGTATTCGGCGATCGGGGTCGAGCCAACAAAGCTCACCGCCTTCACCCGCGCGTCGGTCAGCAGGGTGTCGACCGCTTCCTTGTCACCGTTGACGACGTTGAACACGCCCGGCGGCAGGCCGGCTTCGGTGAGCAGTTCGGCCAGGATCATCGCCGCCGACGGGTCTTTCTCCGACGGCTTGAGGATGAAGCAGTTACCGCAGGCAATTGCCATCGGGAACATCCACATCGGTACCATCGACGGGAAGTTGAACGGCGTGATGCCGGCCACCACGCCCAGCGGCGGAAACTCGGACCACGAATCGATCTCGGGGCCGACGTCGCGGCTGTGCTCGCCCTTGAGGAACTCCGGCGCACCGCAGGCGTATTCCACTACCTCGATGCCGCGCTGCAGTTCGCCATGCGCGTCCTCCCACACCTTGCCGTGCTCTTCCACGATGGCTGCGACGATGCGGTCGGCGTGCTTGTCGAGCAGCGCCTTGTAGGCGAAGAGAATGCGGGCGCGCTTAAGCGGCGGCGTCTTGCGCCAGGCCGGGAAAGCCGCCTCGGCCGAGGCAATTGCCTGCTCCACCGTGGCGCGGCTGGCCATCGCCACCTGACGCACGGGCTCGCCCAGCGCGGGGTTGAAAACTGCTTGCAGACGTTCGCTGTCGGCGAGCGTCTGACCGTTGATGTAATGACCAATCGTGTTCATCTGCTGTCTCTCTGTATTTTTATGGGCTCAGGCAACTGCGCGCAGCGCCTCACGTACGGTCTCGAAGATACGGGTGAGTTCGTCCGGCGTCGAATCGAGGAAGGGCGAAAACTGCAGGATATCCCCGCCGTTGCGGATCACCACGCCCGCTTCGAAGCACTTGAGGAAGACCTCGTAACCGCGCGCACCCGGCGCCCCCGGACGCGGTGCCAGTTCGATGCCGCCCATGAGGCCGAAGTTGCGGATATCGATCACATGCGGCTCGCCCTTGAGGGCGTGGATGGTCTCTTCAAAAATCGGCTCGAGCGCACGGGCACGTGCAAAGCTGTCTTCTTCACGATAGACCTTCATCGTTGCCAGGCCCGCGGCAGCGGCCAGCGGATGGCCCGAATAAGTGTAGCCGTGGAACAGTTCGACCGCGCTGTCCGGGCCCTGCATCAAGGCCTGATAGACCTCCTCGCGCACGATGACGGCGCCCATCGGCACTACACCATTGGTCAGGCCCTTGGCGGTGGTGATGATGTCGGGCGTGACGCCGAAACGGGCCGACGCGAAGGGTGCGCCAACGCGGCCGAAAGCGGTAATGACTTCGTCGAAGATCAGCAGGATGCCGTACTTGTCACAGATTTCGCGCAGGCGCTGCAGGTAGCCGATCGGCGGCACCAGGATGCCGGTCGAGCCCGACACCGGCTCCACGATCAGTGCGGCAATGTTCGACGCATCGTGCAGGCCGACCAGACGCTCGAGATCCTCCGCCAGGTCGCAGCCCCAGGTCGGCTGACCGCGGGTGAAGGCCATGTCTGCGTGGCTGTAAGTGTGGCGAATGTGGTCCACGCCAGGCAGCAGCGTGGCACTGAACACCTTGCGGTTGCCCGGAATGCCACCCACCGACATGCCACCGAAGTTCACCCCGTGATAACCCCGCTCGCGCCCGATCAGCCGCGTACGCTGGCCCTCGCCCCGTGCACGGTGATAGGCCAGCGCGATCTTGAGTGCGGTATCGGCCGACTCCGAGCCGGAGTTGGTGAAGAACACCCGGTCGAGCCCGGCCGGTGCCAGATCCGCCACTTCGCGCGCCAGCGCAATCGCGCGGTCGTTCGTTACCTGAAAGCCCATGCTGTAGTCGAGCGTGGCCACCTGCTCCTGCACCGCCGACACGATTGCAGGATGGCAGTGGCCAAGCCCCGAGGTCCACAGGCCGGAGAAGGCATCCAGCAACTGCTGGCCATCCTCTGCCGTGTAGTAGTGACCGCGTGCCGCCTTGATGACGCGGGGGGATTTCCAGAAGGCGCGGTTGGCCGTGTAGGGCAGCCAGAAAGCTTGATCGTGGTTCATGGTGGGCACCGTTGATGACATGCCTTCATCCTAACCATGAACAAACGTGCAAAAAACGACTCATTGCGTCACTGAAGTTTCATTCAATCGAAACTTAACCCGCACCGAGCACACCAGAACCACCTCCGTCACGGATCGACAGCAGTGCGTTCAAGCCACCGCTTTCCGATTCCCTCATGGCGATGCAGCAGAGTGATGCATACTCTTGGGCCAGCGACTCCAAACAGTTTCGGTCGCACGCAGGAATGCATCCTGCGCGCAGCCCACCCGCACCTCATGTCCTCTGCTCTGATTTCCAGCCTCGACAGCGCGCTCACCGCCCGCGCCTCCCTAATCGCCCAGCTCGCCGCCGAACAGACCGATGCCTACCGGCTCTTTCACGGCAGCGTCGAAGGCCTGTCCGGGCTGACGGTGGATCGCTACGGCGACGCCCTGCTCGCGCAGACTTTTCATCGCTCACTCACCGCCGAAGAGCGTGCCGAACTGGAAGCCTTCTACGCCAACGCCTTCCCCGGCCTGCCCCTGATCCTGAACGACCGCAGCCCGGCGAACTCACGCATCGCCAACGAGCTGACGCCCGAACAGACCGAGATCGCGCAGCAGCCGCGCGAATTCCGCGAACTCGGCGTCAAGTACCGCTTCCAGGCCCGCCACGCAGGCCAGGACCCGTGGCTCTTTCTCGACATGCGCGCCGGACGCCGGCGGGTGATGCAGGAGGCGGCCGGCAAGTCGCTGCTCAACGTGTTTGCCTACACCTGCGGCGTAGGCATCGCAGCGGCACACGCCGGCGCCCGTCACGTGGTAAACGTCGACTTTTCCGAATCCAGCCTGGCCGTCGGCAAGGAAAACGCCCGCCTCAACGAGCTGCCGATCCGCGTGCGCTTCGTCAAAAGCGACGCCTTCGCCGCGATGCGTCAGCTCTCGGGCATCGGCCAGCCAAAGATGGTGCGCGGCAAGCGCATGCCTCCCTTCCCCGAACTCGAGCCGCACCAGTTCGACCTCGTCTTTCTCGACCCGCCGCGCTATGCCCGCAGCCCCTTCGGTGTGGTCGATCTGGTCAAGGACTACCCCGCCCTGTTCAAGCCCGCCCTGCTGTCGACCGCAGAAGGCGGGACCCTGATCTGCTGCAACAACGTGGCACAGGTGAAGCGTGACGAATGGCTGGATCAGTTGCAGCGCAGCGCGGCAAAGGCCGGACGGCCAGTTCGCGAAATGGAATGGATCGAACCCGAAAGCGACTTTCCCAGCCCGGACCACAATCCACCATTGAAGATGGCACTGCTGCGGGTGTAAGACAGCCGCCCGCGACACCATCACACACGTAGACACAAGCACCGACGCCGCTCACCGCCAGCATACAAGGCAAATATGCAAGCAGAACCCGACGCCCCATCCGGGCTCCGAGGCCTCTCCGACATCCAGAAAGGCGCACTGGCGGGCATTGTCGTCGTGCTGTGCTGGTCGGGCTTCAACATCGTGTCGCGCTTCGGCAGCACCGGTACCTTCACCCCTTTTGATCTGGCCGCACTGCGCTACAGCATCTCCGGCCTGATCGCGCTGCCGCTCTTTCTCACCCGCGTTGCGGTACGCGACTGGCCGCGCTACATGGTGCTCACGCTGTTCGGTGGCCTGGGCTACGCCTTGCTCGTCTACTCCGGTTTCAGCTTCGCGCCCAGCGCCCATGCGGGGGTGTTCGTCAATGGCGGCATTCCGTTCTGGACCGTGATCATGCTCGGCATTGGCTCCGGTTTTCGTATTCCACGCGCGGTGCTGATCGCCCTCCTGCTGTCGACCTGCGGCCTGCTGCTGATCGCCTCCGAAAGCCTGTTCGCACCGCGCCACGGCACGGAGTGGATCGGCGACCTGCTCTTCCTCTGCGCCGCACTGACCTGGGCAATTTTCGGCCTGCTGATGCGCCGCTGGCAGATCCAGCCCAAGCTCGCTGTCCTCGGCATTGCCAGCTTCGCGGCGGTCAGCTACCTGCCGGTGTATCTGCTGTGGCTGCCCAAGACCATCGCCAACGCATCATGGGGCGACCTGCTGCTGCAGGGTACCTACCAGGGCGTGATCGCCGCCCTGCTCGCCTCCGGCATGTACAGCTACGCCATCCAGAAGATCGGTGCCAGCCAGGCGTCGATGATGCTCGCGCTGGTGCCCGCCGTCTCCGCCATCGGCGCCTACCTTCTGCTCGGCGAATCGATCAGTCTCACGGTGGCCATCGGCATCATCGTGGTATCAGCGGGCGCAGCGCTGGGGGCACTGCCGAATCGGAAGGCGGTGCGCTAGGCACGGGTTCCCGCAAGGCAGCAGCCCCGGAAATACAAACGGCCCCTGAAGAGGGGCCGTTTGTATTTAATTCTGGCGGAAGCTCAGGAATCCGTAATGATGCTATATGAGACATATTGAGACGCCAAACAAGCACTATAAACGCTTGTTTTTATGGCTATCACTGTCTCAAACTGCATCATCACGCATTAGACAATCGCAACGATTTATGTAGAATGATGCGTAGAACAACAGCAGGACATACGCATCATGGGACGTGCTCACAAGCTCACATTGCTAGGCGTTGAACGTCAGAGAATCGCCGGCCTATATGGCGACGGCGCAGGACTCTGGCTCAAGGTCACGACGGGTGGCAGCAAAAGCTGGATTCTCCGTTACAGGTCAGCAGGTCGCGAACGGTGGGCAGGTCTCGGACCTTATCCTGACGTGGGACTCGCCGAGGCTCGCGAGAAGGCAAGCGAATATCGAAAGAAGGTCCGGGCGGGAATAGATCCGCTGGACGAGAAGCACGAACAGGACGCAGCCTCCCGCGTTGCTCGCGCCAAGTCCGTAACCTTCGACTGGTGCGCCCAACAGTACATCGACGCCCACAAGGCCGGATGGAAGAACCCGAAGCACATCGATCAATGGCGTAACACCCTCGCCACCTACGCAAGTCCGACAATCGGAAAACTCGACGTTGCAAAGATCGACACCGCGCACATTATGAAAGTGCTGCAGGATGACGACCTATGGACGACGAAGGCTGAGACTGCAAGCCGGCTTAGAGGGCGAATTGAATCCGTTCTCGGATGGTCGACGACTCGCAATTTCAGATCCGGAGAGAACCCGGCACGCTGGCGCGGACACCTCGAAAACCTGCTGCCCCACAAATCGAAGATCCAGAAAGTAAAGCACCATGCCGCCCTGCCTTGGCCTGAAGCCAGCACATTCGTGGCAGACCTTCGGAAGCAGGCCGGTGTAGGCGCACGCGCTCTTGAGTTCGCCATTCTGACCGCTGCCCGCTCTGGCGAGGTTCGCGGCATGACATGGGGCGAGGTCGATTTGACCGCAGGCGTCTGGATCGTCCCTGCTGATCGGATGAAAGCCGGCAACGAGCACCGCGTACCGCTTACGCAGCAGGCCGTAAAGGTATTGGAGGCGATCAGGATCGACGACGCCAAGGCGACCGACCTCGTATTCCCAGGCGTTCGATCCGGCAAGCCGCTATCAGATATGACGCTCGGCGCAGTTCTCAAGCGAATGGACCGACCAGACCTCACTGCGCACGGTTTCCGCTCAACCTTTCGCGATTGGGCAGCAGAGGCCACAGACTACCCTCGCGACATGGCAGAAATGGCACTCGCGCACACCGTATCCGATAAGGTCGAAGCAGCCTATCGCCGTGGGGATATGTTCGAGAAGCGCCGCAAGATGATGGCGGATTGGGCAGCACACTGCGAAAAGACCACAAAGACCGGCGAAGAAGTTTCGCCACAAGAGGAACCCGCCGCCTGACGGTTTCAGGTGAAGCGGGCAGCGACGGTCTAGACCACCATCGCCGCCCTAACCATTTGCAAAAGGAGATTCACATCATGGCTAAGTCCAATCATACCAAAGTGACCACAACGCCAACGCCCGAACTTGATCGCGAGGATCACATCACCAGGATCAAAAACATCCGATCCGCCCTACTGATCGGACTTGCATCATTTGGAGAGGTTGATCGACTAACAAACCGCGCTGAAGTGCTCGAATCGTATGGCGATGCGCTGCCCGATGGCATGAGACCGATTCACCCGACGATGTGTCATGAAACGGTGGGGGAGTTTGCCGAGGCATTGCGCGCGCTCGACCTCATGGAAGAGATGCCACTGGCCGGATAACCGCCCCTCATTACTCAAGCAGTCAGATCATGCCGCCCCTAGCTCGACGGAGCGAAAAGCCGGGAACCCTGCCGGCCTGGGGTGGCACCTTTTGTCAGGGCGCTATGGGTGCGAAAAATGAATAACCAGATCAAGCAAGACGCGGAAGTTCGCTCCGCACTATCTTCATTATTAGTAGAAATAAACTCTGCAATTAGCCGACCTCTCCGCAATGAAACACTTTCAAGAATTAAATCACTAATTGATGATTTTGATAGGCTGATCGCAAGCAAGCAAGCGAATCAGTACAAGGAAGAAATTCAAAACAGAAATCTCTCGAACGATGAGTTATTGGCTATTGCGTGTAACTTGAAGCTTGAGCTTGTACTGATCAACAGAAGACTTTCTCCAATGAAGAAAAGGATTCAAGAATACAAGCAAATGGAGATCGCCATTATCAAAGGCAAGTCAATCGAAGATGTGGCTGACAGGCTCGACAGCACATCATATCGACAGGCTGAAGCCATGGCAGAAAAACTATTTAGTCTGAAAATTCACGCTGAATCGGAAGCAAAAACAAAATCTGCAAAGCACTCTTTATCGCAGCGAAAAGACATGAAAGAGCACGAGCCGTTTAAGGCCTTTTGTAGGCAATTACTTAAAAAAGGCATCAAAATAGAGAAGTTAAAACACATTACTAGCGCAGAAGGTTATGACAAAAAGTTTGACAAAATATCTGATCGAAAGAGACGGGAAATAGCTAGAAGCCTCGGCATTGTCTTTACGGCAGGAGCAGACAAGAAAGGTTAAGTATCTGCGCAATCTAGATGATGCATGATTCATCTAGATCAGGGAGTATCAGCATCATATATATCTAGCTAGTCTTCAAATCATCAACAAATGATGAGGACTGGCGAAAATGGAATCAGCCTATTTACCCGACTCGGCGCGTCACTTCGATAGCCTGCCGGACTCCGCCCGAATTGACATTGCAACGATGATTGCAGTCGTGGGCAGAAGCCGCGCAAGCGTCTATCGCTATATCGACAAAGGCATTCTCCCAAGACCTCGAAAACTCGCAGGCACTCAAAACTCTTGGATAGTCGGAGAGGTTCGCAAAGCATTGGCCGCTAAAAATTGAGGGCGCGTCAATGACTGAAAAAGAAAAGGGCACGAACCCTTTCGAGTGCGCACCCTCTGGCAAATCCACAGCCAATCTTAGCACCGACAATCAACACAATCCACCCGCCGATATTGATCCGGTGATGGGTTGGCACGCGCTGGCAAAAGCCGCTCGACTTGCACAAGATCGCAAGCGCGGAAAGCGGGGTGCGCGATGAATGTCGATTACATCCTCGACCAACTTGAGCGCGTTCGCCGCATCAAGCCCGATCAATGGGTGGCTTGCTGCCCTGCTCACGCGGACAGTTCGCCAAGCCTTGCAATCCGAGATACCGGCGAAAAGCTGTTAATGCGCTGCTATGCCGGATGCACCTTCCAAGAGATTGCCGACGCCCTTGGAATGCACCCACGCGAATTCTTTCGAGACAGCAAAGAGCCAAAATCAGGCATTCCAGGCATTTCACGGCGGGACATATACCGAGATCTTACCGTTGAGTTGATGACCGCTTACGTGGTCACTCGCGACCGCGCAGAGGGCAAGCAGATTGCTGCGAATGACGTGGAACGCGAAAAGCTCGCATGGCAGCGAATCTCCAAGGCTATGGGGGTGCTCAAGTGACCGGATCCATCCTCGACACACTGCCCGATGCTGAAATCAAGCCCGAGTCCGGACTGAACCTCGTTTCGGTGACAGACCTATTCAGCATCCAGCCGGAACCGCCAGCATTCTGGATCGACGGTCTGCTGCCTGAGCGCGTTGTCACATTGTTGGGTGCGCACGGCGGAACGGGCAAAACCATGCTCGGCCTGATCGCAGCCGCATGCCTGGCGACCGGACGCACATTCATGGGCAAGGCTACCCGCCGCGCTCGCGTGGTGTTCTACAGCGGAGAAGATCCCGCCCAAGTGCTGCGATGGAGGCTCGCACAAATCTGCCGTGAGTATGCCATCGACCCTAACGAACTGGACGGATGGCTAACGGTAATCGACGCTACCGAAGGCGACCCGACGCTTTACACCGAGATCCTGGACGGTGGAACCCGGCACGGCATCACGACGCACGCATACAACAGCCTGCGATCCATTTCGGATAGCGGTGCAGAAGTATTCATTATCGACAACGCATCGGATGCCTACGACGCCGACGAGAATCAGCGCGCCCGCGTAAGGGGTTTTATCCGGTCACTTGCGCACTTGGTAAAGCAACAAGCTGGTGCTGTTCTGCTACTTGCTCACGTCGATAAATCGACCGCCAAGGGCTTCGGAGGCTCGGAGGGATACTCAGGCTCAACCGCTTGGCACAACAGCGTCAGAAGCCGCCTATTCATGTCTGAGGACGATTCAGGCCTGTTGCTTGAGCACCAGAAAAGCAACCTCGGCAAAAAGTCCGATCCGATCCGAATGGAATGGTCAGAAAGGGGCGTTCTAGTTCAATCGAACGCTGCCGGCGACTGTCTCGGCCTGATTGCGTCCGCTCACCGCATAGCAGTCATCCAGATGCTTGCCGAGTTCTACGACCGCGGCGAATACATCCCGACATCACCGAACGCAGCAGGCAACGCTTACAGGCGACTGAAGGACGAGCATAGCTTTCCGGCAAGAATGAAAAGCGGCGACTTCTACCGACTCCTGCGTGACATCGAACGATCTGGATTCATTGAACGCGAGACCTACAAAAACGCAAGCCGGCACGACCGCGAAAGGTGGCTTGTAACTGAGGCAGGAAGGCGACTTGCGACGGGTGCGCCAAGTGCGCGCCAAGTTGAACCTATAACACCTAGCGCACAGGCGCGCCAAGTGCGCCAAGTGCTAGGGGGGTATGGGGGGGAGAGCGCGCGCATTTACCCGGCGCAAGTGGGTAATGAGTGGGAGGCGAAGTCATGCCTTTGACTCACGAACCCGGCGCAAGAAACGATCACTTGGCGCACCTCTGGAAGATCACAACCAGGGGCAGACCTCCATTTCTCGTGTGGTGCGTACAAGGTGCGACTGCTGACGAGATGCTGACCATTTGGACGGGTGCGACCGTGGAGGCCATGCGATGAAGATCGACCAGGCCAAAGCGATGAAATGCCCGCGCTATCGCCTTTCCCGCGAACAAAAAAACAGCGCGCCCGACTGCCTCACAAACGGCCATTTTCGGACTATGGCGGAGGTAGAGACCTCCATCAATCCGCTACATGCCTTTGCTGGCTTGATGCACTTCGTAAAAACGCCCTCTGTTCTACGGAGTGTTCTACGCGCTCACCTACTGAGCGCCTGCGACCTGCACTCACGAACCCATACCAAACCCGCCCAGGCCGGACGCCTGGAACTCATGTAAAGGAAACACCGAAATGACTGATCAAGCAACCCTTATCGCCAACCGCTCAACCGCTGGATCCGCATATATCGCTGCAGCACAGGCATTGCGCGACGCATACATCGAACTTGCCGCGCTGGACAAAGCATCGACCAGCGGGGCTTTCTTTCCTGGCTATGTCCCGCTAAACGAAGCGGGAGCCCCCTACAACGTCGGGCCAGCAAGCTACACCAACTTGCATTCCAATATTCCGTTCTCGCAGAACACGCGAACATTTTCTGCCCCTCTTGAGATTCCGGAGCACCCCGACTTCCCTCTCCCCTCGTGGCCTAACTTTGGCGACAAGATCAAGTCGCGCCTTGAACAGTTGATCGCCTAAGGAGCTCCCATGGAAATTCAAATCGCAACCCACAAAATCGACCTGCCAGAACTCCCGGATAGCACAACCAACGCACTACCGGTCGCTGCATTCTGGGCTGCTGCAGATGCCGCGAATCGCTTCCACTCCGAAAGTGTTCGAATTGGAGAAGACCCATTCCTAAGCGACGCCGGAAAGGCCGCAAAGATCCTTCCACTTGCTGATCAATTGATTCGGCAGATGTTGGTGAGTACCGAGAACATCATTAACGACAGCGCGCATTGGAATAGCCGCGAAGCAGCGCTACTAGACGTCGGTGCCCCTACAAGTCAGAACGAAATCGACCGTGACCGAGAGATCAGGTCATGGTGGAGATCAGCCACCCCAGAAGTACGGGAACGCGTGATGCGTGACGTCGAGGCAGGCCCTGAGCACGGAGAGCTTGTGCGGGCAATTCTACGTAGTCCGATCCCCGATGTTGCGGACCTGGAAAAAAAGCATTTTCGTTCAATGCACAACCAGATCCGCAGGCTTGACAACCCAAACGAGGCGGTCGCCATCGAAACGGGAAGGCATGCCCATGAATGGGCGCAGCGGGGTATGGGTCACGTCACCGGGATTATCAAGAACGTCACCGGAAAAAGTACTGAGTCGATTTGCCGCGCGGCGATCTTGGCAGGTCATGAGAAAGCAGCGAATCAGATTTTTGGCACAACAGCAGTAGCGCACGCCAGAGCCGCCATTGCAGCAGAGCAGCGCCGAGTGGCGTAAAGGAAATTGAGATGACCGACACCCATCGCCCAACTATCGATGTAAAGCCTACGGACGCTCCGGACGCTGCATATCGACTGGCACGCGGTGGGTTTCCTGCCAGATCCCGCAGGAGGCCCATCTAATGCCCCGCAAACCGCTTCTAGAAGCCCCGAGCAAGACCGCAGCAGGCAAGACCATAGGACGCCCGCGTAAAGAGCCGCCAGAGGGCGCTGCAGAGCTAATAAAGGCATCCGCCGCTGACGGCTTCTCCGTTGTCGGCATTGCCATGCTGATGGGGTGCAACAAGGAGTGCTTGAACCGCTGGATGAACGAGCATCCGGACCTCAAGCAAGCATTCGAGTTCGGTCGCGAGCAGGAACGGCAAGCACTTCACAACAAGCTCTATCGATACGCCACCGAGGGCACGGGCAGGGACAGCATCATTGCCGCCATTTTCCTGCTTAAAGCCCGCCATTCCTATAAGGAAGGCGCGGACGTTGGCGAATCGAATGCCCGCGTACAGATCGACATCCGCCTGCCTGGTGCGCTCCCTCCTACCCAGTACGCAGAGGTAATCGAGAATGAATGAACTCCGTCTATCCGAATTTCAGCAGCGCACAATGGAGGTGCCGGAAGATTATGACTTGTTCCTCGGCGGTGGCCGTGGGGGTGGCAAGTCCTTCGTGATGGCGCTCCTCTGCCTTCGTCACGCAGAACAGTATGGCGACCGTGCAAGGATGCTGTTTATTCGCAGATCCTATGCCGGACTGAGGGACTTCGAGCTAACCGCCCGAGAGGTCTTCGGGCTGGCTTATGGCACAGGCTACGGCTACAACGCCTCGGAGCACCTCTTTCGACTTCCCGGAGGCGCTACGCTTGAACTCGGGCAACTAGAGAGCCATACCGACTATCAGAAGTATCAGGGCAGATCCTTCACCCTCCTGCTGACTGACGAGGCCGGCCAATATGCCGCGCCCGACCTGCTGGACATTCTGCGCTCAAACCTCAGAGCACCTACCGGGATTCCCGTTCGGATGATCATTGCCGCAAACCCTGGCGGCCCTGGTCATCATTGGCTGGCGAGTCGGTATGTCTTTCAGGGTGCGCCGTGGAAACCCTTTGAGGAATCACGATCCGGCCGGCAATGGGTCTATGCGCCGAGCACCTTTACCCAAAACCCATTCATTGATGTTGCAGGTTATCGGCAGCAACTCGAATCGTCATGCCCCGAGGATCAGGAACTATTGCGGGCATGGATCGAAGGGGATTGGTCGATTGCGCGAGGCGCTTACTTCTCGTCGGTTA
>JALNWS010000002.1 GCA_023230755.1 Azoarcus sp.
AGTCGTCGTCACCGGTCTGGGACTCGTCTCGCCGGTCGGCAATACCGTTCCCGAAGCCTGGGAAAACCTGATTGCCGGCAAGAGCGGCATCGGCCCTATCACCCGTTTCGATGCCAGTGCCTTCTCGGCCCGCATTGCTGGTGAAGTCAAAGATTTTGACGTCACCACCTACCTTTCCGCAAAAGAAGCACGCCGCATGGATGTCTTCATCCATTACGGCATGGCTGCCGGCATTCAGGCAATTCGAGATTCCGGAATCGAGGTGACAGCAGAAAACGCCGAACGTATCGGCGTCAACATCGGTTCAGGCATCGGCGGCTTGCCGATGATTGAAGACACCCACGCTGATTTCGTTGCGGGAGGTCCGCGCAAGATCTCGCCGTTCTTCATCCCCAGTACGATCATCAACATGATCTCGGGCAATCTGTCGATCATGTTCGGTCTGAAAGGCCCGAACATCGCGGTTGTCACGGCATGCACCACCGGGCTTCACGCCATTGGCCTGAGCTCGCGCATGATCGAGTACGGTGATGCCGACGTGATGGTGTGTGGTGGTGCTGAATCCTCCGTGACGGAACTTGCTGTCGGTGGTTTTGCATCAGCAAAGGCACTGTCAACGCGCAACGATGACCCTGCGACGGCAAGCCGTCCCTGGGACAAGGGGCGCGACGGTTTTGTTCTTGGTGAAGGCGCTGGTGTGCTCGTGCTTGAAGAGTACGAACATGCTGTCAAGCGTGGCGCCAAGATCTACGCAGAACTTGTCGGTTTCGGCATGAGCGGTGACGCGTACCACATGACGGCACCGGACACCGATGGCCCGCGCCGAAGCATGATCAATGCATTGGCTAATGCCGGTATCAATTCAAGCGATGTGCAATATCTGAACGCGCATGGCACCTCGACACCGCTTGGTGACAAGAACGAGACCGAGGCCATCAAGCTCGCTTTCGGCGCTGATGTTGCAAAAGGCCTGGTGGTGAATTCCACCAAGTCCATGACCGGGCACCTGCTGGGCGGTGCCGGTGGGCTGGAGTCGATCTTCACCGTGCTGGCAGTTCATCATCAGATCTCACCGCCGACGATGAACATCTTTGAGCAGGATCCGGAATGTGATCTGGATTTCTGCGCAAACGAAGCGCGCTCGATGAAAATCGACGTGGCGATGAAGAACAACTTCGGTTTCGGTGGTACGAACGGAACCCTGGTGTTCCGCAAGGTGTAAGTCTTCGGGGAGGGGCGCACGCATGGTGTTCCCGCTCCTCTTGCCGCTTTGCAGTTCCCGGGCGGTACTGGCGTCAGTTTTCGCGGCACACTGTGCTGCGGGGCTGGCGCTTTTTATTGCGAGCCGCTCGCCCTGGTTGCTCACGGGCGGTTGCGGGCTGATCCTGCTCTCGGCGCTTGCGGCCTGGCATGGAGAGATGAAAAAGCGCGGCGCGGTTCTCGCGCTGCAGGCCGATGGCGGGGTGAGTGTGCAGCGCGACAGCAGTGCTCCCGTCCTTGCCCGTCCGCGCCAGGATATCGTCGTGTTTTCGTGGATTGTCTGGTTTGTACTGGAACTACCCGACACAGGCGGGCGAGGGCGCGAGCGCGTGCGATTCATGCTGGTGAAGCACAATCTCCGCGACGATCAGTGGCGCAGCCTGCAGATCTGGCTGCGCCACCGCGCGTTCGCGGCACCGGTTGAGCCTAGCGCTTGAGCTTTCGGGGTCGCAACACGGTGTCTTTTGCTTGCGGCAGGGTGTCGGGAAAGTCGCTGGAATGATGCAGACCCCGGCTTTCCTTCCGTCTCAGTGCGCAGCGAACGATCAGATCCGCTGTAACCACCAGGTTTCTGAGTTCAATCAAGTCGTTGGATACGCGGAAATTCGAGTAGTAGTCGTGAATTTCGCGTTCCAGCAAGCGAATGCGGTGCTGGGCGCGCTGCAACCGTTTGGTTGTGCGCACGATGCCCACGTAATCCCACATCGCACGCCGGAGCTCGGCCCAGTTGTGCGAAATGACGACTTCCTCGTCGGCATTGGTGACGCGGCTTTCATCCCAGGCAGGGAGTGCGTAGATGGGCTTGTCTGCATTGGCCAGAATATCCGTCGCGGCCGCCTCGCCAAACACAAGGCATTCGAGCAGGGAGTTGCTCGCCAGCCGGTTCGCCCCGTGCAGGCCGGTGCCAGCTGATTCGCCGACGGCATAGAGCGCCTTGACGTCGGTTCGTGCCGAAAGATCCGTCAGGATGCCGCCGCAGGAATAGTGCGCCGCAGGGACGACTGGGATCGGCTCACGGGTGATGTCGATACCGAGTTCAAGACAGCGCGCATGAATGTTCGGAAAATGGTTGCGTAACCAGTCGGCGGGCTTGTGACTGATGTCCAGGTAGACACAATCAAGGCCGCGTTTCTTCATTTCGAAGTCGATCGCGCGCGCGACGATGTCCCGGGGGGCGAGTTCTTCACGTGGGTCGTGCTCGGGCATGAAGCGCGTACCATCGGGCAGGCGAAGCAGCCCACCTTCGCCCCGAACCGCCTCCGAAATCAGGAAGGACTTCGCTTGGGGGTGGTAGAGGCAGGTCGGATGGAACTGAATGAACTCCATGTTTCTGACCCGACATCCCGCACGCCAGGCCATCGCGACACCGTCACCCGTCGCCACGTCCGGATTAGTGGTGTAGAGATAGACCTTGCCGGTGCCACCGGTCGCCAGCACCGTACTACGCGCGCTGAACGTGACGACATGTTCTTCGCGAATATCGAGGACGTAGGCACCGACGCATCCCGCATCTGGCCGCCCGATTTTTTCGCCGAGCACGAGGTCAATCGCAATGTGGTGTTCGTAGATATCGATGTTCGGGTGGGCGCGGACTTCTTCGCTCAGCGTCGCCTGGACGGCTGCACCGGTTGCATCCGCAGCGTGAATGATGCGCCGGTGTGAGTGCCCCCCCTCACGGGTGAGGTGATAACCGATTGCCGACTGGTCCTCGCGCGTGAATGGCACGCCGCGGTTGATCAGCCACTCGATGGCTTCGCGTCCGTGTTCGACAACGAATCGGGTGGCGGCAGGGTCGCACAATCCGGCTCCGGCAGTGAAAGTGTCCTGGATATGGGCTTCGATACTGTCGGTGGTATCCAGAACCGCGGCAATGCCGCCTTGTGCCCACGCGCTGGCGCTGTCGGCGAGTTCGCGTTTGGTGACGATGGCAACCCGCATGCGGTCAGCGAGTCGCAATGCGAGCGACTGGCCAGCGGTGCCGCTCCCCAGGATGAGAACGTCGTACTGTTTGTGCAAGATGGCGGCCAAACGAATTGGTGAAGCTGCTAAATATATCACGCACGCAGGAAGCTGGGCGGTCGTGCGCCTTTGGTCATGCTTGCAGCGTCGTTTCATGTCTAACGAATGGCGTAACGGCGCGGATACCCCTGTTAGCTTCTGAACTAAATTTACGGCAGCCGGTCATCAACCACAGAGCTTGATTTTGCTGTGCCTGCGGGCGGTCGCTTATACTTTGACGGATTATTCATTCTCCGCAGAAGAACAGACCCCCAATGAGCGATCGTGAAATCGATCAGCAGCTGGTCGAGCGCGTGCAGCGTGGCGACAAACAGGCCTTCGGCTTGCTGGTAACCAAATACCAGCGAAAGCTGAACCGTCTTTTGTCGCGCCTGATTCGCGATCCGGCCGAAGTTGAAGATGTGGCCCAGGAGACATTCATCAAGGCTTACCGCGCCTTGGGCTCGTTTCGGGGTGAAAGTGCTTTTTATACGTGGTTGTACAGGATCGGCATCAACACCGCGAAGAACTACCTTGTATCGCAGCGGCGCAGGGCGCCAACGTCTACCGGGTTCGATTCCGAAGAGGCCGAGACATTTGAGGATGGTGATCAGCTTCGTGACAACAACACGCCAGAGCGGCTGTTGATGACGAAGCAGATTGCCGAGACGGTGGACGAGGCGATGGCCGCGCTGCCCGAAGAGTTGCGAACGGCCATCATGTTGCGTGAACTCGAAGGACTCAGCTATGAGGAGATCGCCAACATCATGGACTGTCCCATCGGGACGGTTCGCTCCCGGATTTTCCGTGCACGGGAGTCGATTGCTGAACGACTGCGGCCGTTGCTCGATACGGCTCACGACAAACGTTGGTAGGTGGCTGGCATGAACGAAAAACTTTCTGCACTAATGGACGGTGATCTTGATAATCAGTCTGTGCGCCTGATGGTCAACCGTCTCAATGACGAAGACACGCTGAAGAAGAACTGGGACGTTTACTGTCTGATCGGTGATGTCCTTCGTGGCGATCAACAAGGCGCGCCGGATATGGTCGCACGTGTGATGGCGAAGCTGGATGACGAACCGACCGTGCTCACCCCGCGCGCACTGCCTGCAGAGGCGTCGCGCCGGGCAGCGTGGAATTCCTTGTTACCGATTGCCGCCTCGGTGATGGGTGTGGCTGCAGTCGGTCTGGTTGCCGCAACCATGTACACCGGCGATGCGGGCAACGTCGGTGTAGCCCCGATTGCCGCCTTGCCTCGCGTAGTCTCGATGGCGCCCGTGCAGACGGTTTCCGTGCCCGCGTCGAGCGCAGCAGAGACCCTGCACCGGGAGTATCTGTTCGTGCACCAGGCTTCCACCGGCGCGGGGCCGATGCCCGGCGCGCTGCAATACGTAAGGACTGTGTCTGCACAGTCCGAGGACACCGCCCGATGAGGTTCTGGTTCTTTGCGGCAGGCCTGTGTTCGCTGTTCTTCCAGACCGTCGCCTGTGCCGAAGCACCTTCGGATCCGCTGATGTGGCTGGGCAAAATCTCTACAGCCAGCCAGCGCCTCAATTACGTCGGCACTTTTACCTACCAGTCTGGCAAGCAGATCGAAACCTCCCGGATTGCGCATCGTGCCAATGGCGACGGCGAGTTCGAGCGGCTTGAAGTGCTCGACGGCAGTCCGCGTGAGGTCATTCGAAGTGCTGGTGAAGTACGCTGCGTGCTGCCCGATCAGCGGACGGTCATCATTGACCAGCCTGGCGGTCGACGTGTTTTCCCCGCGCGACTGCCTGCATCATTCAAAGGGCTTGCCGAGAGTTACGTTATCCGCAAGGGGGCGCGCGGCCGTGTGGCGGGTTATGAGGCGCAGTCCATTGTTCTCGAACCAAAGGACAACATGCGTTACGGCCACGTGTTGTGGGCCGAGTTGAAGACCGGACTCCTGCTCAAGTCGCGTATGGTCGATGCACGTGGCGATATGATCGAACAATTCACCTTCAGCGACCTTCGCATCGGCGGGGAAGTGGACAGTGCGTTGCTCAAGCCTCGCTTCAGCCAGGGCGAAGGCTGGCGCGTAGTCAGTGTGCGTGGAGACGAGATCAGCAAGGCCGACTCCGGTTGGCAACTGCGCTCGCCGATTCCCGGATTCACGCTCAATTCGGTGGTGCGCCGCTCACTCGGCGCAGACCGGGGCGATGCCGTGCATATGGTCTTCGGTGACGGGCTTGCTGCCATTTCGGTGTTTATCGAGCCGGTCGGACCGGAGACGGCGACCAGTGTTGGCGCTTCGTCGAGTGGAGCAATCAATGTATTCAGGCGCACACTGGGCACGCATGTCGTGACTGCACTTGGCGAGGTGCCGGCCCGCGCAGTGCAGCGCCTGGCTGAAGGTATCGAATCGGTGTCGCGATGATGGAAGCGCCTGCGGAAGTCGTTCGTGTCGATGGGGGCAAGGCCTGGGTGCGCCTCAGTGAAAAACAGGGTGGGTGTGGGCGTTGCGACGAGCCCGGTGGCTGTCGCTCGATGCGGATTACGGATACCTTCGGTTCGCCGAACCAGCTGTATACCCTCGACGACACCCTCGGACTGCATCCTGGTGAACGGGTCAGGATCACGATCCCCGACGGCGCGCCATTGCGGGCTGCAATGCTCAGCTACGGGCTTGCTGTCGTGCTGATGCTCATCGGCGCAGCGGCTGGAGGTTTGTGGTCCGAGGCGAGCCAGGCAGACCTCGGGGCTGGCTTGGGTGGGCTCTGCGGGCTCGGAATGGCAGTATTCATAAATCGACTGCTCGCGCGTAGCCGCAATTGGCGGGGCGGACTGAGAATGACCCTGTCTCGCGACCTGACCGACTGTAACCACGCGAACTTCTCATGATCCGGATACTTCGTATTTCCTTACTGGCACTGCTGCTGTGCATGCCAGCCCTGCCAACGGTTGCAGCGGTTAACCTGCCGGACTTCACCTCACTGGTAGAGCGTCAGGGAACGGCGGTGGTGAATATCAGCGCGATTTCCAATACAAACCAGAAGGCACGTGTTTTTCCCGAACTGGACGAAGGCGACCCAATGTTCGACTTCTTCCGCCGGATTGTGCCGCGCCACCCCCGAAGCCCCCAACGCGAACCCGATAACGAGTCGCTTGGTTCGGGTTTCATTATCAGCAGTGATGGTTACATTCTGACCAACGCCCACGTCGTCGAGGATGCCGAGGAGATCCTCGTGCGTCTTGCGGACAAGCGGGAATATCGTGCCCGGGTGATCGGGGCGGATACGCGCAGCGACGTGGCGTTGATCCAGATTGAAGCCAAAGGCCTGCCGAAGGTCACGCTTGGCGAACCCGATCGCCTCAAGGTGGGTGAATGGGTGCTGGCCATTGGTTCACCCTTCGGTTTCGATCAGACGGTTACGGCCGGAATCGTGAGCGCCAAGGACCGCAGCCTGCCCGACGAAAACTTCGTTCCCTTCATCCAGACCGATGTTGCGATCAATCCGGGCAACTCCGGTGGCCCCTTGTTCAATCTCAAGGGTGAGGTGATCGGTATCAATTCCCAGATCTACAGCCGCACCGGTGGGTTCATGGGGCTGTCGTTCGCGATCCCGATCGACGTTGCGATGGAAGTGCAGGAGCAGTTGCGCACGCACGGGCGTATCCAGCGCGGGCGAATCGGCGTGGCGATCCAGGAAGTGACCGTCGATCTGGCTGCAAGCTTTGGCCTGCCGAAGGCCTCGGGAGCGCTCGTCAGTGCGGTCGAGCCCGACAGTCCTGCGGAACGGGCAGGTGTCGTGCGGGGTGATGTGATCGTGCGTTTTGATCGGCACAATGTGGATAAATCAAGTGAGCTTCCGCGCATCGTAGCCGCCCGCCGCCCTGGCACACGTGCAGAAATGGTCGTGTACCGCGAAGGTGCGCCGAAGGCACTCAAGGTTACGCTTGGCGAATGGCGCGATCCGCAGGCCCCCCGAGTGCGCAAGACCAGAATGTCGTCGCACACCGGCAACAGGTTGGGGCTGGTGCTGATCAAGCCGCCAATGACGCGCGGGCGTGATCAGATTGCAGCACAGGGATTGATGGTCGATCGTGCTGAAGGGCCTGCCGCTCGTGCATCGCTTCAGGTCGGTGATACCGTGCTGGCCGTGATCGTGGGTGGAAAGCAGACGATGCTTGGCGCGCCGGACGTATTCGATCGCATCGTGGCCGAACTCAAGGAGGGGCAGCAGTTGAGTCTGCTGGTGCTGCGCGGCGAGGCCAGTTCCTTCGTCAGTCTGCGTGCCGGAAACTGATGCACGAACTTACCGTACTGAGCAGGCAGTGGTGTCATCTGTGCAACGACCTGGTTTGCGCCCTCAAACCGGTTGCTGCCGAACTGGGCTGGACCCTGCGGGTTGTCGACATTGACCTCCATCCGGAACTCGAAGCCCGGTGGGACGAACTGGTCCCGGTTGTACTCCATGGTGAGCATGAACTTTGCCACTACCATCTCGATGAAGCGGGTGTCCGTGCCTATTGCGGTGCTTTTCCGCTAGAATCCGACGCTTGACGAGGCCAACCAATTCCAGAACGGGTGCCGAAAGGCACCCTTTTTGCGTGCGCATGCAACATATCAGAAACTTCTCCATCATTGCTCATATCGACCACGGCAAGTCCACGCTGGCCGATCGACTCATTCACTTCTGCGGCGGGCTGTCCGACCGCGAGATGGAGGCTCAGGTGCTCGACTCGATGGATATCGAGCGCGAGCGCGGTATTACCATCAAGGCCCAGACTGCGGCACTGCACTACAAGGCGAAAGACGGGAAGGTCTACAACCTCAACCTGATCGACACCCCGGGGCACGTGGACTTTTCATACGAGGTGAGCCGCTCGCTGGCTGCGTGCGAAGGTGCGCTCCTCGTGGTCGACGCTTCGCAGGGGGTTGAAGCGCAGACCGTCGCGAACTGTTACACCGCACTCGACCAGAACGTTGAGGTCATACCGGTTCTGAACAAGATTGACCTGCCTGCAGCCAATCCGGAAAACGCACGCCAGGAAATCGAGGACGTCATCGGTGTCGATGCGGCCGAGGCGATTCTGTGCTCCGCAAAGACCGGACTCGGAATCGAGGAGGTGCTCGAAGCGGTTGTGGCGAGAGTGCCCCCTCCGCGCGGCAATCCCGACGGCCAGCTCAAAGCGCTCATCATCGACTCGTGGTTCGACAACTACGTCGGTGTCGTGATGCTGGTGCGTGTGGTCGACGGTGTACTCAAGCCCAAGGACAGGATCTTGCTGATGTCCAATGGGGCACAGTATCCCTGCGAGCAGGTCGGGGTGTTTACGCCGAAATCGGTCAGTCGCGATCACCTGTCCGCGGGTGAAGTCGGTTTCATCATCGCGGGCATCAAGGAACTTGAGGCCGCCAAGGTCGGCGATACCGTCACCCTCGCCAGCAAGCCCGCTGCGACGGCATTGCCCGGTTTCAAGGAAATCAAGCCGCAGGTATTTGCGGGTCTGTATCCGGTCGAATCGAGTGAATACGAACAGCTGCGCGACTCGCTCGAAAAGCTCCGGCTCAACGATGCGTCGCTGCAATTCGAGCCCGAAGTGTCGCAAGCGCTGGGCTTCGGCTTCCGCTGTGGTTTCCTCGGTCTGCTGCACATGGATATCGTGCAGGAGCGCCTTGAGCGCGAATTCGACATGGACCTGATCACGACTGCACCGACGGTGATCTATGAGGTCGTGCTCAACAACGGTGAGGTCATTCAGGTCTCGAATCCGTCGAAGTTGCCCGAGCCCGGAAAGTTCCAGGAGATCCGCGAGCCGGTCATCAGGGCCACGATCTTCCTTCCGCAGGACTATGTCGGTCCGGTCATCACCCTGTGCAATCAGAAACGGGGCGCTCAGGTGGACATGCGCTACCACGGCCGTCAGGTGCAGCTGATTTACGATATGCCGATGAACGAAGTCGTGATGGACTTCTTCGACAAGCTCAAGTCGGTTTCGCGTGGTTATGCGTCGCTCGATTACGAATTCAAGGAGTACATCACGGCCGATCTGGTGAAGCTCGACCTGATGGTCGGCGGAGAGAAGGTCGACGCGTTGTCGGTGATCGTACACCGCGCGAATGCGGCATTTCGTGGTCGCGAGCTGGCTGCCAAGCTGCGCGGCCTCATTCCGCGCCAGATGTTCGACGTTGCGATTCAGGCAGCGATCGGCGCGAACATCATCGCCCGTGAAACGATCAAAGCCTTGCGCAAGAACGTTCTCGCCAAGTGTTATGGCGGAGATATTTCGCGCAAAAAGAAGCTTCTTGAGAAGCAGAAGGAAGGCAAGAAGCGCATGAAACAAGTCGGCAACGTCGAGATTCCGCAGGAAGCCTTCCTTGCCGTGCTGCGCACGGACGAAGGCAAATAAGCCTGCAACCAGGCGTCTTCGTGACGTCGTAACTGACTGGAGTCTGCGTGAATTTCGCCCTGATCCTATTTTTATTGCTGGTCGCAACCGGTGTGCTGTGGGCCTTCGATCGATTCCATGCGCGCAAGCGTCGCGCTGCGGGTACGCCGTCACCGTGGTGGGTCGAGTATGGTGCGAGCTTCTTTCCGGTGATCGTGATCGTGTTCGGCTTGCGCTCGTTCATCGTCGAGCCATTCAAGATTCCTTCCGGCTCGATGATTCCGACCCTGCTGGTGGGCGACTTCATTCTGGTGAACAAATTCACCTACGGCATCCGTCTGCCCGTCATCAACAAGAAAATCGTCGATATCAACGATCCTGAGCGGGGCGACGTGATGGTCTTCCGTTATCCGGCAGACCCTTCGATGGACTACATCAAGCGGGTCGTCGGATTGCCGGGCGACAAGGTGGAATACATCAACAAGCGCTTGCGCATTAACGGTGAAGCCGTTCAGACCGATGAGGCAGGCAGCTACCTTCATGCAGATCGCCTGTACTACTCGCCGCAATATAACGAGAAGCTCGGGAATATCGAGCACAACGTGTTGCTTGAGCGCGAGGCGCCGGCCTTCGTGCCGCAGGTGTTGAATTATCCGAACCGCGAAAACTGTACATATACTAGCAGCGGCGTGACGTGCATCGTGCCCGAAGGGCATTACTTCGTCATGGGTGATAATCGCGACGCCAGCAGTGACAGCCGGGTTTGGGGGTTTGTACCGAACGAGAACATTGTCGGGCGCGCCTTTTTTATCTGGTTCAACTTCAATGACATGAAGCGAATCGGTCGCTTCCACTGATGATGGGGAACGTAGTCATGACTCAATCTCGCCAGCGTGGCCTTAGCCTGATCAGCTTGATGATTGTCGGGGGTCTGCTGGCCTTCGTACTGTTGATCGCTTTTCGTACGGTGCCGGCGATCAACGAGTATCTTGCGGTCGAGCGCATCGCGCGACTCGTGGCCGAAGAGGGCGACGGAGGCGCATCTGTTACCGAGATGCGTCGCAGCTTCGATCGTCGCGGGCAGATTGATGATGTCAGCTCCGTAAAGGGCATTGATCTGGCCATTAGCAAACTTGCGGGCAAGGTCGTTGTCGAAGCCACGTACTCACGCAAGGTTCCCGTGGCCGGCAACGTCAGTCTTCTGTTCGACTTCCAGGTTTCGAGCGCCGATCGCTGATGTCCGAGTTCAACGAAAGGCTGCAACGCAAGCTTGGTCATGTTTTTTCGAATGTCGATTTGTTGCAGCAGGCGCTCACGCATCGCAGCTTTGGACAGGTCAATAACGAACGCCTCGAATTCCTGGGTGACAGCGTACTCAATTGTGTGACCTCGATTGCACTTTATGAGCGCTTTCCGGATCTCAAGGAAGGTGAGTTGTCGCGTGTCCGGGCGTCGTTGGTTCGGCAGGAGGCGCTTCATCGTCTGGCCGTGAGTCTGGACCTTGGAGACTGCCTGCGCCTCGGTGAAGGCGAACTTCGATCCGGCGGATTCCGTCGCCCGTCCATTCTGGCCGATGCCGTTGAGGCCATCATTGCGGCGGTGTTTCTGGACGCCGGATTTGACGCAGCGAAGGCGATGATCGACCGTTTGTATGTGCCGCTGCTGGCGGAGGTCAATCCGACCGCGCCTTCGAAGGATCCGAAGACTGCGCTCCAGGAGTGGTTGCAGGGGCGCAGGATTGCGTTACCTACCTACACCATGGTGCAGGTACTTGGCGAAGCGCATGCGCAAGAGTTTGAAGTGTCGTGCGAGGTGCCGAAGCTCGCCGTGCGAACAGTTGGTCGCGGCACCAGCCGCCGCGCGGCGGAGCAACAGTCGGCCCAGCTCGCACTGGCCAAATTGAGGAAGAGATGAATATCACGCCGGACAAGGACGCATCCATCGACAAAACAGGCTTTCGCGCTGGTTTTGTCGCCATTGTCGGTCGGCCCAATGTTGGCAAGTCGACGCTGCTCAACCGCTTGATCGGACAAAAGATCAGCATTGTCTCGAGCAAGGCCCAGACCACGCGTCACCGTGTCACCGGCATTCTGACGAACGAGGATGCACAGTTCATTTTCGTCGATACCCCGGGCTTCCAGACGCAGCATCGCAACGCCCTGAACCGCTCGATGAACCGTACCGTGTCGCAGGTGCTTTCCGATGTCGATCTCGTGTTCTTCGTCGTCGAGGCGGGCCGCATGGGCGACGACGACCGCCGCGTACTGGAAGTCATTCCGGAAGATGCAAAAGTCGTTCTGGTCATCAACAAGGTCGATCAGCTCAAGGACAAGGCACGCCTGCTCCCGTTCATCGAAAGCGTGCGCGGACTGCGCGACTTTGTCGAGATCGTGCCGCTGTCGGCCGAGCGTGGCAATAACTGCGACGTCCTGATCAAGGCCGCGACGCCGCTGCTGCCCGAGGGCAGTGCGATGTACGAGGAAGACGAGATCACCGACCGCAGCGAACGCTTTCTCGCGGCGGAGTTTCTGCGTGAAAAACTGTTCCGTTTGCTTGGGGACGAACTGCCATACGGCATCGCGGTCGAGATCGAAAAATTTGAAACCGAGGGGCGACTGCGCCGCATTCATGCGGCGGTCATTGTCGACAGGGCAGGGCACAAAGGCATCGTCATCGGCAAGGGCGGTGAAAAGCTCAAGCGCATCTCGTCTGAAGCCCGGGTCGAACTCGAGAAGCTGTTCGACGGCAAGGTATTCCTCGAAGTGTGGGTCAAGGTCAAGAGCGGCTGGGCCGACGATGAACGTGCGCTCAAGAGCCTCGGGTACGACTGAGTCAGCGTCGACGTGGCGCTGAAGCAACGAATCGAGCAGCAGCCGGCATGGGTGCTGCACACACTTCCGTGGCGTGAAACCAGCCTGATCGTTGAGGTTTTCTCTCTCGAACACGGACGCGCAGCGCTAGCGGCCAAGGGCGCACGCCGACCGATGTCTGCGCTTCGCGGCGTACTGATGGCATTTCAGCCGCTGCTCATGGACTGGTCGGGCGGCGGCGAAGTCAAGACCCTGATCCGTGCCGAGTGGCGCGGTGGGCAACCCCTCCTGACTGGCCGCGCCTTGATGTGCGGTTATTATCTCAACGAGCTCATGCTCCGCCTCACCGCTCGCGAGGACCCTCATCCCGAACTCTTCGCAGCCTACGAAATGGCCGTTACCGCGCTTGCCCGGAACGAGAGTCTCCCGACCGTCCTCCGCCGGTTTGAGCTGACCCTGTTGCAGGAGCTAGGCTACGGTATCGCGCTCGAACGTGCGGAGGACGGGCCCGTCCGGACCGACGGACGCTACCGCTATATAATCGAACGTGGTCCGGTCGCGGTGGATCTTGCCGCTGATGCGGATGAGCTTGAGGTATTCGGCGAAGACGACCTGCCGATCAGTGGCCAGACGCTGCTCGATATGGCTGCAGACGATTTTTCCCGCGCCGAAACGCTGGTTCAGTCTAAACGGCTGTTGCGGGCGCTGATCAACCATTATCTCGGTGGGCAGCAACTGCAGTCGCGCCGGGTGCTGAAGGAGTTGCAGGAACTGTGATTGAACTAGGCGTCAATATCGACCATGTCGCCACGCTGCGACAGGCGCGTCGCACCTGGGAGCCCGACCCGGTATGGGCCGCTGTGGAAGCGCATCTGGGCGGAGCCGATGGTATTACCGTGCATCTTCGTGAGGACCGGCGCCACATCAACGATAGCGACGTGCGCCGTCTGCGCGAGCTTACGCAAGTCAAGCTCAATCTAGAGATGGCCGCGACGGACGAAATGGTGGGCATTGCCTGCGGCCTGAAGCCCGAGATGGCCATGCTGGTGCCGGAGGGGCGGCATGAAGTCACCACCGAGGGCGGGCTGGACGTAGTGGCGCAGGAAGAAAAGCTCAAGGCCGTTGTAAGCCGGTTGGCCGATGCGGGGATCGTGAGCAGCGTCTTCATCGACGCAGAGATGTCGCAGATCGAGGCCGCCGCCCGGATTGGCGCGCGTGTGTGCGAGATTCACACCGGGCCATATGCGCACGCCTTTCATGACGCCGGCCGTGATTCCGACAGCCCGGCAGTCCTGCTTGAGCTTGAAAAGGTACGGCGTGCTGGCGAGGCGGCTTGTGCCCTGGGCATGCGCTTCAATGCGGGCCATGCACTTAACTACTACAACGTCGAGCCGATCGCCCGTCTTGCGGGGGTGCGCGAGCTTCACATCGGTCATTCGATCGTAAGCCGTGCTGTATTTACCGGCCTGCGTGCAGCCGTCGTCGAAATGAAGCGGATGATTCGCGAAGCGGCGACCAACGAACGCCAGCGCGCGTGACGTCGAATCGATGATCCATGGCGTAGGGACGGATATCGTCCGGGTAGCGCGTCTGCGTGAAGCGCTCGAGCGTCACGGAGAGCGTTTTGCGTTGCGGATTCTTGCCGAGTCCGAGCGTGAGACGTGGCGTGCGAGCCAGGATCCTGCGCGTGTTCTTGCCAAGCGTTTCGCAGCCAAGGAAGCGTTCGGCAAGGCGCTTGGTACCGGCGTTGCCGTGCCGGCTACACTGCACGCGGTCGCGGTGGCGCACGACGCGCTCGGCAAACCGCTGTTCCGTTACGATGCACGCTTGGACACCTTCATGCGCGAGCAGGGCTTGCATGCCCATCTCAGCCTTTCCGACGAGAACGATTACGTCGTCGCCTTTGCCGTCATCGAGAAGCCATGAATACAGTCGCCCTCAAACTGCCACGCGGACCGGTGATGCTCGACGTTGCCGGGACGGAGCTCGACGATGGCGAACGTGAGCGTCTGTGCGATCCGCTCGTCGGCGGGGTTATCCTGTTTGCGCGCAATTTCACTGATTCTGAACAACTTTCGGCGCTGACGGCCGACATCCGTCGCCTGAGGGAGCCTGCGCTCGTGATTGCGGTCGATCACGAAGGCGGCCGGGTGCAGCGCTTTCGCACGGATGGCTTTACCCGTTTGCCCGCCATGCGCACGCTGGGGCAGATGTGGGACCACGATCATCTTGCAGCACTCGATGCCACCCGTGCCACCGGCTACGTACTCGCGGCAGAACTGCTCGCGCATGGTGTCGACCTGAGCTTTACGCCGGTTCTGGATCTCGACTACGGTGTCAGCCGCGCGATCGGCAACCGTGCTTTTCATCGCGACCCACAGGTCGTTGCCACGCTGGCGCAGGCGCTTGCTGCAGGGATGGCGGAGGCCGGCATGGGCTGCGTCGGCAAGCATTTCCCGGGGCACGGCTTCGTCGAGGCCGATTCTCACCATGACATTCCGGTCGACGATCGTGAATTCGATGCGGTGTGGGCGCAAGACATTGCGCCCTACCGCCACCGACTCGGGCGGCAGTTGGCCGGCGTCATGCCTGCGCACGTCATCTACCCCAGGGTCGATTCAGCGCCTGCAGGGTTTTCGGCGTTCTGGCTGAAGGACGTATTGCGCACAAGAATTGGCTTCAGCGGTGTGATCTTCAGTGACGATCTGAACATGGAGGGGGCAAAGGTTGCCGGTGATATCCTTGCTCGAGCGAAGGCAGCTTACGAAGCCGGCTGCGATATGCTTCTGGTCTGCAATCGGCCAGATCTCGCCGCCGAACTGCTTGACCGCTGGGCGCCGGCGCCAGATTCCGAAAGTCTTGCGCGGATTGCCGCGCTGGCACCGGTGAGGCTGCGTTTGACGCAGCCGACAGACCCGTTTGCACTGGAGGTTCATGGGCCCTATCTTGCGGCACGAACGCTGGTGCAGGCAATTCCGGCAGATACTGCAACAGGCACCGTCATGGCCGCAGCCATCATCGGTGATAAGAAAGAATCCTGAATGCGCTGGATGCCGGCCGGAGCTGACACAGCCTTCGGCTCCGTTCTTGTGCCGCGCTCGGGGCGGGCTCCGGAGTTGTCTTGGCGTCTATAGAACTTCCTGATGCAGGCGACCGCCATCCGTGCCGTCGCACAACCAGGCCGGATACGCACAGCACATGAGCCAAACTGATGAACCCGCGGGCTTTGATGCCAAGTCTTTCCTCCGCAATCTGACGGAGGAGCCCGGCGTTTACAGGATGATCGGCGTCGACGACAAGGTGCTGTACGTCGGCAAGGCGAAGAACCTCAAGCGCCGTGTCTCAAGCTATTTTCAGCGCAATCTTTCGAGCCCGCGTATCGCCATGATGGTCGCGCAGATCGTTCGCGTCGATGTGACCTCAACCCGCTCCGAAGCCGAGGCCTTGATTCTCGAGAACAACCTCATCAAGAGTCTGGCGCCGCGCTACAACATTCTTTTTCGCGACGACAAGACCTACCCGTATATCGAGTTGTCTGCTGACGAGTTCCCGCGCCTGGCCTACCATCGCGGCGCCTTTACCAAGGGCGCCCGCTACTTCGGGCCGTTTCCCAACGCCTATGCGGTGCGCGAGAGCATCCATCTGTTGCAGAAAACGTTTCAGCTGCGCACCTGCGAGAATTCCGTATTCCAGAACCGTTCGCGCCCCTGTCTGCTGAATCAGATCAAACGCTGCACCGGTCCCTGTGTCGGTCTGATCGACAAGACCGACTATGAGGCCGACGTCAGGCTCGCGAGCCGTTTTCTCGACGGCCGCGCGAGTGAGGTAATCGACGACCTCACTGCGCGAATGCAGGCCGCTTCGGACAGGCTGGCCTTCGAGGAGGCTGCTGCCTGTCGGGACCAGGTACGGGTGCTTCAGGCCGTGCTTCACCGGCAGTTCGTCGACAGCCGCAAGGACGAGGATGTCGATATCCTGGCCGGGGTGGAAGAAGACGGTCTGACCTGCATCAACATTGCGATGATTCGGGGCGGACGCCATCTCGGAGACCGTCCGCAGTTCCCGTCCGGTGCGACCGTGTCCGGTGCGCTTGACGGCCTGCTCGCCTTTGTCGAACAGCACTACACCGAGCACCCCATTCCGCCTCGCATTCTGGTGAACCTCGACGTACAGAGCGTGAAGGACACGCTCGCAGAAATCACTGATCGACCGCAAGGCGTGGTCGCGCCGCGCTATGCGGCAGAAAAGGCGTGGATGGAGATGGCCGAGAAGAACGCCCATCTCGCCATACAGGGACGCGCACGTGATGCTGGACGAATCGAACAGCGGCTCGATGCCTTGCGCGACGCGCTCGATCTGGCCGAGGCGCCACATCGCATCGAGTGTTTCGACATCAGCCACACCATGGGCGAGGCCACCGTTGCGTCCTGCGTGGTGTGCGAGGCCGGCGCGATGAAACATTCGGCCTATCGGCGCTACAACATTGAAGGTATTACCCCCGGTGACGATTTCGCGGCCATGCGCCAGGTGCTCGAACGCCGTTACGGCAAGGTCGCTGCAGGGGAGGGTGTATGTCCCGAACTGATCCTGATCGATGGAGGCAAGGGACAGGTCAGTGCCGCAGCAGCGATCCTTGCAGAAGTCGGGCTGGAGTCGGTATCGATGGTCGGCGTGGCCAAAGGGGAGGGCCGCAAGGCCGGGCTTGAGACCCTGATCTTCGCCGACGGGCGCGAGGGCCTTGCACTGGGAGGCGCGTCGTCGGCCCTGCATCTCATCATCGAAATTCGCGACGAGGCGCACCGCTTTGCCATCACAGGTCACCGTGCACGTCGCGGCAAGGCCCGTATCGGGTCCAAACTGGACGATATCCCGGGCGTCGGTCCTGCCCGGCGACGCAACCTGCTTGCCGCCTTTGGCGGGCTGGACGGGGTGCGAAATGCGACCATTGAGGACCTGTGCCGGGCCGATGGCATCAGCCGTGCGCTTGCCGAACAGATATACTCGGCCTTGCACTGACAATAAGGGCGAAAACGCCGCTCCGCATGCCTCTCAATATTCCCAACACCCTTACTTGGGCACGTATCGCCATGATTCCGCTTTTCGTCGGGGTTTTCTACCTGCCCGACGCGTGGATGAGCCCTGCGCACAAGAATCTTTTCGGTACCGGGATCTTTGTCCTTGCCGCAGTCACCGACTGGTTCGATGGTTATCTCGCGCGGGTGCTTCAGCAGACCTCTGCCTTTGGCGCTTTTCTCGATCCGGTTGCGGACAAACTGATGGTGGCGGCTGCGCTCATTCTTCTGGTCCAGCTTGCCAGGGTCGATGCGATCATTGCCGTCATCATCATCGGCCGCGAAATCACGATTTCGGCCCTGCGCGAATGGATGGCACGGGTCGGTGAATCCGCGAGTGTCGCGGTGGCCTACATCGGCAAACTGAAAACGGCTGCACAGATGACAGCCATTCCCTTGCTGCTATACAATGCGCCCCTGTCGTCAATTGACCTTCGCTTCGTGGGTAGTGTTCTGATCTACGTGGCGGCGGCTCTTACGCTCTGGTCGATGGGGTATTACCTCCGTCGTGCCATGCCGAAGCTGGCAAGGTATATGGATCAGTAAGAGATTTTCAAAAAAAAGCTTGACGCAGTTTAAAAGACGTCTATAATGGCGGTCTTTCGAGAGCGGCAGTAGCTCAGTTGGTAGAGCGATACCTTGCCAAGGTATAGGTCGAGAGTTCGAGACTCTTCTGCCGCTCCAAAGAATTTTGAATCAGGATTTATCCTGATTCGTGGCGACGAAAGGTTGCCGACCAGGAATTAAAGGCGCGATAGCAAAGCGGTTATGCACCGGATTGCAAATCCGTGTAGGTCGGTTCGACTCCGGCTCGCGCCTCCAGGCTGTAAAGGTTTTAGAGCGGCAGTAGCTCAGTTGGTAGAGCGATACCTTGCCAAGGTATAGGTCGAGAGTTCGAGACTCTTCTGCCGCTCCAGTATGCAGAACCGGACAAGTGATTCACACTTGTCCGGTTTTTTGCATTTGGAGGTCTGCCCGATGCCGCATCCACCCTTTCAGTTGCCTCGCGGTGCCGTGCTCCCTGATTTCGGCAATGGCGGCATCTTCGGACTTGCTCGCAACCTTGCCTGCTGGCTGCGCCACGAGGCGTCTCCGCCTGAGCAATCCGGACTTCGACTGGAAGGCAACGGGCCGGTCGTCCTCTTGGTCATCGACGGTCTCGGCGATGCGTTTCTTCAGCGTCACGGGCAAGGCAGCACGATTCTGCGTTACCGTCAGCGGCGGCTCACCTCCGTTTTTCCGAGTACCACAGCGAGCGCAGTCACAACGCTCCTCACAGGCCTCTCGCCTGCGCGGCATGGGCTGACCGGCTGGTTCATGCATGATCGTCGCTTTGGCGGTGTCATTGCCCCTTTGCCGCTCTACCGTCGTGGCGCAGGGGCGCTGCTAAGTCCGGCGCTGACCCCGCGTCTCTTTCCATACGACGGAATGTTCCGGCGCAGCAAGGTCGCCGCCACGATGATCTCGCCACAGGACATCGCCTGGTCACCATTCTCACGTCGACATGGTCGCGGGGCCGAGCTCCGGGGCTATTCACGTCCGGACGCCTTCGTGCCTGCCATTCTCGAGGCCGCATCGCAGCCGGGCAGCGCAAGACGGTTCATCCACGCTTATTACCCGCGCTTCGATGCGATCTGCCATCACTATGGCGCTCACTCGGCAAAGGCGATCTCGGAGTTTGCCCGCATCGACAGCTTCTTCGACCAACTCCTCAAGGGCCTCGCAGGTCGCGGGGCCAGCGTGATTCTGACGGCTGACCATGGTTTCATCGACGCACCGGAGCGCCGACACCTTCGTCTGCACCAATTGCCAAAGCTCAAGGCAATGCTCGATTCACCTCTGGCGGGCGAGCGGCGAGTGGTGTTCTGCCGTGTACGACCAGGCGCTGAACCCGATTTCGAGGCACTGGCGCACGAGCAGCTTAGGGGCAGGGCGGTTGTCCAGCCTTCGGCGCGATTGGTTGAAGCGGGCTTCTTTGGTCCCGGCCCGGTCAATCCACGGCTCGCAGAACGGTGCGGCACGCATGTTCTGCTGATGGAAGCTGGGTGGACACTCAGTGACCGCATGCCGCGCGAGCGACTGCACAGGATGGTCGGCGTCCATGGCGGGCTGAGCGCGGACGAAATGTGGGTGCCGCTCGTGCACGTACAGCCCTGAACTGTCACCACCGTGTCAAACGTTCTTCATCGGGGAGTCATGAGCCATTTCTATCCTGCAAGCTGAAACAGGAGGCAGATATGGCTGGGAAAGCAGCAAGAAAGCACGGGCTGATCATGCGTCATGACAATGATCGCGATATCGGTTGGCTGGAAAGGGCGCTTTGGCAGCTGGAGGCTGATTGGGGGCCTCTGACGGGGGTCGGCGGGCCGCTGTGCTTTGTTGTGGACGAGTGTTCAGACGTCGCCGCAAATTTCAGTGCAGATCCTCATCTGGCGGAACTGGCAACACAATGATGCCCTCATCGAGCAGTTCGCCCATTTCATCGCCGGAGGCCGCGCCACGTATGCTTCGTGCTTCCACCTCGCCGCGATGGATACGACGCGCCTCCTCCGGGAAGCGCTCACCGACGTCCTCGGCCTGACGCGCAAGTTGCCGTATTGAGGCCAGGAGCAGCGCCGCTTGCTCACTCCCGAGCGGGGGCGCCGGCGCCCTTGTGGCCGCGACCGGCGCGGGAGGACTCATGGCGGTCCTTGTTTGCACATAGGGGGCGCTGGGTAGCCGGCGAACATCGTTGCTGCTGCAAATCGGGCAGGTAACCAGTTTGCGCTCGAGTTGCGACTCAAAGGCGGAGGCTGACGCAAACCAGCCTTCAAAGCGATGTTGTTGAGCGCAGCAGAGGTCGATTACGATCACGTTGAAATCTTCTTGGGGAGCTGACGGAGGCGGTGTTTGCGGGCGGTCCTGGAAGAGGGCAGATGTCACCACGGATTGACCGAAACGGCACGCAAGCAGCGCGCCATGATCATGGTAGCCACTTGCGTTGCCATGCATCCAATGATGGCACATTGCGGGCGAGATCGTGCTCCACTTCTTCCGCCAGGCGGCGAAACAGCGCGCACAGTTCCGGGCTGGGTTCATCCGGGAACTGCGGTTCAAGCGTTATGCGGAGTGCTCCTGCCTGCCTTTTTCCGCGCGCAGGTACGCCCGCGCCTTCCAGTCTGATCTCCCTGGCAACAGCCGTCCCCGGCGCGATGTCGATCTGAAGCCGCCCGCCCGGCAACGGGACCTCCAGTTTGCCACCCGCCAGCATCCGGAACGCACTGACCGGGCGCCTGAGTAACAGGTCCCTCCCTTCGAGAGCGAACAGCGGGTGAGGCGCAATTCGTATGCGCAAGCGAAGATCGCCGGGCAGCATGGCCGCGTCGGACGAAGGCTCGCCTTCTCCTTCGAGGCGCAGCTCCTCGCCCGGCAACATCCCACGCGGAATACGCACCGAGAGCGTTCTCCGCCCGCCGACCTTTCCCGAACCGTCGCATTCACCGCAGATGGCACGCTTGGAGTAACCGCGACCATCACAGTCGGTGCAAGCCGCAAGTCCGGAACCCGAGCGGATGCGCCCTGACCCATGACACGAGGTGCACAGGCGGCCATGCGCGAGCTCGATCGTCCCGCAACCGTCACACGCTTCGCACGAATCCTGTGACTCGATCCAGACCGACTTCTCACCGCCATGGAAGACCTCTTCAAGACTCAGTTCGAGGTCCTGAAAATGATCGGCTGCGCGTGATTGCGCATGACCGGAAGGGGGGGCTTCAGCATCGGGCTCGAATTCGTCATCATCCCGGTCGCCATCATGAAGCCCCATCATGTGGACGTAGGCCGCACGCAGACGCTTGAAGGTCTCGAGTGCTTCCGGTGCTGCGTTACGGTCAGGGTGCCATTGCATCGCAAGGCGTCGAAAGGCCTTTTTGATGCTGACCGCGTCCGCATCGGCCGCAATGCCGAGCATGTCGTGCGCTGCGAGACCCTTCAGCATCGCCCGGTCATCCGTGTTGATGCAGTTCGCAAGCGATCCGTGCTGATGAGTCCATCGTGCCCGGGGCTGTGCAGCATGGTGCGAGTGTGCGAAAATCCGCGGCTCGCCCGGATGGTGAAATTGGTATACACAGCAGACTTAAAATCTGCCGCCGCATGGCTTACGGGTTCAAGTCCCGTTCCGGGCACCAGACGAATGTTCATGCCAGGAACACCGCGCGACGCTGCAGCCGCCCACGTGCGGCGGGTCTCAGCGACCCGCCTCGGGCAGCACGATATTGACTTCCAGCACCTCGTAGTTGTCCTGCTTTTCGAGCTGAACCTTGATGTCGTCGGGATTGACCGACACGTACTTCGAGATCACCTCGATCAGCTCACGCTGAAGTGCAGGCATGAAGTCGGGTTGAGCGGGTCCGCCGTTGCGCTCGTGAGCAATCAGCAGTGACAGCCGGTTCTTGGCAATCTCGGCTGTTTTCTTCTTTTCGCCAAACAGGCGGGCAAGCAGAGACATATCACTTGCCTCCGAAAAGGCGCTTCATCAGCCCCGGTTTTTCATAGTTCACGAAACGCAGTTCACGGTCTTCACCGAGAAAGCGCCCGACTACGTCCGCATAGGCTTCGGCAACGTCCGAGCCCTTGAGGTGAATCGCAGGTGTTCCCTGGTTGGATGCGTGGAGTACGGATTCCGACTCGGGAATGACGCCGATCAAGGGCACGCGCAGCAGTTCCTGTACGTCCCTGTACGATAGCATCTCGCCGTCTTCGACGCGCTTGGCCGAGTAGCGCGTGACCAGAAGGTGCTCCTTGACCGGCTCGCCGCCTTCGCGGGCACGCTTCGACTTCGACTGCAGGATGCCGAGGATGCGGTCCGAGTCACGAACCGAAGAGACTTCCGGGTTGGTGGTGACGATGGCTTCGTCGGCAAAGGTCAGGGCCATCACGGCGCCACGTTCGATACCCGCAGGAGAATCGCAGACTACATACTCAAAGCCCATGTGCTCGAGATCGTGCAACACCTTCTCAACCCCTTCCTCGGTCAGTGCATCCTTGTCGCGCGTCTGCGAGGCAGGAAGAATGAAGAGGTTTTCGCAGTGGCGATCCTTGATCAGTGCCTGGTTGAGTTTGGCTTCGCCATTGACCACGTTTACGAGGTCATACACGACGCGGCGCTCGCAGCCCATGATGAGATCGAGGTTGCGCAGGCCGACGTCGAAGTCGATCACGGCCGTCTTGAAGCCGCGCAGGGCCAGTCCTGACGAGAATGCAGCGCTGGTGGTGGTTTTCCCAACGCCGCCCTTGCCAGACGTAATGACGATGACTTTCACTTTTTCCCCTTGAATGTATGTATGCCGCTTCAGTCGAGCTGCTGCGGTTCGATTTCTATGGTCTGTGCATTTCCAGCGTCGTTCAGTCGCACCATGGCGCCACGCCCGGCAATTGCCTCGGGGATGCCTCTCTCGAAGGTGCGATAGACGCCGGCGATGGAAACCAGCTCCGGACCGAAATTGGTTGCGATGATACGTGCGTTGCTATTGCCCTGTGCGCCGGCCAGGGCACGACCGCGAAGCGGGCCGAAACAATGAATGCTGCCGTCGGCGATGACCTCGGCGCCGTTGCTCATGCCTGCCAGCAGAACCAGATCGCCACCGCGTGCATACACTTGCTGACCGGAGCGCAGCGGACGCTCGACGAACAGTGTGTTGGGAGCAGGTGCGGAGGCAGACGGGGCTGCGGGCGCTGGCGGCGGAGGCGCCTCCGCCTTTGGGGCAGGTGGCGGAGGCGGCGTGCGGGCGGCTTCGCTCGCAGGACGTTCTCGCAGCTCGAGGTTGTCGAGGATGGCCAGCCCGGCCTGACGTGCTGCCACTGACAACTCTGCGGGGAGGTTTCGCACCCCGATGGGTTGCAGCTGATAGCGCCGGAGCAGGGACAGCAGCCCGGCCCAATCGACTCGGGCCGGCGTCCTGGTGACGCCGGAGAAGTCGAGAATGGCAGCTTCGCCATTGAAAAAGTCCGGCATGCCGCCGAGCATCTTGTGCAGCGAATCGGCCAGCCCGACAGGTTCGGTATCGCGCAGCACGGCGATGGTCGCGCCTAGCGTCGTATTGCGGAACTCGATGGAGCGATTGGGCGCGGACGTGGTCATGTGCAGAGTTTACCGTTTAATCGCGCGAGTTTACTGAGGGTCGGCAAATACGGCAAGAATGTGACCGGATTGCTTGTCATGCCGCGCGTGTTTCAATGCAGCGTTGGGGGCCTGAAGAGCGTATCAACGTCGTCTTCATCGAATCGGTAGGTGTGATTCGACAGTTCGTCATGAACCAGCACCTCGCCCTGTTCGGCAAGGACGGAGCGCACTTCGGCCTCCCCGAGGCCCTGAAGCATGGTCGCGATCTTCTCTGGTTCGGGTGGCCAGATATGGGTCACGGCCCGCGCCGGGTAGAGTCGGACGTCCTCTTCGGCAAAAAGCCGGCCAAGCAGCACGTCGGGCGTGAGGGAAAGCAGTTCGTCGGGACGCACGGTGTGGGCGAGCTGCATGACGCGGGACCAGCCATCTTCGTCTTTTGCGTCCGCACCCGGCAGTCGTTGTACGAACAGCGCAGCACTCGCCGACGGATCGCAGGCCAGCCAGAGCCCTGCGGGCTGCTGCTCGGACTGTTCAAGATAATGCGAGAACACGCTTGCAATACTGTCGCCCTCCAGCGGGACCAGGCTTTGATAGGGCTGGTCCATGCCCGGGATGTCGAGCGACAGTTGCAGGCGACCGTCGCCGACGATTTCGCCGAGTGTATTGCCGCTGATCTCGCCTTCGGATTTCGCATAGCCGCGCAGATTCATCTCGGCATTGCAATCGACAACCAGCAGCTTGAGTGGTCCGTGCCCCTGAACCTGGAAGGTCAGGCGGCCGGTTTGCTTGAGATTACCGGTGATGATCGCCGATACAGCACTCATCTCCCCGAGCAATCGACTGACCTGTGCAGGATAGTTGCGTCCAACCTGCATGGCCTTCCACACGTCGTCGAGGCGGACGACAGCACCACGGATGTCGAGTTGTTCCAGCAGAAAACGTTGTACGTAGCTTGAGGGCAGGGGGCTCATTGATCTTCGGGCTCTGAGGGTTTGATGAAGCTTGCAAAGAGTTGGGGATCGAATCCCACCAGCAGGTGACCGGATGCGGTTTCGACCACGGGGCGCTTGATCAGGCTCGGGTTTTCAAGCATCAGCTTGACCGCAGCACTCTGGGTGTCGACCGTCTGCTGCTCGGGCGACAGCTTGCGCCAGGTCGTGCCTCGGGTGTTGATCAGCGTCTTCCAGCCCAGCGCCTTGCTCCAGTCGTGCAGTTTTCCGGAGGTGATGCCGTCCTTGCGATAGTCATGGAATCGATATGCAGCGCCGTGCTCGGTGAGCCAGGCGAAGCTCTTCTTCATGGTGTCGCAGTTCCGGATACCGTATATCACCGTTACCTTGTCCATTTGTCCCTCCCCTGCGTGATCACCGCGGGCGCTCATTTCTTGCGGGCGCGTGCAAAGGCATCGGCAAACGCGTTGTTGCCGGCACTGCGTTCGACCTGCGCGGGGCGCGCCGCCTGGGGCCGCGCCTGGCGCTGCGAATTGGCACGCGGACCCTGTTGTGGGCGCTCGGGCCGTCCGCTGCCAGCGTCACTGCGCGCAGACTGAAGCTCGTCGGCCAGGCGCATGGTCAGGGCGATCCGTTTGCGCACGACATCGACCTCGAGCACTTTCACTTTCACCACCTGACCCGCCTTGACCACGGCGTGCGGATCCTTGACGAAGGTGTTCGACAGGGCCGAGATGTGCACCAGGCCGTCCTGATGGACGCCGATATCAACGAAGGCGCCAAAGTTGGTGACGTTGGTCACCACGCCTTCGAGCAGCATGCCGGGCTGGAGGTCCTTCAGGGTTTCGATGCCTTCGCGGAAGGTGGCGGTCCGGAACTCGGGGCGCGGATCGCGACCAGGTTTTTCGAGCTCGGCAAGGATGTCCTGTACGGTCGGAAGGCCAAAGCGCTCGTCGGTAAACTCGACCGGTTTGAGACTCCTGAGCATGCTGCCATTACCCATCAGCTCGCGAACGCTTTTCTGGACACGGGCCAGAATGCGTTCGACGACCGGGTAGGCTTCCGGGTGCACCGAGGACGCATCCAGCGGATTGTCTCCGGTCTGGATACGCAGAAAACCGGCCGCCTGTTCAAAGGTCTTGGGGCCGAGTCGCGGCACGTCTTTCAGCGCACTGCGACTGCGGAAGGGGCCATTGGCGTCGCGGTACTCGACGATATTGCCGGCCAGCGTCGCATTGAGGCCGGAGATCCGTGCCAGCAGCGGGGCCGAGGCGGTATTGACGTCCACGCCGACTGCGTTCACGCAGTCTTCGACCACAGCGTCGAGACTTTTGGCGAGTTTGCCCTGGTTGAGATCGTGCTGATACTGGCCAACACCGATCGATTTCGGATCAATCTTCACCAGTTCGGCCAGCGGGTCCTGCAGGCGCCGTGCAATCGACACCGCGCCACGCAGGCTGACATCAACATCGGGAAACTCCCGTGCGGCCAGTTCCGACGCCGAATACACCGAGGCGCCGGCCTCTGAGACCATGACCCGGGTGAGCTTGAACTCGGGGTGGCGCTGCATCAGTTCCGCTGCCAGCGCATCGGTCTCGCGTGAGGCGGTGCCGTTGCCAATGGCGATCAGTTCGACCGCGTGCTTCTTTGCCAGCATCGCAAGGGCAGCAAGCGAGGACTCGCGGTCGCGACGCGGCTCGAAAGGGTAGATGGTCGCGGTATCAACGAGTTTGCCGGTTGCATCGACAACGGCCACCTTGACGCCGGTACGAATGCCGGGGTCCAGCCCCATCGTGGTCCGGCTGCCCGCCGGCGCGGCGAGCAGGAGATCCTTGAGGTTGCGGGCGAAGACGCGAGTCGCTTCCTCTTCGGCGCGTTCGCGCAGCTCGCTCATCAGTTCGAGCTCGAGATGAAGCGACACCTTGACGCTCCATGTCCAGCGTGCCGTGTCCGCAAGCCAGCGATCCGCCGGCCGCCCCTGGTTGCGGATGCCGAAGCGCACCGCAATGCGCCCTTCGCAGGGGTGAGGGGCATCAGGGTCGGGACGCTCAACGTCCAGACCGAGTCGAAGCACGCCCTCATTGCGGCCACGCAGCAGCGCCAGCGCACGGTGCGAGGGCATGCTCGCAATCGGTTCCTGAAAATCGAACCAGTCGCGGAACTTGGCGCCCTCGGTTTCCTTGCCTTCGATTACGCTGGAGCGGACAAGCCCGTACTCGTGCAGGTAATTGCGCAGCTCGCCCAGCAGGGTCGCATCTTCGGCGAACTGCTCCATGAGGATCTGACGCGCGCCATCGAGCACCGACTTTGTGTCCTCGAACCCGGCTTCGGCGTTGAGATAGCGGGCGGCTTCGACCTCCGGTGTGAGCGTCGGGTCGCCCAGCAGGGCTTCGGCGAGGGGCGCGATACCCGCTTCGCGCGCAATCTGGGCTTTGGTGCGCCGTTTGGGCTTGAAGGGAAGGTAGAGGTCCTCAAGGCGTTGCTTGGTATCCGCGTTCTCGAGTTCGGCCCGCAGTGCGGGCGTCAGCTTGCCCTGTTCGTCCACGGATGCAATTACGGTGGATCGACGGTCCTCGAGTTCGCGCAGATACCCCAGTCGTTCTTCCAGCGTACGCAACTGGGTGTCGTCCAGCCCGCCGGTAGCTTCCTTGCGGTAACGCGAGATGAAGGGCACGGTCGCACCTTCATCGAGCAGTTTTACTGCAGAGAAGACCTGTCGGGCGGGGACGCCGAGTTCATCGGCAATACGGTGTTCGATGGGGGGGAGCATGGCAGGGTCACCGTGGCGAACACGGCGCATTGGTTCTCATGAAGGGCGCGATGGTGCAGCAAGCGCCGCTGCGGGACAAGGGGGCGGCGGGAATCGCCCCCTCTCCTCAGAGCGCGACGAGTGTCTGCCGGCCCCACCAGTGCTGGTGAGGCCGAACCTCGACCGCTTGATCGGCAACGGCCGCTTCGGTGCACAACATGCGGCGAAAACCGCTGTCGGGCATGTCGGCGAGCGCGGCACAACGTGTTTCCCAGGGGTTCCAGATGACAACATCGGGAAAACCTTCGGTATTCACGCCGAGACTGCGGCGGTGGTCACGAACGAGAAGCGGGCGGGTCACATTGCAATAGATGCGATCGACTTCGGCATCGACCATGATCCGCTCACCGCTTTCGCGACGGACGACATTGCCCGCAGCCGTATCGCGGTAGTTGAAGCCGTAAAGCCCTTCGAGCGCGATCTCCTCGACTTCGCTCACGCGAAGATAGGTGTGCAGGGCGCCCGTAAAGGAGAACGCTTCGTCGCCGGTGTTCTCGACCGAGAGTTCGAGATCGAGCCGGTTGTCTTCCACTGCGACAGTCAACTCAAGGGCAAAGGGATGCGGCCAGATGGCGCGGGTTTCTTCGTCGTCAACGAGGCGCAGCACGACAATGGCGAAGTCCTCGCCGGCGCGTTGTTCAGCGACGGTCCACAGCTTGGTGCGCACAAAACCATGCTTGGGAAGCTCACCCTGGTCGGCGAACTGCGGGAAGCAGACCGGCACCCCGCCGCGAATCGGTGCGCTGCCATCAAATACTGCCTGTTCGCTGAGATAGAGCCACTCCTTGCCCCCGCGCGGCGTCCATGAAAGCACCTGTCCGCCAAGCAGGCTGACCACCACGCGCGCTCCCGAGACATCCATCGCCAAGGCCGCGACGCCCTGAAACGTCACCTGTTCTATTGTTGCACTCATCAGTTTCAGTCCTGCAGGGGCAGTACGCCCACCTTGACCGTGTTGTCTTCCGGGTCGTTGGTGAGGATGAAGCCGAGTTTGGCCACGAACTTGAGCATGCGGTCGTTATTGGAGAGGAACACGCCGTTGATGTAGAGCAGCCCGCGGTTACGCGCGGTTTCGATCAAGACGCCCATGAGCTTGCGTGCAAGCCCGCGGTGTTGCCAGTCGTCTGCGACAACGACGGCGAATTCACAGGACTCGCCGTCCGGATTGACCGCATAGCGACACACGCCGATCTCTTTTTCAACGCCATCAATATCGCGCGTGGCGAGGAAGGCCATTTCGCGGTCGTAATCGATCTGCGTCAGTCGCGCCACCATTGCAGGAGGCAGTTCCCGCATTGTGTTCATGAAGCGGTAGTACTTGGTTTCCTGCGACAGATTGCGCACGAACTCCACTTCGAGGTCGGCGTCTTCGGGCTTGATCGGACGGATGGTCACGACTGTCCCGTCCGGCACCGTCCACTTGCTGATGAGGTGCGACGGGTAGGGGTGAATCGCCATGTGGTCGTAGCGATCGGCCGTGGGCGACACGTTGTCCACGACGATGCGGGCATCGACCGCCACGGCGCCGTTTTCGTCGACGATCAGCGGGTTGATGTCCATGCCGGTGATCCACGGCAACTCGCAGACCATTTCCGAAACACGCAGCAGCACCAGTTCCAGTGCGTCCATGTCGACAGCCGGGAGGTTGCGGAATTCGCCGAGGCGGACGGCAATCCGCGTTGAACGAATCATGTCGCGCACCAGGAAGCCGTTGAGTGGCGGCAGTGCTACCGCGATATCGCGGTTGGCTTCCACTTGATTGCCGCCTTCACCGAAAGTGATGACCGGGCCGAACACAGGATCGCGCCGCACACCGATCACCAGTTCGCGCCCATTGCGCTTCTGGATCATGGGTTCGATCGAGACGCCGTTGATGATGGCGTCGGGCTGGCTCTTCTTGACCGCTTCGAGAATCTCCTGATAGGCGGAACGCACCACCGCGAGGCTGGTGAGATTGAGGCGGACACCGCCGACATCGGATTTGTGGATGACCGATGCGGAGTCGATTTTCATCACCACAGGCAGGCCAATTTCTTCTGCCAGCACCATGGCTTCGGTAGCCGAACGTGCGACAACGGTCTGCGCAATCGGAATCCGGAATGCGGCGAGCAAAGCCTTGGATTCCATCTCGTTGAGCGTCTTGCGACGCTCACTGAGCGCAGTCTCGATCACCAGACGCGCGCTTTCGACAGACGGCGGCGACAGGTGGGACAGCGAAGACGGCACCTGCATCAGCAGCTTCTGGTTGCGGTAGTAGGACGAGATGTGTCCGACCAGTTCAACCGCGGGCTCCGGCGTACGGAAGGTCGGAATGCCGGCCTCGATGAACATGCGGCGGGACTCCGACACAAGGTCTTCGCCCATCCAGCACGTCACAACAGGCTTGTCTGCCGTCTTCTCAATTTCGATGACCGTTTTGGCAACCTCGCTCGGGTTGGTCATCGCCTGCGGAGTCAGCATTACCAGCACGCCATCGACATTGGGACCGTCGATGACCGCCTGCAGGGTTTTGCTGTAGCGCTCGGGGTCGGCGTCGCCGAGGATGTCTATCGGATTGCCGCGCGACCAGCCTGCGGGCAGGATCGAGTTGAGCTTCTCCATCGTGCTGTCGGAGAACTCACTCAGTGGAATGCCGATATCCATTGCCCGGTCAGCGGCCATCACACCCGGGCCTCCGCCGTTGGTAATGATCGCGAGACGGTTGCCGCGCGGGCGGAAATGGGAGAACAGGGCATTCGCCGCGGCAAAGAACTGTCCGAGGTTGTACAGGCGAATGACGCCGGCGCGACGAAGCGCTGCATCAAATACCGCATCGTCGCCTATCGGGGCACCCGAATGCGACAGAATTGCGCGCGAAACATCCGGGTGACGCCCGGCCTTGATCAGCAGCACCGGCTTCACGCGCGCCGCGCCGCGCAGCGCACTCATGAATCTGCGCGCGTCCCGGATGCCTTCAACGTAAAGGAAGATGCTCTCGGTCCGCGGGTCGGAGATCATGAACTCGAGAACCTCGCCGAAATCGATATCGCTCGAGGTGCCGAGTGAGACCACCGCAGAAAAGCCCACGTTGTTCGGTTTGGCCCAGTCGAGAATCGCAGCGCACAGCGCGCCGGACTGCGAGATCAGGCCGATGCTGCCCTTGTTCGCGGTGGCATGGGCGAAGGTGGCATTGAGGCCGAGGTCCGGACGCATGATGCCCAGGCAGTTCGGGCCCAACAGACGAATCTTGTGTCGACGCGCAGCTTCTACCGCGTGACGTTCATAGAGGGCACCCCGGGGGCCGGCTTCTGAGAAGCCCGATGACAGAACGACGGCCGCTTTTACGCCGGCACGACCGCAGCTGTCGATGATTGCTGCAACTTTTTCGGCGCGAACGGCAATGACCACCAGGTCGAGGCGTTGCGGGACATCTTCGACCGACTTGTAACAGACGAGGTCGAGTACGGTCTCATGTTTTGGATTGACCGCGAACAGTCGCCCCTTGAAACCCGCCTCCTGCATGTTGCGCATGAGAACGTACCCGAGCGAGTTTTCGCGTTCGCTGGCACCGATGATGGCGACCGAACGAGGTTCGAGAAGCGGGGAGAGGTAGTGTTTTTCATTCATGAGAGGACTGCCCTGTATGGGTATGACGCCGCCGGCTCAGGCCTTCAAGGTCGGTTGACCATGGCGGATCATCGATAATGAGCAAATTATACTGCAGTGCACCATAACCCTGATTGGGGTTTTCCCTAGATCACAAAAAGATCACACATTGTCTGAAGGAGCATTCTGTATCGATTCTGCTACCTGAAACTTAACGCTTGTCACAAGGTGAAGTGGAAACGTGCGCCACGACCGGGCTCGGCTTCGGCCCTGATGGTGCCACCATGGCGCTGGATGATGCGTTGAACCGTCGCAAGGCCGATTCCGGTTCCGGCGAACTCTCCGCTGTTGTGCAAGCGGCTGAAGGGGCGAAAGAGGTTTGCCGCAAAGGCCATGTCGAATCCTGCTCCATTGTCTTCAATGCAGAAAACCCGCCGTTCCCCTTCCAGTCTCACGTCGAAGCTGATCTTTGCGTCAGCTTTGCCGGCGGAGAACTTCCACGCGTTGCGCAGCAGGTTCTCGAGCATCACTCTCACGAGCACACGATCCGCACTGACAACCATTTCGCGCGTAACCTCGAACTCGACCTTGCGTTCGGGTTCTTCCGAGCGGATTTCGTCAATGATCTGCAGCGCAAGCTCGGACATATTGACGACCTCTTTGTGAACCGACTGGCGGGTCAGTCGCGCGAGCTCGATGAGGGCATCGATCAGGTGCGCCATGCGATGCGTGGCGCGCCGGATACGTTCGAGATAGTCTGTCGTCGCGGGAGTCAGCTGGTCGGCCAGATCCTCTTCGAGAATACGGGCGAAACCATCGATGGCACGCAGCGGTGCGCGCAGGTCGTGGGACACGGAATACGAGAACGCCTCAAGCTCGCGGTTGGCCGCTTCCATCTCGGCAGTGCGAAGACGGACCCTGGATTCAAGCTCCTGATTGACGTTCTTGAGCGTGAGCTCGGCGACCTTGCGTGCGGAGATGTCATCCAGCGTTCCCGCAATGCCGCGAATCTGACCGTCGGCGACAACTCGCGGCCTGCCCGATGCTTCAATCCAGCGGATCTCGCCCTTTCTAGTGCGCAAGCGCGTCTGACAAGTGCATTCCGAAAGATGGCCCTCCAGGACTTGTGCAAACAGGCGCGTCACGCCGGGGCAGTCGTCGGGATGCAGAAAGTCGGTAAGCGGTTTCCCCAGACTGCGTTCTATCTGGTGTCCGGTAAGACTGTGCCACACACCGTTCAGAAAACTCAGGCGACCATCGGAGTCGGTCTGAAAAATCACCTCATTTACCGATTCGACCACGTCGTGGTAGCGCTGCTCGCTCTCGCCAAGCGCCCTCTCGGCACTGATCTGTGACGTCACACTGCGTCCGATGCCGTGATAGCCAACAAAGGAACCTGCGTTGAAGACAGGGCGGCCCACGAGCTCGAAGTAATGGGTCCGGCTTTCTGGAGCCTGGTGTGAAAATACCAGACTGGTTCGCTCGTGCTGTTCGAGGCGACGGCGATATTCGGTCCAGTCCTGCTCGGTTGCGTTAATCGCCGGGCTCTCCCATGGCGGGCGGCCGATCAGCTGTTGGGGGTCAAGACCGGTCTGCCGTTGAAAGCCGGTGCTGATGGCGGTGTAGCAATGCGTGGCGTCGGTTTCCCAGCGCCAGTCGCTGGCGAGGTCGAGTAGTTCGCTCAGGCTGTTGCGTTCTTCAATCAGTCGTCGATCGGTGCCAGAGCGTCTCCTGCCGCGGCCTCGAAGCAGGCCGAGGGCAAGCATGCCCACCACCAGAAATGACGGAAACGCCAGAATGCTCAGCCAGTCGGGGCCGTTCACCCTGTACTCTCCTGCAAGTTCGCACGACGAGCGCATATCCGCTGGACATGTCGCCTGCCGCAAGTGCGTTCGGGTTCTGCCTGAACCATTTGTGCTCCTTCATCAATCCGGGGGTGCCGGTAGAATGAGGTGGCTGACTACCGCTGCTGCTTGTGCGCGGTCACCATGATAATGCCTTACAGAGGGGAGCATGGCTCAATTCAAAGAGACTCTTGAACCGTCGGGATCAGAAGCACACGGTGCGAACGGGAATCCGTCCGCGTGGGTGCGCCGTTTCAGTGCCCTGATTCCGCAAGGCGGGAGCGTGCTTGACTATGCCTGCGGCGGTGGTCGTCATGCCCTGTGGCTTGCCCGCCAGGGCTACCGCGTCGAGGCGGCGGACCGCAATCGCGAAGCCTTGGCCGCGTTGACGGACGTTGACGGCATTTCCACCCGTGCAGTCGACCTTGAGGCTGGCGAGTGGCCTTATGCGGGGCAGACCTTCGACGCGGTTGTGGTCAGCAATTACCTGTTCCGCGCCGGCTTCGAGCGCATGCTGAACCTGGTTTCCGCGGGGGGCGTGCTCATCTACGAAACCTTTATGGTCGGCAACGAGCAGTTCGGCAGGCCCTCAAGTCCCGAATTTCTGCTGATGCCCGGCGAGTTGCTGACGCGCTGTGCCGGGTGGCAGATAGTTGCCTTTGAACAGGGAATCGTGGATCGCCCCCGTCCGGCCGCGATCCAGCGTATTTGCGCCGTTCGCGGGCCGGCGCTTGCAACGATCCTGCCCTGATCAGGCGGGAATCCTGGACAGGATCTGCTGTGCGAGCAGGTCGATACCTGCCGGCGACAGATTTGCGGTCTCAAATGCGGGGGCGTCGACCAGGCGGGAAAAATGACCGCCCTGCGACCGGCGGTAAAGCGGGTCGTAATGCAGGTCGATGAACTCACCGAACAGCGTGGGCAGATCACCGCTTTCGGCAAGCTGTCGCCACCGTGCCAGTGTCTCGTTGCTCTGCAGGCTTCTCAGGCGTTCGATGTTCTGCAGCAAGGTTGGGATGTCGGCGCCCAGATAGGCATAATCGCGGATCAGGAACGCCAGTCGTGCATCGTGTTCGGCCTCGATCCGGATGCACGGTGCGGCGCGCATCGCCGCGATCAGCGGTTCGGGGATGTGGGCGCGGCCAATCTTGCGGCTTTCGGCTTCGATGAACACGGTCCGTGCCGGATCGAGTTTCCGGATACGGTCGTACAGTGTGGTTTCAAATCCCTTTTGCGTGGGTTGGGGACGGTCGGGGAGAGCGCCCAGCACCGAGCCCTTGTGTGCAGCGATGTCCTCGAGGTCGAGCACTTGGGCGCCATGGCGGTCAAGGGCCTCCAGAATGCGCGTTTTCCCGCTTCCGGTGGCACCGCAGACCACGCACAGTTGCAGTTGCGGGGCAAGCGTCTCGATCTGTTCGATCACCAGATGCCTGAACTGCTTGTAGCCACCGGCGAGCTGATGCGCGTCCCAGCCGATCATGCGCAGCCAGGTCACGAAGGAGCCGCTTCGCTGCCCGCCGCGCCAGCAATAGAGGAGCGGGCGCCAGCTGCGCGGCTTGTCCTGCATGTAGCCGGCCACGTGACGGGCGATGTTTTCGGCCACCATCGCGCCACCGATGCGACGGGCTTCGAAGGCCGATTTCTGCTTGTAAATAGTCCCGACAATGACGCGTTGCTCGTTGTCCAGCACCGGCAGGTTGATTGCGCCGGGCACGTGGTCCTCGGCAAATTCAGCGGGAGTGCGGACGTCGATGATCTCGTCAAAGGTTTCCAGCTGTGCTACGGTCGCGACGCCTTTCTGCATGTATTGTTCCGGGTATCGTCGCAATGTTGTCGACGGCCCCGTACTCCCTTCAGGTCATGGATCAGATCAAACTTACCCAATTCTCCCACGGCGGCGGATGTGGCTGCAAAATTGCCCCAGGCGTCCTTTCTGAACTGCTCTCGCAAATGCCCGCCGGTCTCGTGCCGCCGGATTTGCTGGTCGGCACCGACACCGCGGACGACGCGGCCGTGTATCGCCTCAACGACCGCCAGGCCGTGGTGGCGACGACCGACTTCTTTACCCCGATCGTGGATGACCCCCGCGACTTTGGTCGCATTGCGGCTACCAACGCCTTGTCCGACGTCTATGCGATGGGCGGCACCCCGATCTTTGCCCTGGCCATTGTCGGCATGCCGCTCGACAAGCTGCCGGGTGAGGTGATCGGGCGCATTCTAGAGGGTGGCGCCTCGATTTGTCGCGAAGCGGGCATTCCTGTGGCCGGCGGGCACTCGATTGACGTGCTCGAACCGATTTACGGGCTGGTCGCGATCGGCGTTGTCGATCCGGCGCGCGTTCGTACCAATTCGGGTGCGCGCGATGGCGATACGCTGATCCTGAGCAAACCGCTCGGGATCGGCATTCTGTCTGCGGGCCTGAAGAAGGGCATCCTCAGTACGGATGGCTACGCGGAGATGATTCGGTGGACCACGACGCTGAACCGCGTTGGTTCGAAGCTGGCCGAGCTCGATGGCGTGCATGCGATGACGGACGTGACCGGCTTTGGCCTTGCCGGGCACCTGCTTGAGATGTGCCGTGGCGCAGGACTCGCGGCCGAAGTCGAATTCGACCGTCTGCCCGTCATTGAGGAAGCGCTGCAAATCGTCCGCGATGGCGTCGCGACCGGGGCGTCGACGCGCAACTGGGCAAGCTACGGCGCCTCGGTGTCGATGCGCGAAGATGCACCCGAGTGGCAGCGCAAGGTGGTGACTGACCCCCAGACCTCGGGCGGCTTGCTGATCTCGTGCGCACCGGCGCTTGCGAATGATGTACTGGCGCTGATCGAGGCCGAGCAGGGCAATGCAGGGCAGATCATCGGTCATATGCGTGCCGGTTCGCCGCGCTTGACCGTGCTCTGATCGTTTCAGCGTTTCGCGGTCGATTGCCCGAGTATCGGCTTTAGCGCCGCCCACACGGTGTCGAGCACTCGGACCTGCGCTTCGGCCGTCGGGTGCATGCCGTCGGAAAGGAAGAGTTCCGGACGATCGGCAAAGCCTTCGAGCAGAAAAGGAACGAGCGGAACGTCCGCCGTCTGTGCCACCTTGGCATAGGCGGCGGAAAAGCTGCGTGTGTAGGCAGGGCCATAGTTGGGCGGCATCTGCATGCCGACGAGCAGGACTTTGCTCCCGGCCTTGCGCGCTTCCGACACCATCGCGTCGAGGTTCCGGGCCAGCAGCTTGGTGGGCAGGCCTCGCAGGCCGTCATTGGCGCCAAGTTCGATGATGACGATATCGGGCTTGTGCATGACGAGTGCGGCCGGCAGGCGGGACCTGCCCCCGGCCGAGGTTTCACCCGAGACGCTGGCATTCACCACCCGATGAGGGAACCCTTCCGACTCGAGGCGCGTCTGCAACAGGGTGGGCCAGGCCTCTTCGGCTTTCAGGCCGTAGCCGGCCGACAGGCTGTCTCCCCACACCATGATCGTTGCTGCCTGTGCGGCACCGGCAAACAGAAAAAGCAGGAAGGTGAGCATGAATCGCAGCGGCATTGAAATCTCCAGTCCGGTCCTCGAAGTCGAGAACCTGTGCAAAAGTGTAGCGATGGCCGACGGCAAGGGCGAGTTGCATATTCTCAACGACATCAGTTTTGCGGTCGGTGCAGGAGAGTCGGTGGCGATCGTCGGTGCATCGGGTTCGGGAAAATCCACCTTGCTCGGATTGCTTGCAGGGCTGGATGTTCCCGTCTCCGGCAGTGTGCGAATTCTCGGCACAGGTCTGTTCGACCTCGACGAGGACGAACGTGCAGCCCTGCGCGGGGAGTCCGTTGGCTTCGTGTTCCAGTCCTTTCAGCTGTTGCCGGCACTCACGGCGCTTGAGAACGTGATGCTGCCGCTGGAACTCGCCGGGCATGCCGACGCTGAAGGTGTCGCCACCCGATGGCTGGAGCGGGTGGGGCTGGCCAGCCGGATCACGCATTATCCGAAACATCTTTCCGGGGGTGAGCAGCAGCGAGTGGCGCTGGCGCGCGCGTTTGCCGCCAGTCCGAAGCTACTGCTTGCCGACGAACCCACAGGCAATCTCGACGTTGCAACGGGCCAGGCGGTCATCGAACTGATGTTTACGCTCAATCGAGAGGAGGGCACCACCCTGATTCTGGTAACCCACGATGAGTCCCTGGCGCAGCGCTGCGGTCGGATATTGCGAATGACCGCGGGTGAGCTCACCGAAGTCGTCCCCGTCGCAGTGAGCTGAGCCTTCGACATCCTCTGCCTGTTACGCAGGTGGAGACCGGGATCAACCGCACGATCGCGTCGCGGCTTGCTTCAGCAGCCAGTGAAGACGGATTTCAGCGCGGCCGCGCCTGGCTCGTCTCGCCGCCAAGCCGTGCCCGAATCGCCTCGGCGCAGGCCACGCCCGAGCGGACTGCCGATTCAAGCGTCGCCGGGTAGTCGGAGTCGATATAGTCGCCCGCGAGCCACAAACCGGGCACCGGCGTGCGGATTCCCGGACGAAACAGATCGGGACGACAGGCAAACGTTGCACGCTTTTCAATGATGACCTGAGACCATTGGGGCGCTGGCAGCCGGCGTCCGAGTTCGCGTTCGAGCTGGGCAAGCACGGCCAGGATCAGTTCGTCATGAGACCAGGCTTCGTATTCACCATGTGCACTGATCACACAGGCGAGCAAGCCGGCTTCACCACCGAAGCGTCCGCGATCGAAGGCCCACTGGGCAGGGCCGTCGGCCAGCCCGATCATTGCTTCCGGCAGGGATTGCCCCTTCCCCAGCGCGAGATAGACGGTTGCGATCGGCTCGTGCGGCAGCGCGTCGACCTGAGCAGCCAAGCGCTCGCACGCGCCGGTCGATGCAAGCAGACTGGTTGCATGGTAGGGCGCAGTGGCAATCACCACCTGCGTCCAGGGCTGGCTGCCCGGGTCTCCATTGAGCCAGAAGCCGCTATCACTCGGGGTGATTGCATCAATACCATTTCCGGTACGCAGCTTGCCCCGCCGGGTTGCCAGATAGCGCGCTGCAGCGACCGGAAACAGTTCAGACAGATCAATGCGAGGAATCAGCAGTTCGCTGGCGGATGCCGATGCGCCGAGGCTGTCGCGAAGCACGTTCGCAAAGACCTGGGCAGAGGCTTCCGCGCTCGGCGTATTGAGTGCTGCCACACACAGCGGCGTCCACACGAGCTGACGCAAGGTGGCAGTCTGGCGGGTGATTCCGAGCATGTCGTCGACGGTCATGCCGGCAGCGACGCGGAAGCCGGTCTTGCGTAGCCAGCGCATGAAGCGAAGCATGGCCAGGCGATCTTGCCAGTCGAGCCCTTTTGCCAGCAGCAGGCCAAGGGCAAGATGGAAGGGCGCGGGCAGGGGCGCCGCCTTCAGGCTCAGGCGCCCCGGTACGTGCAGCGTCAGCGGCAAGCGCTCGAGCTGTTTGGGCGTGCCGCCGGTCAGGCGCAGGAGACGGGTGAGTTCGGTATAGGCGCCGATCAGGATGTGCTGGCCGTTATCGACTTCCCGGCCATCCTTGCGCACCACACGCGCCCGGCCGCCAAGGGTGTGCGAGCGTTCGAACACGGTGACATGAATGCCGTGGCGTGCAAGTTCTACAGCGCAGGCGAGGCCCGCATATCCGGCGCCGATGACCGCGATGGCAGGAGCGCCGCTCATCTCAACCCTTCATCCAGGTCCAGCCGGCGAGCCAGACCTTGCGTACCGGGGTCAGCGAAGTGCGGCGGTCCAGCACCAGGAAGCCATCACGGGCGATCTCCTTGAGCAGCGTGCGGTAAATCGCTGCCATGACCAGGCCTGGGCGCTGACTCTTGCGGTCGGCCGCTGGCAGGTTGGCGAAGGCCTGATCGTAGAACTGCTCGGCACGCGCCGTCTGAAACGCCATCAACTCCCGGAAATTGTCCGAATATCTGGCTTCGAGAATATCGCTTGCCGGGACGTTGAAGCGTTGCAGGTCCTCGATAGGGAGGTAGATCCGCCCACGGCGGGCATCTTCACCCACATCACGGATGATGTTGGTGAGCTGAAACGCCATGCCAAGATCGTGCGCGTACTTCTGTGTCTGCCGCTCGGTAGAACCAAAAATCTCTGCTGCGAGCAGACCAACAACGCTGGCCACGCGATAGCAGTACAGCTGCAAGCCTTTGAAGTCGAGATAGCGCGTCTGCTGCAGGTCCATCGCCATGCCGTCGATGATCTCGAGCAACTGCTCCTGCGGCAGGTTGAACGACCCGATCACATCCTGAAGCGCGTGCCCCACCGGATGTGTCGGCGTGCCGCCAAACACGCGACCGATCTCCTGTCGCCACCAGTCGAGTTTGGTATGCGCAAGCGAAACGTCGTGACATTCGTCGACTACATCGTCCACCTCGCGACAGAACGCATAGAGCGCGGTGATTGCCCGGCGCCGTTCGGGCGGCAGGAACATGAAACTGTAGTAGAAGCTGGAGCCACTCTTGGCGGCCTTGTCCTGGCAGTAATCGTGGGGATTCATTAATTTTTCTCGTGAAACAGGGCGCGCCAGGCGATTCGCACCCAGTCGGTCTTGCCCAGCACCGGGCGATGGCGGAACACATCGTAACCGGACGACTCGATGCAATCCAGAATTCGCAAGCCTCCGGCGACGACAAGCCGCAGTTCCCAGCCAGCCCTGCCGTGAAGACGTCGCGCCAGGGGGGCACCTTCGAGCATCATCGCGCGTGCTCGTTTCACCTCGAAGGCAAGCAGTGCCCGCCAGCGCTCGTCGCATCGTGCGGCCTCAATATCACCGGCATCGACCCCGAATCGTGCGAGATCGTCCTGCGGAATGTAGATGCGCGCCTTGCGCCAATCGACCGCGACATCCTGCCAGAAGTTGATCAGTTGCAGGCTGCTGCAGATACAGTCCGACAGATGAAAGTTGTCGCCTTCCGTCCTGTCATACAGATGAAGCAGCAGCCGTCCGACCGGATTGGCCGAGCGTCGGCAGTAGTCGAGCAGTTCGGGAAAGTCAGCGTAGCGCGTCTTGCCAACGTCCTGGCTGAACGCGTCGAGAAGGTCGCGCAACAGTTGAATGGGCAAGGCAAATTCGCGGACAGCCCGGCCCAGGCGCTCGAACATCGGCGCGAGCTTGGCATCGCGTATCGCTTCACCGCGCGCCATCGCGTTGAGTGCGTTGCGATAGTCGTTGAGCCGTGCCAGGCGCATCACGGCCGTGGCATCGCCTTCGTCGGCGATGTCGTCCGCACTGCGGGCGAAGGCATAGATCGCTTCGACCGGTTCGCGCAGACGCGCAGGCAGCAGAAATGACGCAACGGGGAAATTTTCGTAGTGGTCGACGGGCATTGGAGCAGGCAGGAAGCACGGAACTTGGCGCGGATGACGCGGGCGGAGTATAAGCGAAGACGCCCTTCGGGCACTTTCCGCGTCTACGACAGTCTCGAATCCATGCTCAAAATCGCTCAACTCGGCAAAACGCTTGCAACGGCGCCGCCACGCAAACTCTTTGAGTTGCTCAGCATGGAGGTTGGGGCTGGCGAATGCGTGGCGATCATCGGCGAATCCGGCGTTGGCAAGTCGACCCTGCTCAACTGCCTCGCTGGCCTTGAGCCTGTCAGCAGCGGCAGTATCCGCGTCGGCGACACCGAACTCGCCGGGCTCGGTGACGACGCCTTGTCGCAGCTGCGGCGCGATTGTTTTGGCTTCGTGTTTCAGGCCTTTCACGTGTTGCCACACCTCACCCTGCTGCAGAACGTGGCTGTACCCCTTTGGCTCCAGGGTCGCCACGGTGCCGAGGCCGATCGCTGCGCGCAGCACATGCTTGAACGAGTCGGGCTCGGCACACGTGCGCATGACTGGCCACGAGAGCTCTCTGGCGGAGAGCTACAACGCGTCGCCATTGCACGCGCATTGGTACATCGGCCGATCGTGGTGCTCGCGGACGAACCGACCGGCAATCTCGATCCTGCGCGGGCGATGGACGTTCTCGACCTGCTGCTGAGCAGCATCCGTGACGGGGGAGCAGCCGGCGTACTGGTCACACATTCTCACGCGGCAGCACGACGCGCCGATCGCGTCTTCGAACTACGGCAGGACGGGCTGGTGCAGGTGATGGCCGCTGCGCAATGAATCCCGCCCTGGTCCGCCTCTTCGCCGCCAGCCTCGGGCGTCGCCGATTGGCCACCGCGCTTGCGCTGTTCGCGATTGCACTCGGGGTGGCGCTCGGCCTGGCGGTTCAGCTGATCCATGAGGCAGCGCTCGACGAGTTTGGCCGTGGCATGCGTGAACTCGCGGGGGAAGCGGATCTTCAGGTCAGGTCAGGTCGTGTCGGCTTCGACGAGCAGCTCTACCTCACGCTGGCCCTGCGCCCCGAAATCGCGGAGGCCAGCCCGGTGCTGGAGCTTGATGCGCGCTTGCCGGGGCGGGCGGGGACCTTGCGCATTCTGGGGATCGATCTCTTTCGCGTTGCGCATGTTCAACCCGCGCTCATGCCGGTGGCTGACGATCGCGACGCCCGCTTTGCGGGGCTGCAGCCCGACACGATCTTTCTGAGCGCGGCAGCGCAGGACAAAGCGATGGGCAAGGGGCGAGGTGTGTTGCGGGTCCAGAGCGGGGTCAAAGTCGTTGCCTTCCGGGTGGCGGGAACAGTGCCTGGGGCTGGCGTGGGACAGGCGCTCGGTGTGATGGATATCGCGGCCGCCCAGGAGGCTTTTGGTCAGGTCGGGCGGCTAACCCGCATCGACCTGAAACTCGCACCCGGGGTCAGTCGCGAACAGGCCGTCACGCGCCTGAGCCCGCTGTTGCCCGCCGGCATCAGCCTGAGCCAGCCCGAAGCGTCCGGCACCGAGGCCGCCGCACTCTCGCGTGCGTACCGCGTCAACCTCACCATGCTGGCAGCCATCGCCTTGCTTACCGGTGGTTTTCTGGTGTTCTCCACACAATGGTTGTCGGTAGTGCGGCGCCGGCGTGAGTTTGCACTGTTCCGAGCGCTGGGGATGAACCGCGGCACCCTGCTGCGAGGCCTGCTGCTCGAAGGCGCCATCACCGGCCTTGCAGGTGGGCTTGCAGGCATTGCGCTCGGGCACCTGTTTGCCGCGCTCGCTTTTCGCCTGATTGGCGGCGATCTCGGTGCAGGCTATTTCGAGGGCCTTCGTCCCTCCCTTCAGTTCTCCCCGGGCGTGATCGGGTTCTACACCGCGCTTGGTGTTGCTGCGGGTATTGCCGGGGCCTGGTTGCCTGCACACGACGCCACCTTGATGGGCCCTGCATCGGGCTTGAAGGCGGGCGCGGCCGAAGCGGCTGTTCTCGGTGGAATGAAAGAATCGCGGGGCAGGGGGGCGCTGGCGTGCTTCGGGCTCGGCTTGTTCGCATGCCTGCTGCCGCCGTTTGGGGGGATCCCGGTGGGTGGATATGTTGCGGTCGCCCTGGCTTTGGCTTGCGCGGTGATGGTGCTGCCGTGGGCAACCCGGTTTTCAATGCAAGTCTTGAATGTCGGGCGCGGAGTGGTGTGGCGGCTGGCACATGCACGACTCGCCGCCGCGCCTGGTCAGGCAGTGGTTGCCGGTGCTGGCGTAGTGGCCAGTGTCGCGCTGGCCGTATCGATGGCAATCATGGTCAGTTCGTTCCGGGTATCGGTGGACGACTGGCTGGGCACGGTGTTGCCTGCAGATCTGTACTTGCGCGCATCGTCCGCCGGTGCCAGCGGCTTCTTCGATGCCGATGCACTGAAACTGGTCGAAAATACGCCTGGCGTCGCGTTCATCGATACCGTGCGTGCGACCGAGGTAAGACTTATTGACGGGCGTCCACCGGTGACCCTCATCGCCCGTGAGGTCAGCCGTGGCTGGGGATTGCCGCTGGTGTCGGGCAGCCTGTCTGCGCATCAGCGTGATGATTCAACCGGGTTGCCCCCCGCGTGGTTATCCGAAGCTGCCGCGGATATGTTGCAGCTCGCGCCCGGGAGCACGCTTTCACTGCCTATTGCCGGGCGAATGAATCTGTTCCGGGTTGCGGGCGTGTGGCGCGATTACGCGCGTCAGAACGGCGCGGTTGTAATCGGCCGTGATGTCTATCGGCAGCTGTCCGGCGATCTGAAGGTGAATGATGTTGCAATACGCGTGGTCGCAGGAACTTCGGTGGATGAGGTCGCGCTCGCACTGCGCGAGGTTTTCAGTGACGACCTGGTCGATATCGCGATGCCAGGCGAGATACGCAAGCTCAGTCTTGAGATCTTCGATCGCACTTTTCTGGTGACATACCTGATGGAGGCGGTGGCCATCATGATCGGGCTGTTCGGCATCGCGAGCACCTTTGCCGCACTGTCCACGGCGCGCAAGGGTGAGTTCGGCATGCTCAGGCATCTTGGAATGACCCGCGCCGAAATCGGTCGGCTGATTGCGCTTGAGGGCGGACTGACTGCTGCGGTCGGGGTCGGGGTCGGCGTGGTCGCGGGCGGCGGGATCGCCTGGATTCTGATTGAGGTGGTCAATCGCCAGAGTTTTCACTGGAGCATGGACATCCATGTTCCTTACGCCGGTCTGGCTGCATTCTCTCTTGGGTTGGTGGTGCTTGCGGCAATGGTGGCACGGGTGGCCGGGTATCGTGCCATGCGCCAGTCCGCAGTGCTCGCCGTTCGGGAGGATTGGTAATGATGCAACGGAGCCGGCACATTTTCGCAACATGCTTGTTCAGTGCCTTGTGTGCAGTAAACGCTGCCTGCCACGCCGATAGCGATACCGGGGTGTTACGTGGCGCGGGCCCTGCCTATCCCGGTGTGGTGCCCGGCGAGACACTGGTTTTTCCGCGCGATCACGGTGCACACCCCGACTTCCGCACCGAATGGTGGTACATCACCGGGTGGTTGCGCGATGAGGCTGATGTCGAACGTGGCTTTCAACTGACCTTCTTTCGGGTGCGGCCGCGCATTGCCGAGGGCGGCAGCAGTCGTTTCAGCCCCAATCAGTTGCTGCTGGCGCATGCGGCGGTAGCTGATCCTGCAAGATGGCGTTTACTGCACGCCGAGCGTGCCGAACGCAGCCTGCCGCCGCTGGCCGGTGCCGGGGAAGCACATACGGACGTCCGTATCCGTGACTGGTCGCTGGCCTGGAGCGAAGCACCTGGCGTAGCGGGCGCCTACCACGCGCGGGTGGGCGCAGGTGAGTTTGCCTTCGATCTCGAACTGCGGCCGGAGGGGGCGCCCGTTCTGAACGGACAGGGGGGGTATAGTCGCAAGGCACCCGACCCGAAACATGCAAGCTACTACTATAGCCGTCCTCATCTGAAGGTCAGCGGGCACTTGAGTGCCGGCCATGACGCTCATCGTGTCACCGGTGCTGCGTGGCTCGATCATGAATGGTCGAGTGAGATCATGCCGGACGATGCGCGGGGCTGGGACTGGATCGGCGTCAATCTGGACGACGGTGGCGCCTTGATGGCATTTCGCATGCGCGGCGAGAAGGGGGAGCCGATCTGGAGCGCCGCCACCTTGCGTGAGGCAGATGGCAGTTTGCGCACATTCCAGCAGGATGAGATCAGTTTCGTACCGACCCGGGAATGGCGCTCGCCGCGCTCTGGGACGGTATACCCGGTGGCGTGGAGCCTTCATCTCGCCGGCGCAGGCAATGCGCCGGTGCGCACTTTCCGTATCGTTCCGCTGATGGACGACCAGGAGCTGGACAGCAGGGCTTCGACCGGTGCAATTTACTGGGAAGGCGCGGTGCGGCTGTTCGACGACGGAACTGAGCCACAGGAAATCGGAAAAGGTTATCTCGAAATGACGGGGTATGCTGACCGGCTTGAAATGTAGAACGCTGGCCCTCCCCAATCTAGCTGGTCAAGAGCACAGGCTTTGCCACCAGATCGCCTTGGGCGTAATTGAAACCATACTCGCTCAGGGCATCGTGCAGCAGCGGATCCTCGACTTCAGTTGCGATGGCGGGAATCGACAGCGCTGCCGCCATTGCGCACAGCGCCTGTGCGACATTGCATCCGGCTTCCAGGCCAAAAGACTCCACCAGGGATTTCAGACTGATCTTGACGAAGTCCGGCTGGAGCGATGGCAGCATTGCGGTGGCGCTGCCATCAAGCTTCTCGATCGCAATCCGTATCCCGAGCTGGCGAGCCTGGTCAACGAAAAACCGACACTCATCTGGCGCCTGCTCGGTCAGTCTGGCCGGAAATTCGAGGATGAGCATTGAGGGTGATAGCCCGGCCGCACTGAGCAGGCTCATCAGTCTGGGCAGATAGCGTTGAGAGGTGGTTACCGTTGCCGCGCTGAGATTGAGGCTGAACTGTTTGACGTCCGATTGGAGTGAAATCGCGTGGCAGGCATGCTCGGCAACCCACATGTCGATTTCAAGCAGCGAGTCGGGAGAGTCGATGCTCGATAACAGATCCATGGGGGAGTGCATACCACCCGTAGCATCGGTGACCCGCAGCAAGACTTCATGCCATTCACACTGAACGGTATCGCCAAGGGCCTTGATCGGCTGTTTGAAGAGCGACAGGTCTTGATAGGGGACCGTACCTGATATGGCCACGTCCGTTGCGGGCAGGTCGGTCATGCGTCGGTGGTCGGCGGGCTCAGCCGAGTGTTCGACAACCCGGTTTCGACCGCTCTTCTTTGCGGCATAACAGGCAAGATCGGCGGCAACGAGCAGATCGGATGCGCTGTTCGTGCGACCGTCGATTCGCACCAGGCCGATACTGGCGCCCACGGTAAAGCGGCGTTCCTCCCAGTGAAAGCGGTAGGTGGAAACAACTTCGCGCAGGCTTTCAGCCAATCCAAGTGCGGCGGCCGGACTGCATTCGTGAAGGATGAGCGCGAACTCATCGCCGCCAATTCGACTGATCAGATCGCCGGTCCGCAGGCGCTGCCGGATCAGGCGCGCAATGTTCTGCAGCAGTTCGTCACCCGCCGCGTGTCCGCAACTGTCATTGACGATCTTGAAGCGGTCCAGGTCGATGAAGCAAAGCGTTGAATGATCTCCCGATCTGCGCGATCGTGTGACCGCGTTCTCCAGTGCCTGCTCGAAGGCGCGGCGGTTGGGAAGACCGGTCAGCGGGTCATGAAGGGCTTGATAGGCGAGCTTGGAGGTCGCCTCATCAATGCGTGCCTGGAGATGGTGATGTGCCTGCGCAATCGACTGCGCCATGTGGTTGAATCCGCGCTGCAATGCCCTCAGCTCATCGCTCGGCGCATCATCCGCTACCGAGACTTCCAGATCACCGTCACCAATGCGACCGACCGCCTCGACCAGCCTCGCCAGCGGTTTCCCCACCGAAGACGCCAGTCGGGACGCCAGCATGCCTGCCACGCCCAAGCCCACGATGAACAGGCTGAGTGCAGTCAGAATCACCCCCTGTTTGCGACCTTCGATTGCCTGGTTGCTAAGCTCGACATAGACCCAGCCAATATTTTCGGGTGGACTCGTGCGTGCCTGGCGGAGTTGCGGTTCGAAGACGTCGTTCATCACCAGCGGTTCGGCCACGACGGGTGCCGCATAGCCAAGGCGCGTCGTATTGCGCCCGATATTGCGTGGATAGTCCGTTTGCGTGACGGCCCCGGGATGGACGAGTTCCATCCGGCCGCTCACCGCGAGCAGGCCACCCTCGCGGTCAAACAACGCCGCACCGGTGACGTCGGGTTGCTCCAGCACGGCCTGCAACAATCCCATCTGCGTCAGTCGATTACCCGAGATCACCGCATATTCGGACGCCGGAGCGAGGAAGCTGACGATTGCAATCCCACGATCATCCAGTGCCGCATCGATCGATTCAGTGCCCCGCCAGAAGAACAACCCTGTGATGCAGGTTGCGAGCAGCGCAGCGGGAAGCAAGCCGACCATGAGAAGACGCTGCCGAAGAGAAAGTTTCCTGAATAACGTCATTATCTTCGGGTACCTGCAATGCGTTCCATCAACACGGAGTCACTTGGCACATCCAGCCCGAGCGAGCGCGCGACCTGCCGGTTGACCGCAACCGAGAAGCGGACCGGATTCAGAACGAGTGGCTGCCGCAAGCTGTCGGGCCCGGCGCTGCGCAGCCAATCGCCAAAATCCATGGCCACATCTTCCGGCGAGCTATAGACGGCAGCGAGCGCGCCGGCCTGTACGTAGGCTTGCGAGTAGGCGATGATCGGCTTGCGGTAACGGTAACTCGTGAGCAGGATGGTGCGTGCTGAGCTCTGCGAGGCCACAATGGGATCGGGGATCATCAGCAAGGCATCACTGGCCTGCAACAGCTGTTCAAGTTGGGGCAAAAGGTCTTCCACGCTACGAATGCGCCGGGATAACAGGGTGACGCCCGAATCGGCCGCAGCCGTCTCGAACCCCTTTTCCAGTTCGGTGCTTTCCGGCCCGACGAGCAAACCGACCCGACGCACGTTCGGTGCAACCGCGCTCGCAAGGCGCATGTGCCTGATCGCAGGATGATCCAGCACCATGGCAGACAACTG
>JALNWS010000003.1 GCA_023230755.1 Azoarcus sp.
ATGTCGATATGATCGAGCCCCACGCCGAACGGCTTCCGTTCAGCTACGAGGCGGGCGAGATACCGGATCTGGCGCGCTGTAACGAGCGCCAGTATGCGGACCCTGAACACCGCGTTGACGCCTGGGTGCGCCAGGTTTGTGCCGACGCCGGAACGGACCGCACGCTGGATGTGCTGATCGCCATTACCAACGCCATCAAGGCGCAGTTTGCCTACGAGTCTCGCGACGAAGAAGGTACCCGGACACCGATTGAAACCCTCAATCAGGGTAGCGGCAGCTGTCGCGATTTCGCCCTGTTCATGATGGAGGCGGTACGCAGTCTGGGGCTGGCGGCGCGCTTCGTGTCGGGCTACCTCTACGACGAGTCGCTGCTGGGGGCCGAGAGCGGCATGGTCGGCGGCGGCGCGTCGCATGCCTGGGTGCATGTCTATCTGCCGGGCGCGGGCTGGCTGCCGTTCGATCCGACCAACGCAATCGTCGGCGGAAGAAACCTGATCCGGGTCGCTGTGGTCCGTGATCCTTCACAGGCCGCGCCGCTGACCGGCAGCTACATTGGTTCGCCGGATGCGTTCCTGGGGATGACGGTCGAGGTCAAGGTCACCGTAGAGGCGGCGGCCGAACTCACGTCCTGAACCCGGCGACCGTCAGGCCTTATTTGGCCATGCCAAGGCCGCCGTACCCGAGCGGCCTTCCGCTTTCGTCGACGACGGTGGTCAGGGCGCGATAGGCCTTGGCCTGCACCCTGTCGGGAAGGCGCACGAAAGCGCTGCGGGCCAGGAGCTCGTCGCCGTGAAGGAAGGCCCAGGTGAAGAACGCAACCACCTGGCGGGTCTGCTCGGGGCGGGTGGTCTGGCGCGGGAGCATCACGAATGTTCCCATTGTGATGGGCCAGCTTCGCGCCCCTGGCATGTCCGTCAGGCTGGTCGAGAAGTCGCCACTGCTCGGCCACGGGCTCGCAGCCAGCGCGGCGGCGAACCCGTCCGGGCTCGCACGGACGTCGTTCCCGTCGCGGTTGCGCAGCGTCACGCTACGCAGCTTGCGCGACTCGACATAGCTGAAGTCCACGTATCCGATGGCGCCACTTGTCTGCTGCACCTGGCGAGCCATCTCGCCGCTGCCCTTGGCCTGGACGACTTCGCCCTCCCAGTCGAACCTCGCGGCGACGCCGTAACGGCTCTGCCAGGATTTGCTCACCCGCGACAGATAGTCGGAGAAGTTGTGTGTGGTGCCGGAACCGTCGCGCCTCACGACGCGGACGATCGGCAGATCGGGCAGGGTCAGGCCCGGATTGAGTGCCTTCAGTTGTGCCGCATTCCAGCGCTGGATCCTGCCGAGGAAAACATCGGCAAGTGTGGCGCCATCCATGCGCAGTTCGCTCCCTGGGGGCAGGGGAAGATTGAACACGGGGACGGCGCCGGTGACGACGGTAGGAAACACGACCAGTGCGCCAGCGGGGTTTCGGGTCTCGTCAGGTACAACGTCCGCGGCACCGAAGTCGACGCTCCCTTCCTTGATCCGTGCGAGTCCGGCTGTTGAACCCACCGGGTCGTAACGCACGGCATTTCCGGTCGCGCCGGCATAGGCATCCGCCCAGCTGGCATAGACAAGCGTGGCCGCAGACGAACCCGCGCCTTGAATCTCCGACGGGTTGGCGGCGCTGCTGAGCAAGGGCTGGCAAGCGGATGCGGCAGCCAGCAGAAGGCTTACAAAATGGACGGACAGTGAGCGCATCGAGAATCGAGATTGGATTTGAGGAAGCATTGGATTTTAGTCCGAAAGGAATGCAATCCGAAGACACTCCGGAAGCAGTTGCTGCCCGGCAATCGACCATATCCGGTCCTGAAAAGGAGATGTTGCCGTGGTGGCGATCTATCTCCAGAGCGATAGAGATTCGGGTGCCCCCGCACAAACCGTGCTTCGTGTCAGGAAATGTTATGGCGCCGAACGATTCTTTTCACGGACGCTCTCAGTGGACTGATGTACCGTGATGAAGCGACGGGCGGGCGCGTTGGCGCCGCTTTCGGTGCATCGTCCGGATAAGGGGAGAGATCGTGTATTACGGCGAAAGATTCAACAGCTACAGTCACCTCGCAGGCACCGTGCTTGCGCTGGCCGGTGCTGTGGTGCTTATCGTGATCGGTGCGATGAGCGGCGACCCGTGGAAGATCGTCAGCTTTGCCATCTACGGCGCCACGCTGGTCATGCTTTACGGCTTTTCCACCGCCTATCACAGCACAAAGGGTGATTTGAAGCGCTTCTTCCGCAAGCTCGATCACAATGCCATTTACCTGCTGATAGCAGGCACATACACGCCCTTCACCCTGGTCAGCCTGCGTGGGTCATGGGGCTGGTCGCTGTTCGGGGTGATCTGGGGCCTGGCGCTGGTGGGCATCGTCCAGGAGTTCGTGCTCGGGAAGCGCACACGTGTGCTGTCTCTGGTGCTGTATGTGCTGATGGGCTGGGCGGCCCTGGCCGCGATCTTCCCGCTGATGGAAGCCCTTTCACCCGAGGGCTTCGCCTGGGTGGCTGCGGGGGGCCTCATCTATACGCTGGGGATCGTGTTCTACGTCTTCGACGAGAAGTTCGCCCACTGGCACGGCATCTGGCACCTGTTCGTGATCGGTGGCAGCGCGGCGCATTATTTTGCGATTCTGCGCTACGTGGCTTGAGGGGGGCGGGGTTGGCGCAGGCGACCTGGTGCCGATGGAGTGGTGGACTGCTTCCTCGTTGACGCGCCAAGGCTGCGCATTGATTTTCCGCAGAGGTCTGTTTTTTGCACCTGATCCGGGCGCGGCCGCGCATCGCTCAGGCACTGTCCCTGTTGCCCGGGTGCGAAATATGTTGTGATGCAGCATGAAGCTGCCGCCCATGGCAATCCACCTCAAAGCAGATTGGAAGGCTGGCCGATTCTTCAATTGTCCGTCACGCGATGTGTCGGCCACAGCGCTTGGTTGCGCAGTTGACGATTGTCAATGCTGCGGCGCAATATTGGTCTATGCTGTAATTCACATTCACCGTGAGTCGCTGGCGCGTTCGCCGTGACCGAACCGACGGTGTCTATCCGCTCAGTGCGCTCGGCACCAACTTGTCCCGTTCTTTCATGTAGCAAGAGCCGCACTTCGGTAATTTTTTCGAATCTGGCTTCAACGCCCCATTTCCTGCGCCTCCCCCGAGGCCTGCTGAAACGTAACCCACGGTGGTGTATCCGGATTCGCTGACGATCTGGAGGTGCAACATGTCTGTTGGCCCTGATTCAAAGGGGGTCCGGAATGGCCAGGGGCTTTCGTCTGCGCAAGCGGCAAAACTGCTGGCGACGAATGGTCCGAACGAGATTGTTCAAAAGCGGGTGAATCCGCTTCTCAAGTTGCTCTCATACGTTTGGGGGCCCATCCCGTTCATGATCGAAGCCGCGGCGATTCTGTCCGCCATCGCCCGTGACTGGCCGGATTTTTTCATCATCCTTCTGATGCTCGTGGTCAATGCGGGTGTCGCGTTCTGGCAAGAGCGCAAGGCCGATGACGCAATTGCGCTGCTCAAGAAGAAACTCGCCACCCGCGCACGTGTGCTGAGGGATGGCGTCTGGCGCGATGCGCCTGCGCGTGAGCTTGTTGCTGGCGATGTGGTCCATATCAAGGCTGGCGATGTCGTGCCTGCGGACGTCTTGCTGCTCGACGGCAGTGATCTGTCGGTGGATCAGTCGGCGCTGACCGGGGAGTCGCTCCCGAGCGACAAGAAGGCAGGAGAGACTGCCTACTCCGGATCCATCGTTCGGCTCGGTGAGATGACGGCGCGCGTGACCGCTACCGGCATGCAGAGCTATTTCGGGAAAACCGCTGCACTGGTTGAAGGTGCGGGGGCGCCATCTCACTTTCAACAAGCGGTTCTGCAGATCGGTAATGCCCTGATCGTGGCGACGCTGGCATTGATTGCAGTTGTTCTGGTCGTGGCCTGGTTGCGGGACGAGTCGCTCCTCGCCGGGCTCAAGTTTTCGTTGATTCTGACGGTTGCCGCCATCCCGGTCGCGTTGCCCGCGGTACTCTCGGTCACCCTGGCCGTCGGCGCAACAGCGCTGAGTCGCGGAGGGGCGATCGTGTCGCGCCTTGCCGCCATCGAAGAACTGGCAGGGATGGACATCCTGTGTTCGGACAAGACCGGTACGCTGACCCAGAATCACCTCACGGTTGGAACCGCGGCCTGTATCGAGGCGACCTCGGCTGATCAGGTTCTTCTTGCCGCAGCCCTTGCCAGTGAGCGGGAAAGCAACGACCCGATCGATCTTTCGATTTTCGCGGCTTTACCCCATGCCGAGGTGCTTGATGTTGCACATGTCACCGGATTCAAGCCTTTCGACCCGGTGCGAAAACTGGCAGAGGCGCTTGCCACCGTAAACGGAAGCTCACGGCGCGTCTGCAAGGGCGCACCGCAGGCTGTCCTGCAATGGGCCGATGCGTCGCCCGATGTTCGCAAACAGGTCGATAAGACGGTGGAGGCGTTGGCAACGGAAGGTTATCGCGCCCTTGCAGTAGCGGAGCAGACCGGTTCCGGCCCGGCGAAGGTGCTCGGCCTGTTGCCGCTTTTCGATCCACCCAGAGAAGACAGTGCGGCAACCATCACCGCACTTCAGCGCCTGGGGGTGGCGGTCCGCATGGTCACGGGTGATCACATTGCGATCGCTCGGCAGATTGCCGGACGGCTTGGCCTGGGCAACAGGTTTGTGACGGCGGAAGAGGTCTTTGCCGGGGCGCACCGGCCGGATTCCCGTGAAATTCTGAGCCAGGATGGCTTTGCGCAGGTTTTTCCGGAACACAAATACAAGATCGTCCAGACCTTGCAGGCGGATGGTCATCTGGTCGGCATGACCGGGGACGGTGTGAATGATGCGCCAGCGTTGCGTCAGGCCGATGTCGGGATCGCCGTGAGCGGGGCGACCGATGCCGCGCGTGCTGCGGCCGATCTGGTCTTGACCGAGCCCGGCCTCGGGGTGATCCGAAGTGCCATCGAAGAGGCTCGTCGCATCTTCCAGCGCATGAACGCCTATGCGGTGTTCCGGATCAGTGAAACCGTGCGCGTCATGTTGTTCATGACCTTGTCGATCATCGTTTTCAAGTTCTATCCGGTTACTGCGGTAATGATCGTATTGCTGGCGCTGCTCAACGATTTTCCGATCATGATGATCGCCTATGACAATGCGTCGCCGTCACCGTCGCCGGTCCGTTGGGACATGCGCCAGGTCATGCTCCTCTCGCTCGTACTCGGTGGTCTTGGCGTGGTTTCGAGCTTCGGGCTGTTCTGGATTGCTGAAACGGTCTGGCACTTGCCGCGTCCGACCATTCAAACGCTCATCTTCCTCAAGCTGCTTGTGGCAGGGCATCTGACCCTGTACCTGGCACGGAACGAAGGGCACTTCTGGGATGCGCCGCTACCCAGCCTGAAGCTCTTCCTGACCACAGAAGCCACGCAGCTGATCGGGACCTTGAGTGCGGTTTATGGCTGGTTCATCGAACCGATCGGATGGCCCATGGCCTTGATGGTATGGGCCTACGCACTGGCGTGGTTCCTTATCAACAATATGGTCAAACGTCTGGTGTTGAAAGTGAGCCGGCACAGGGGCGTCAAGGCCGCGCCCGGTCATGCTGTCATCACCACACCGACAGCGTAAAGCCCTGCTGATCGCAGGTATTCGCAACGAATCTGACAAGGATTGAGATCATGACAGAAAACCAGAAAAACCTTGGCGGCAAGCCCGCGCTTGCGCCGCAGACCCAGAACACCGTGCCGTGGTTCTGGCCGCTGGAGCTCTTCAATGCGGTGGCCAAAGAGGAGTTTCATGAATTCCATCGCAGCCTGGCAACAGTGATGGAGGCGGAAAAGCTGGAGCATGGGCTGGAGCCACGTTTTGCAACGCGGAACACAATCGCGCTGGATCTTCATACGATGCGTTTTCGTGATTTCACGACACAGGCGGCGCCTGATGAAATCCCGACGATCATCGACGCACCTTACGCCGGGCATACGTCAGTGATCGCAGACTATACCGAAGGGCAGAGCCTCGTGCAGACCTTGCTAGAGAACGGTCTGACCCGTGTTTATGTCACCGACTGGAAATCGGCTACGGAGGACATGAAGAACTACGATATCGACAACTACCTTGCGGAGATCAACGTCGCCGTGGACGAGGTCGGCGGGTGCGTCAATCTCGTCGGTTTGTGTCAGGGAGGGTGGATGTCGGCGATGTACGCAGCGCGCTATCCCGCAAAGGTACGCAGTCTGGTTCTGGCCGGTTCGCCCATGGACACCGATGCGGGCAGTGGTCCGATCCGGACTATGGCCCATGCGACCGCCATGAGCGAGTTCGAAGAGCTGGTGCGACTCGGCGGTGGTTTCATGCGCGGCAAGTTCATGCTCGCGGCGTGGAAGAACATGCATCCGGGCGCGCAATACTTCGGCAAATATGTGGATCTGTTCGAGCATATCGATGATCCGGCTTACGTCAGAAAACAGGAGGCTTTTGAAGCCTGGTATGAAAATCCGCTTGATCTGCCGGGGCGCTGGTACCTGCAGGCGGTCAAGGATCTGTTCAAGGAGAACCGCCTGTCCAAGGGGACGTTCGTCGGACTTGGCCGTACCCTGTCGCTCAAGGACATCACCTGCCCGGTGACCTTGTTGGCAGGTGAGTCCGACGACATCACCACCAAGGAGCAGGTCTTCAACGCGGAGAACTACCTCGGTACGCCAAAGGCGCAGATCGTGAAAACCCTGGTTCCGGGCGGGCACATCGGCCTGTTCATGGGCAGCCACACCCTGAAGGAACACTGGCCGCAGATCGCACGCTGGATCGCTGCCGTTGGCGGTGACGCTCGGCGGTGACGCGAAGGGGCGTCATTGATTGAAGTCCGTGCCGCGAGAGGCGACAGTTGGGCAGACAGGCGGCGCGGGCCGCTCCAGCCGCTCAGGCGCGCACGGTTCTTCTGACAACGCCGGCAATCGTGAGCCCCTGGGCGAGAATGGACCACACCACCACGCAGTAGGTGAGGGAGACGAGGATTTCGCGTTCAGGTCCGGCCGGCAGCGAGAGCGCGAGGGCGACCGAGATGCCGCCCCGCAGTCCGCCCCAGGTCAGGACCTGCGCGGCGCCCTGGGGAAGGCCGAAGCGCGAGTGAAGTGCTGCAACCGGAAAGCCGACGGTGAGCGTGCGCGCCAGCAGCGTCACGATGATGGCCGCCACTGCGGCGGCGGCGATGCCGGCATTGAACTGAAGCAGAATGACTTCGAGGCCGATCAGCACGAAGAGCACGGCGTTGAGGATTTCGTCCAGTAACTCCCAGAACAGATCCACGTGATGGCGCGTGGTATCAGACATGGCGAGTGCGCGACCGTGGTTGCCGATCATGAGGCCGGCGACCACCATGGCCAGCGGGCCGGAGACGTGCAGGCGGCTTGCCAGCGCATAGCCGCCCATGACCGCCGCCAGCGTGATCAGCACTTCAACCTGGTAGTTGTCGATGCTGCGCAGCAGGCGGAAGGTGGTGTAGCCCAGCACGAGGCCGAACAGCAGGCCGCCGCCAGCTTCATGCGCGAGCAGTTCGGCACCGTGGGCAAAGGTCGGCGCTTCGCCGCTGGCGAGCGTGCCGAGCAGCAGCGAAAAGATGACCACGCCGACGCCGTCGTTGAACAGCGACTCACCGGAGATCACCAGTTCGAGATTCTTCGGCGCCCCGGCGGACTTGAGAATGCCCATTACCGCGATCGGATCGGTGGGCGAGATGAGTGCGCCGAACAGCAGGCAATAGATGAGCGGAATGGGCAGGCCGACCCAGGGTAGCACCCACCACATCGCCACGCCGACCACGAGCGTCGACAGCACGGTGCCAACAACGGCCAGCAGGCCGATCTGCCAGCGGTAGGCACGCAGTTCGCTCAAGTCCACATGCAGGGCGCCGGCAAACAGCAGCAGGGACAGCATGCCCTGCATCAGGACGTTGGAGAAGTCGATCGAGCGCAGAAAGGATTCTTCGTAGTTGCGCAGCCCATGCACCAGGTCGAAGGCATCGAGCCCGACCAGCAGCAGCGAAAAACCGAGCGCCGTGACCATGACCCCGATCGAGGTCGGCAGGCCGACAAAGCGGTAGTTCAGATAGGCGAGCAGGGCGGTGACGACGAGACAGATTGCGGCAATATCCAGCATGGGTTTTCTTGAAGGTAGACGTCCGCATAGTGTACGCCCCGAATACGCAGCCCGACTGTGATCTGGTCAAAGTGGCGGTCCATTTTCAGTGGCGGCAGGCCCTGCTGGGTGCGCCGCAGCAGTAAAATGCCGTGATGACTGAAATTTCAAGCAGCGAGTCCGACGGACTCGACGAATCTGCGCCGATCAAAGAGGCGCGACTGTGGTGCGATGACGGCTGGACCGCGCGCGTGATCAAGAACGAGGATGACGAGGGCTGGGCCGTGTCGATGACCATCGACGGCGAGCCCGAACCTGCTCTGGTCGGCCCATGGACGATGGGGCGCGACAAGAAGAATCCGAAGCCACTCGACGCCAATGCCTTCAATACACTGGTCAAGACCGCGTCCGAGTTCAGGCGTCGGCATGAGCAGCAGTTGCACGCGATGTTTCACAAGAGGGTCACGGTGAACACCGACGACGGGCGCATCGACGTCACCCTCGACATCGAACCCGACGAGTACGATCCTTACGCGATGCTTGCCGCATTTGATGCAAATGGCGAAGAGCTGGCCCGGCTCAAGGTGTCGGCCGGATTCAAGCTTACGACCAGCAGCGCGAACGCCTGGGTCGCGAACGAATTCCGCAAACCGGCCTGACGGGACGCCGATGACACAGCGCGGGCAGGATTCTGCGAAGGGGGCGCGGCGGCTTTCGGTGCTGCGCGGGCTGTGGCCTTTCCTGCGCCCCTACCGGGCACGCATTGCGTTGGCTCTCGTCTTGCTGTGCGTCGCCTCGGGTACGATCCTGCTGGTGCCGCTGGCGTTTCGCGATCTCATCGATTTCGGCTTCGGCGCGCAGAGCCGGGAGGCAGCCGGAACCGGCCTGTTGGGTGCCCTGAGCCTGAATGGCCATTTTCTGGCCTTGTTCGGTCTCGCCAGCCTGTGGGCGCTGGCGGTGGCGATGCGCTATTACACCGTGTCCTGGGTGGGGGAACGGGCAACGGCCGACTTGCGTAACGCAGTGTATGCCCGGGTGTTGTCGCAGTCGCCGCAGTTCTTCGAGACCTTGCAGACGGGCGAGGTGCTGTCGCGTCTGACCGGCGATACCACGCTGATCCAGACCGTGGTCGGCAGCTCTATCTCGATGGGGCTGCGCAGCCTGTTTCAGTTCCTCGGCGGCATGATCATGCTGGCCGTCACCAGCCTCTACCTGTTCTCGCTCAACCTGGTGCTGATGGTCCTGCTGGTGCTGCCCATCATGGTGATCGGACGCAAGGTGCGGCGCCTGTCGCGGGAGTCGCAGGACCGCATCGCCGACACCTCTGCGCTGGCTGGCGAGATTCTCAATGCCATGCCCACGGTGCAGGCCTGTACCCAGGAACGGCAGGAAGCGAAGCGTTTTTCCGATCGTACCGAAATCAGTTTCGTCACCGCGATCCAGCGCACGCGGGTGCGTGCGGCCTTGACCGCGCTGATCATCACCGCCGTAATGGGGACGATCATTTTCGTGCTGTGGATTGGCGCGCGTCAGGTGCATGACGGCGTGATGACCGGCGGTGAGCTGGCCTCTTTCGTTCTGTATGCGGCGCTGGTCGCAGGCGGCGTTGGGACGATGGCGGAGGTGTGGGGCGACGTGATGCGCGCGGCCGGTGCGACCGAGCGTTTGCTCGATCTGCTGCATGCCGAGTCCGCCATCCGGGAACAGGCCGAAACCCTGAAGCCGGCGCCCGCCGCGCAAGTCGGCATCCGGCTTGACCATGTCGTCTTCGCCTACCCCGGCCGCCCGCAGGTGCGTGCGCTGGACGACATCAGCCTGGAGATCCGGCCCGGCGAACGTGTTGCGCTGGTGGGGCCGTCGGGTGCGGGCAAGACCAGCCTGTTTCAGCTTCTGCTGCGCTACTACGACGTGACTGGCGGCAGCGTATTCATCAACGGTCAGGACATCCGGCAACTCAGCCTGCACGATCTGCGCAAGGGCATCGCCATCGTGCCGCAGGACCCGGTGATCTTCTCCGCCAATGCGCTGGAAAACATCCGTTACGGGCGCATGGATGCGACCGACGAAGAAGTCATGCAGGCCGCACGCGCGGCGCTGGTGGACGAGTTCATCGGTCGCTTGCCCGAGGGCTACCAGACCTTTCTTGGCGAGCGCGGCACGCGGCTGTCGGGTGGGCAGCGTCAGCGCATCGCCATTGCGCGGGCGATCCTCATGCACGCACGCCTGCTGCTGCTGGACGAGGCTACCAGTGCGCTCGACGCCGAATCCGAGATCCTGGTGCAGCAGGGGCTGAATGCCGCGATGGAGGGGCGCACGACACTGATCATCGCGCATCGGCTTGCCACCGTGCAGAAAGTCGATCGCATCGTGGTCATGGAGAGGGGGCGCGTCGTCGAAACCGGCACGCCGGAGGACTTGCGCAGACAGGGTGGGCTGTATTCGAGACTGGCGGCGCTGCAGCTGGACCTCTGAGTCGGATGCGCCGTGATCGGCGCGACGTGGGTCAGGGTTCCCGGCTGCCAAGGCTCGACAGCAGGATGATCTCGATTTCCTCGGTGATCTCTTCCTGGCGTGCGCGATTGCTGCGCCGGCCAAGGTCCTCGAGCTGCTCGTCGATACGGTGGCCAGCCTGCTCCATGTGTTCGAGACGGAGCTGGTTCTCGTGCAGCAGCGCGTCGTACAGCGCGCCGCTGAGCGCGGTCTCGAGAAACTGGTCGATCAGCCCCGCATGAAACGCCTGCGGTGACAGATTGAGCTGCAGCGCATGGCTGCGCTGCGGGCCACCTCGCCGTGGCGCCGGCGCTGGCAGCAGCGCATGATGAATGACGCCGGCGTCGCCGAGATAGAGCAGGCTGAGCGCGGGCAGGCCGAGCTGGCGCGACCCCTGAAGCAAGGGGGTGAGGGTAGCGACGAGGTTCGCGAGCACGTTCTGCACCTCATCGGCAAACCCGGCGCCGGGGATGCTCGCCGCGAAATCGCGGGTCCATGCATCGGCCAGGCGGCTGCCGACGAGGACGATCTGCGCACCCTTCGTCATGCCTTCGGTTGCGGCGATCAGGCGCTGGTTGAGATCACCGCAGAACCCGCGCTCGGATCCGATCAGGCACAGCACCTCGCCATGGGGAGGTGCAGACACAATGTGCGCTGAATAGTCCGCAATGAAATCTGCAAGCGTGTGCTCCACGATGCTGGCGGCAGCTCGCTGGGCATCGATGAAGGTGTTGATGCGGCGGCTTTCGACGAGGGCGAGATTCTTCATTGCGCCGAGCAGCTCGCCGATGTCGGCGAGGCTGTCGATATGGTTTTCCAGCTCGCGGCGCTTGCTCATGCTTCGTCAGCGGGGGCGACAGTTGCCGCGCCTGGTTCGGCTGGGGCCGGCGGCTCCGTCGCTGCATGCAGCCAGCCGCGCACGGCTGTCAGCCATTCGGCGCGCGGGCTGTCGAGTGTGAGCCCGCTGCCTGCAACACCTTTGCGCAGACGGCGCAGTGCGGTGTCGAGGGCGCCGTCGTCGACACCGTCGAGCAGGTTCTCGTTGCAGGCGGTGAGCCAGGCGAGCTGATCCAGGGCGGTGTGCGGGTCAAGGCGATCCTGGGCGAGGATGCCGCGCAACAGCCGGCCGCGCCGGATGCGGGCTTCCATTGATGCTTCGAGCTTTGCGCCGAAACGGGTGAAGACTTCGAGCTCGAGAAACTGCAGGTAGTCCAGCTTCATGCGCCCGGCTTCGCGCTTGATCGCCTCGTGCTGAGCCTTGCCGCCGATGCGCGAGACCGAGCGCGTGATGTCGATCGCGGGCAGCACGCCGCGGGCAAACTGCTTGCTGTCGAAATGGATCTGGCCGTCGGTGATCGAGATCAGGTTGGTCGGGATGTAGGCCGCAATCTCGCCTTGCTCGGTTTCGGCGATCGGCAGTGCGGTCATGCTGCCGCCGCCGTTGGCCGCGCTGAGGCGGGTTGAGCGTTCAAGCAGGCGTGCGTGCAGGTAGAAGATGTCGGCGGGGTAGGCTTCGCGGCCTGGCGGGCGCCGCAACAGCAGTGACAGCTCGCGGTAGGCGCGAGCATGGGTGGTGAGGTCGTCATACACGATCAGGGCGTCGTGACCTGCGTTCATCCAGTCTTCTGCAATCGCACAGCCGGCGAAAGGGGCGAGGTAACGGATGCCGGTGCTCGCCGTCGCCTCGGCCACGACCAGGGTGGTGTAGGCCTGTGCGTCGTGAGCACGAAGTGTCTCGATGGTCTGCACCACCGACGAACGCTTTTGCCCGATCATGACGTACAGGCAGCGCACGTTCTGACCACGCTGGCTGATGACGGCGTCGAGGGCGAGGGTGCTCTTGCCGGTACCGTTGTCGCCAATCAGCAGCTGGCGTTGGCCGCGGCCGATCGGGATCAGCGTGTCGACGATCTTGCTGCCCGTGTAGAGCGGACGGTCGACGAAATCGCGTGCGACGATGGGAGGCGAGTCGCCCTCCATCGGGCGGCGACCACTGCAGTCGGGTGCTGGGCCTCCGTCGAGCGGCGTGCCCAGCGGATCGATGACCCTGCCGAGCAGGCCATCACCTGTCGGCGTGGTGAGGACCTCGCCGGACTGCCGCGCTTCGCAGCCGGGCATGAGCGCGGGAGTGGTGGTCAGCAGAATGGCGCCGATCCGGTCGGGAGCGAGGTGAAAGACCAGCGCCTCGCTGCCGTCCGAGATCCTGATGATGCCGTCCATCCGCGCCGAAGGCAGGCCTTCAATCCACACCACGCCATCGCCCACCGAGCTCACCTTGCCACGCTCGACAAAGCGCAGGCGCGGGCTGTAGTCGGCGCTGGCCGCCGTGGCGGGCGGATCGAAATGCTCAGCACGCACGGCGGGCTCCCGAGCGAAAGAACGCCAGCTCGTCGGCAAGGCTTGCGGCAAGCATCCACGGGCCGATGCCAACGCGCAGGCCCGACTGCATGGACGGATCGATCTGCTTCGTCATTGGCAGGCTGTGCCCAAGGGCGTTGCTGAGTGCGCTCAGCAGGCGGGTCTGGTCGGCTTCGCTCAGCGCCCGGGCAGTGGTGAGCTGCAGGCTGGCGTCGGGCGCCGCGGCTGCATCGTTCAAGGCTTCGAGTTGCTCGGCGGGAAGCGTGGCGAGATCCTCGATGAGCATGTCGAGCAGGCGGCGGTCGAGCTCTGCGCCCGAGAGCCGGCCAAGCAGGCGGCTGACGAAACTCAGGGCAGCCGCACGTGCGGCATCGCCTGCCTTGCGGCCGGCATCGGCGGTCTGCTTCTCGACCAGCGCCGCCTGACGCTCACGTTCCGTGGCGAGTTCCGCGTCGAGCTTTGCCATGCGCCGGCTGCGTTCAGCCGCTATTTCGTCGGCCAGCCTGGCCATGCTGGCAGCCTGCGCGCTGTCCTGCTCGGCGAGCTTGCGTTCATAGTCCTGACGCAAGGTTTCGGCGCGCGCCTCTGCGTCGCGGGCGTCATTCAGGGCTTTCTCGATCCCCTCGCGGCGACGGGCGATAACGTCGAGCACCGGCCGGTAGAGAAAGCGCTTGAGCAGCCACACCAGCACCAGAAAATTGACGATCTGGAGCAGGAAAGTCGTCCAGTCCAGTTGCATGATCGGTCGTCCTTACTTGAGCAGGTATTCGAGCAACGGGTTGCGAAACAGCACGATGAGCACCACCACCAGCACGTAGATGGCCAGTGATTCGATCATCGCCAGGCCGATGAAGAGCAGACGCGAGATGGATTTTTCGGCTTCGGGCTGACGCGCAATCGCATCAAGCGCCTGGCTGATGGCGCGGCCCATGGCCATCGCCGGAAAGAACACGCCGAGCGCGATGGCAAACAGTGCGCCAACGGTGGACAGCGTGGTGAAGTAGGTCATGTCGTTCATGAAGAGGCTCCTGCCTTGATACGGGAAGATCGGGATTGCTGCGACTGTATGCCGCCTGAGATGTATACCAGCGCCAGCATGCCGAAGATGTAGGCCTGCACCAGTGCTTCGACGATGTGCAGGGCGAGCACCGGCACAGGCACCAGAAAGCCGGCGACCAGCAGCACGAGGATCGCGGCGGTCTCCAGGCTCATGACGTTGCCGAAGAGGCGCACCGCCAGTGCCACGGTGCGTGAGATCTCGCTGATGATGTGGAAGGGCAGCATGATCGGGCTGGGCTGCACATAGTGCGAGAGATAGGCGCGCACCCCTTCGCCACGGATGCCGAACCAATGCACCGACAGGAAGACCAGTATGGCCAGTGCTGCAGTGGTGGAGAGATCGCCCGTCGGCGAACTCGCGCCGGGCAGCACGCCCACCAGGTTGGCAATGGCAATGAAGATCCATAGCGTGCCGATGAAGGGCAGCAGACGCACGCCGTAGTCGGGCAGGGTGTCGTCGATGGCGTCGTGGATGGTGCCAACGATGCCTTCGAGCATGGTCTGGAAGGGGCCGGGATCGAGCTTCAGGCGCCGGGTCGCAATCGCGCACAACAGGGTGAGACCCAGCATCACTGCCCAGGTCGTGACCACCGGGCGGGTGATCGCCAGCGGGCCGATGGTGAAGATGATCGATTCAGTGTCCATGATCGGCTCAAGCTGTCCGTTCCGGATGTCGGTGGCTCATGGATGCTCCTCCAGATAGCGATAGACATTTACCCCGCCGATAATGACACCGAGCAGGATCAGGCTCACCGTCCAGCGCACGGAATAGCCGTCGGCGAGTCCGTCCAGCCAGCGGCCAAGGTAGGCGCCACCGACCACCGGCAGCACGAACAGGCCGGCGATGGTGCCCATGAATACGGTATAGCCGAGCACGCTGCGGCGCTCGCGTTCACCTTTCTCGATGCGGGCGACATCCTTGTCCACCGCGTCGTTGAGCGCTTCTTGACGGAATTCTGCAGGCTTGTTCTCGGGCGCGTTTCTGGGCGAAGAGGGGGGCATCATCACCGCTCCAGGTTCCACAGTCGCTGTGCGAGTGCGGACTCCAGCTGATCGAGGTTGTGTCGCAGATCGGTCTGCTGCCTGGTTTCGCGCGCCAGCGCTTCATCCAGTTCGGCCCGCACCTTGGTCAGTTCATCGCCGACCACGAAGCTGCGGGTGGCAATGGCGAGGACATTGTCGGCAAATCGCAGGGTGCCGCCGGGCAAGGCGATGTAGCGCCACGGGGCGCCATCCGGTTCGCGGAAACGGGCCAGGCCGGGTTGCAGTACTGTGGCCATCGGTACATGGCCAGACATGAGCCCGAACTGCCCGGATGCATCGCTGCCGACGAAGCTGGCGATTGCGTCGAAGCGGGTCTGCCGGGTGGCACTGGCAATGTGCAGGGTGAAGGTGCTCATTTGCCTTGCCCCTTCATGGTGCCGCGCATGTAACAGTCGGCTTCGGGTACTGCGTCATGGTCACCGCGCAAAAAGGCTTCACAGTCGTCCAGTGTGTCGCTGAGCGCAACCGACACGCCGGCAATGCCTGTGTGCGGACTGACGACGTGGAAGGGCTGGGTCAGGTAGCGCTGAAGTCGGCGCGCGCGGCCGACGATGCGGCGGTCCGTCTCCGAAAGCGACTCCACGCCAAGCATGGCAATGATGTCTTCCAGTTCGCGATAGCGGGCGAGGTGTTCGCGCACGTTCTCGGCCACCCGGTAATGACGTTCGCCGAGAAAGTGGCGATCCATCATCTTGCTGTTCGACAGCAGCGGGTCGACCGCGGGGTAGATGCCTTTGGCGGCCTGGTTGCGCGACAGCACCACCATGGTGTCAAGATGGCTGTAGATGGCGTTGACCGCAGGGTCGGTCATGTCGTCGGCGGGAACGTACACAGCCTGCACCGAGGTGATGTTGCCAGCCGTGCTGGACGAGATGCGCTCTTCGAGTTCGGCCACTTCGGACAACAGTGTCGGCTGGTAGCCGACGGTGGCTGGCATGCGGCCGAGCAGGCCGGAGATCTCGCTGCCAGCCTGGACAAAGCGGAACACGTTGTCGATCAGCAGCAACACGTCCTTGCCCACGGTGTCGCGCAGGTATTCGGCGTAGGTGAGGCCGGTGAGGCCTACGCGGAAGCGCACGCCGGGCGATTCGTCCATCTGTCCGAACACCATGATCGTGCGTGGCATGACGCCGGCCTCGCGCATGTCGTGCCACAGTTCGTGACCTTCGCGGATACGCTCGCCGATACCCGCAAATACCGACACACCTGAGTGCAACTGGATCACTGCATTCATGAACTCGGTGATGAGCACGGTCTTGCCCACGCCGGCACCGCCGAACAGGCCGGTTTTTCCGCCGCGGACGAAAGGACACAGCAGATCGATGACCTTGATACCGGTTTCCAGCACGCTCTCGGCGGCGCGAGCCTCTGCCAGCGGACCGGGCGGGCTGACCAGTGGGCGATAGTCTGAGGCCTCAATGGGTGCTTCACCGTCGAGCGGATTGCCGAACACGTCGAGCAGGCGCCCAAGGCACGCTGGCCCGACCGGAATCTGCAGCGGACCTCCCGTATCCATCACCGCCTGGCCGCGTGCCAGACCCGCCGTCCGGTGCAATGCGATGGCCCGCACGTGTCCTTCGCCCAGTTCGCGAAACACTTCGAGGATGCAGCGCTCGCCATTGGGCTGGGCATAAAGCGCCCGGTGCAGGGGAGGGGGATGCTCGCAGATGATGTCGACCACCGGGCCTTTTACTGCCTCGATGGTACCGATTTTGAGCGCGGGTGCTACGGGGGCCATGGAGCCGTCAGATGGTGTCGCCATTGGCATTATCCTACGCCGCTTGACCCCTCGATTGAACAGGATGGCGGGCCGGGGACGCGTTAAATGTCCAAATCGTTGATCAGTGAGGGTGCGGCAGAAGCGTCATCACTGATCAACGCGATTTTTTGTCAGGACTGATTGCAGGCGGCATCGATCAACTGGCGCGCAATGCTCAGCGGGCCGGGAAGCAAGGGCAGAGCGTCGGGCAGAAACCAGTCGGCGGCCTCGATCTCCGACGGGTCGGGTGTGATCTTGCCGCCCGCGTAGTCGGCGAAAAAGGCGAGCATCAGTGAATTCGGAAATGGCCAGGACTGGCTGCGGAAGTAGCGCAGCCCGGTGATCTCGATCCCGACCTCTTCGCGCACCTCTCGCGCCGCACATTCTTCAAGGCTTTCTCCCGCTTCGACAAAGCCTGCCAGCGCGCTGAAAACGCCGGGTGCGAAGTGCGGGCTGCGGGCCAGCAGAAGCGCTTCTCCACGGCGGATGAGCACCATGACTGCGGGGGAAATGCGTGGGTAGGCCACCAGGCCGCAGGCACTGCAGGACATTGCGCGTTCGCCAGTCGCCATCGTCGTTGGGGTGCCGCAGCGGCCACAAAAGCGGTGGTTCCTCTGCCAGTCCAGCAGTTGCGTGGCGCGACCGGCCAGCGCAAACGCTTCGGCGCCAGCAAGGCCGAAAATGGCGCGCACAGGCGTCAGTTCGGCGTCGAGACCACAGGGAAGGGTGTCGACATCGGCCGCATGACATGGGGCGCCCTGCCATTCCCCGATCAGCAAGGCATCAGCCGGCGCGTCAAAGTCTGCAGCCGTGCCGAACGGGAACGCAGTGACGCCGGCAGGGTCTTTGACCGTCAGGAGCTGATTTTCGTGACGCAACAGCCAGTAGCTCGAAGTGCCCATGGTATGACTCGTGAGATCGGGGTCGAATCGGGGATTGTCGCATTGCGAGTTGCATTGTGCATGCTGAGAAATGGCAGGGCTGCATGCTTCCTAGGCTTCACGCACAAGGGTTCCATCACGGGCGTGCGAGCGTGACAGGGCGCGTGAAAGCGCAGCAGTGCTGGCGTAGCCACTTTCGCGCGCGGCCTGCTTGAGTCCGGCGCCGGCACGAACCGCCTGGTTCGCGATCGACAGCCTGAGCTGCGCCAGATACTTGCCGGGTGGCTGGTGCATCAGTTCGCGAAAGCGGGTTGTAAAGGAGGTGCGTGACATGCCGGCTTCGTCGGCCAGCATCTCCAGCGTCCATTGTGTCTGGGGGGCGGCGTGAATCGCGACGAGGGCGCGAGAAATGCGAGGGTCTCCAAGGCCGTTGAACAAACCGCTGCTTGTCTGCGGCTGGGCAACGAGGTGGCGCAGGAGACCGATGAAAAGGATGTCGCCCGCACGATTGAGCAGTGCAGGTTGTCCGCAGCGCGGGTTGCTCAATTCGGAGGCGATAAGGCGCACGACATGACCGAGGGCCGCGTCGGACTCATTGAGTGCGAGCACCAGCGCTTGCGGGAATTCGCTCAACAGCAGGGAGGCGGCTGGTCCTTCCAGTACGGCCTCGGCACACATGAGTGCATCGGGCGCCGAAACCGTGATCGTGTGCGCGATGTCGGCGCGACAGACGACGATCGCGGGCGCATTCGCCGCACTCGTCTGCCCCGATTGCGCGTGCAGCAGGATCTCGCCCCGGGCGATCAGATGCAGGTGCAGGCGTGCGCCCTGAGCGGCGCCAAAGTTGAGCGTTGATACGCCGCTGTGGGGGCGCATGACGGAGACCCGCGGTGCGAGACCCTCGAGCAAGGCAGAGAGGCGGTCAAGTCGATTTGGCATAGTGATTGTACGATCTGCAATCAAATTCGTATTTTATGTTGCGTAAAGTACATCACAATGAAGCCGTTGGATCAAGCACGACAAGGTGGCAGCAATGGCATGTCGCGCGCTGATTCTTTTCCTGGCGCCGCCTGAGGGTAGCGCCGCACACAGAATTCGAGGATGAAAGACAATGACCGTAAATGCACTGATTCCCCGCCAGCCGGTACCTGCCCTTAACGTTTCGCTGACCGATGGTGGACGGTTCGTTCTGGGGGCTGCGCCAGGTGAGCGCTTCGATCTGATCGTGTTCTACCGCGGCCTGCATTGCCCGATCTGCGCCAAGTACCTGATCGAACTCGAGCGTCTGGCATCTCAGTTCGCTGAACGTGGCGTCAATCTCATTGCCGTTAGCAGCGACGACGAGGAGCGTGGCAAGCTGATGGCCGAGAAGGTCAAGGCCAGCGGCGTCAAGTTCGGTTATGGTCTGAGCCTGCATGCCGCGCGCCAATGGGGGTTGTATATCAGCACCTCGCGCGGCAAGACGTCGATCGGCCTCGAGGAGCCGGCACTCTTCAGCGAACCGGGGGTCTTTCTCGTTCGTCCCGACGGTACGCTGTACTACGGCGCCGTACAGACCATGCCGTTCGCACGTCCCCTGTTCCAGGACCTGCTGGGAGCCATCGACTTCGCGATCAAGGCAGACTATCCGGCGCGTGGGGAATACACCGGCGCGCTCTGAGCGCCGCGACGACCGCCGTCGTCACATAACGTATCCGGGCCTGGCGTCGCATTGCGGCGTCAGGCCCGGTTGTTTTTCACTGCGTCAATGTGGCTCAACGCATGTCGAAGAGTTCCTGATGAAAATCATCTGCGCTCAGGCCGTTGGAAGCGAAATCCTTGCGCAGCGCGCTGCCGAAGCCGGAAGGGCCACAGAACCAGATGTCACTGCGCTTCCAGTCCGGCACCTGCTTGCGTATCCGTTCGGCATCGAGGCGCCCGTCCTTGTCGGCCACCAGTACGTGCAGGCGAATCTTGGCTGCGTCCGCAATCTGCCTGACGTGGTCAATGAAGCGTTCGTCGGGTGCGCTGGTGCTGTAGAAGAGGTCGACCGCCGGTGCATCCGGTTTGTCGATCAGGCTCTGCATGCGGGCAATGAAGGGCGTGATGCCGATCCCGCCAGCGACCCAGATCTGCCCCGGTTTGTCGCTTTCGAATTCGAATCGGCCATAAGGTCCTTCAATGACCACGGCATCGCCCGCTTTCAGCCTTGACGGCAGGCTGCGGGTGTAATCGCCGATGCCCTTGATCAGGAAGAACAGCTTGCCATCACCTTGCCATGCCGAGGAGATGGTGAAGGGGTGAGGGCCTTCCGCGGGGTCGAAGGTAACGAAGGCAAACTGACCCGCCTTGTGTCCGGCCCAGGGACCGGCGAGCTTGACGGAAACCTTCAGTACCCGGTTCTCCGGGTGGTACTCGAGTTCTTCAATCGTGCCCCGCGCCTTGCGCTGGCTACCGACCTTCCGGGTCAGCGAAATGACCGCGGAAACGCTGCCCGCAACCATCAGCACGGCCATCAGCGGGCCGATGATTTCACCCCAGTAGTCGAACTTCATCAGCACGACGGCGTGAGCGACCAAGGCCAGGTAGGCGATGGCGAGAATGCGGTGGGTCTTGAAGAAATAGCGGTAGGGAAACCACTTCACCAGTGCCAGCACCATCAGCACGACGGCACCGTAGAAGGCCCATTCGCCGATGGACTCGGCGAGATGGCGCTGACTGTCGAAGAAGGCAAATACGGCATTGGTCTGTTCAACGTGCGGGCCGCGCTGAGGGCGTTCCATCCAGCCCCAGCCGACCATCCATTTGGGACCGTTGGCCAGCAGCCAGTGCAGCACCGAGACCACCAGGCCGGTGATGCCCAGCCATTTGTGCAGGCGGTAGCCCTTGTCGAGACCGCCGAGCAGGGGTTCCATCGCGGCCGGACGCATGGCGAGGATCATGCCGACACTCATGACCCCGATGCCGATGATGCCGCTGTAATTGATCAGTGACGCGCGGTAAGCGAAGAAGTCGTAGGGTATCGAGAGGATGTTGTCCGCAAGCAGCCATAAGGCTGTCAGGCCTGCGATCAGGAGCAGGTAAGCCAGTTTGATGTTTTTCATGATGAAACTCTTTATTGAGCGGGATGAGTGCTGGCCCGGAACCCGATCTCGTCTCGGGCGAAGTCGGTCAGGCGGCAGAAACCATTCTAGGCGTGCAGGATACCTTGGTTTGTACCGAAGCGTATATATCCGGGATGGTGGGAGCCGGGGGGCTGACGTGAGAGAATTCGCCCCCCGAAACGCCCCCGAGTCCTTCGCATGAAGCCGAATCAGTCCAGCCAGATCCAGCACACCATCACCGACCTTGTCGTCCATCGCCTGATCAAGGATGCACAGGCCCCGGCTGCGATCGAGTTGCGCGCAGCGGGCTGTCCGCTCGACGATGCTGCGGTGCGCCTCGTCGAACGTCTGTGTACTCACTACGCCGACCGCTCAAGCAAGGGCTTCGGTTGCTTCGAGGAGGACGAGGAGAACTTTCCGATGTCGCGGCTCCTGCGTGAGCACGTGGTCGAGCGCAGCACCGACTTCATCACGCTTTCCCGGCACATGATGGAGCAGTTGCAGCTTTGCGCGCATGACGAGGAACTCGACGTCAGCGCGTTCGTGGTGATCGCCCGCATCTCCGAAGGTGGCACTGACTGCCTGTGGGTGGCGCTGGTGGGCGAGAGCATTGGCTCTGCGATCAGCGGTGCGCTCGACATCGTCGACTGCAGCTATCTGGATTTCTCCAGTCTGCGTGCGGCCGGGCGCATCGACCTGGCCGGCTGGCAGCGCGGCGACGAGCGTTACATCAGTTTTCTGAAAGGGCGTGGTGATGTCGCGGCGTGGTTCAAGCGCTTCCTCGGTTGCAGCGACATCGTGATCGCGCTCAAGGAGACCAAGAAGCTGGTGCTGGCGCTCAACCAGTTCGTCGAGACCGAGAGGCTTGAGGCGCCGGCGCGCGATGCGCTGCTGGAGCGCGCCCACGGCTATCTGGATGAACTGGGTGAGACGGGCGAGCCGGTCGCGCTGGACGAAATCGCGCGCCAGGTGTGGCCTGAGCAGCCCGAGCGTCTGGATACGGCGCTCAATTCCGAAGCCATCAAGCTGAGCAGCGGCTTCGTGCCTGATCGGCGTGCCATTCGCCCGCTGGTGCGCTTTCGCGCCAGTGGCGAACAATGGAAGCTGGAGTTCGATCGCAGCGGATTGCGTTCGGGCGCGATCCAGTACGACCGCGCCTCCGATACGCTGGTGCTCTCCGGCCTGCCGGACTACCTGAAGAAGATGCTGCTGGAAGAGTAATCAGCCTGCCATGCCAATGGCAGAGGCCTGCGGCACAATGCCGCCTCAGCGGCCAGGAACGAGCGGCTTGACGTCCGATTCGTGTTTTTTGGCCTGTTTGGCCGCCTTTTTTTCCTTCGGGCTCAACGCAGGTTGTTTTCGTGTTTCCTTGTTGCTGTGTTGTGACTTGGTCATGACGAATCTCCTGATGGGCGTCTGAAGATGCAGACGCTCACTCAGTATAGGCCGCAGGGGCCGGGGAAACCGTCAGTCTTAAAATAAGCCTTTCGAGGCGCTGCTCGGACCCGCCTGATTTTCTGTCAGGGTAAGCAGGATGTCTGCATACCAGGCGCAGTTCAGGCCCAGGGCCTCGTCAACCTGCTGGTCGCGGGAGCCGACGTCGAGGCGCGCCGAATGGATGCCGAGCAGCATCCACGGCAGCTCGGTATGCTCGTCCTCCGGCGTCTGGATTCGCATGACCACCGGGGCACCGCTGGTTCCGCGGTGGGTGCGTGCATCGGTGAGGAAGTAACCGTTGCCCTGAAAGCGCAAGCCGAATGAGGACGCAATGATGGCGTGGCGCACCACCGGCATGTGGCTGAGCGTGTCGTGAAAACCGAGTGGAAAACCGACAACCAGCAATGAAGTGCCAACTTCGACCTGGTCGAGATGGCCAAGCAGGTGCTGCGGCGTGAAGGCGCGATAAACCGCTTTCCCGGGAAGCGCTTCGCGGTCGATCTCGAGTACGGCAACGTCGATGTTGCCCGCCGTGTCGAGCCCTTCGCGCCAGACGCCCTTGCCGTTGCGGTAAAGGGGCATCGAAAAACCGGTCGATTCGGTGAGATTGTCGGCGTCCATGTGCACCTCGATCTCAATCCGGTTGGGCTGGTGCTGGTTGGCAAGGTCACACACGACATGTCGGCTGGTGACCAGAAACAGGCGCTCATCGCGTTCAAAAAAGAAGCCGCTTGCGTTGGTCAATAGCTGCTGATTGAAGAAGGTGACAATCCGCGCAGAGGTCAGGAGCAGGGGTTCGATCATGTCCGGGTCGAAGTGAGGTGGGCGGCGCGGCAAGACCTGAGGAAGCGCGGAGCCGGAGGCCGGCCCCGCCGTTGCCACTGCGATTATTGTGCGCCTCTGTCATGCTGGCGTCACCCGCTGGAAGTATGTGCTTCGCCGTGAGCGGTGCCGTCGCAAGCGGGCGGTCTAGTCCCGGCGGTCGTCGTCCCGCCGGTGGGCATCGCGCGACTCGCTGCGGTCGCGGCTGCGCTCGCTTGCCCGAGCGTCGTCACGGCTGCGCTCACTCCGGTCTGGCCTGTCGGGCTCGGCTTGGCGGGGTTCCTGGCGCTCGGTGCGTGGCTGGTCCCGTTCCCGCGCCTGATCTCGTCGCGACTGCTCGGAGCGATCTCTTGTTCTTGTTGCCTGCTCGCGCTGCGCTTGTTCGGCTGCGCGGGCCCGTTGCGCGCGTTCGCGTTCTATTGCCAGTGACTGGCGCTGCTGGTGGACCCGCATGCGTTCGAGTTCAATCATGCGCTCCCGCCGCTGAACTTCGTAGGCGCGCCGAGAGGGGGGTGCCCAGCGCCCCGGAACCCATTCGTGGCGATGTCCGCCCCAGATCCAGTTGCCTTCTATCCAGATGTAGCCTGCCGCCGGTGGGTAGCCGCGGTATTCGACGCGGGGCTGCGGCGTGATGTAGATCGTGTCGCCACTATCGTAATAGGGTTCGGCCGGTGCAACCACGCAGGCGCTCACCGACAACGCAAGGATCAATGACAGGGTCAGGCGGCCTGCGTGCTTCGCGATGTGAATTTTCATGACCTGGCTGCTCCCGGGAATACTGAAAATGCTCTGCATCGAGTCCTGCAGCGACAGCCCGACGGTAGGCCATCCTTTGCATAAGGGCTGTTACGTAAGGTAATTACTTGTAAAGGTGTATGTCTTACGGCGTAGTCGAGCGGCGCATCCGGCAACGGACCTGTGTCGAACACAGGGTGCGATCTGGCGCTGCAAACGCGCTATCCTTTTTGGGAAAACCATTTGCCCCGGGGTGAGCCGTTGCCGGGCGCGCTCCCTATGACTGAAGAGGATACACAGGATGGACTTGTCCAGGCTTGAACCCGCTGCCGTATGGCGGCATTTCTCCACACTGTGCCGCATTCCCCGGGCCTCTGGCCATGAACAGGCTGTTCGGGATGAACTGATGGGCTGGGCGAAGGCGCGTGGGTTCGGCGCCCAGGTCGATGAGTGCGGCAACCTGGTGCTGTCCAAGCCCGCTACCGCAGGATACGAGAACCGACCCGGCGTGGTGCTGCAGGGGCATCTCGACATGGTTTGCCAGAAAAACAGCGGCAGCAAGCACGACTTTGAACACGATTCAATCGAAGCGGAACTGCGCGATGGCTGGCTGGTGGCCGATGAGACCACGCTGGGGGCGGATAACGGCATCGGCGTCGCGCTCGCGCTGGCCGTGCTTGAATCCGGCGACGTGGCGCATCCGGCACTCGAAGTCCTGCTGACTCTCGACGAGGAGTCTGGCATGAGTGGCGCACATGGGCTGAGGCCCGATGCCGTGCGCGGGCGCTTGCTGATCAACATCGATACCGAGGACTGGGGCGAGTTTTACCTTGGCTGTGCGGGCGGCGCGGATGTCGTGGTCGAGTCGGCGCTGGCGTCTGTGCCCGTGCCGGGCGGATATCAGGCCGTGCGCATCGTGGTGGACGGGCTCAGAGGCGGGCACTCCGGGGTCGATATTCATCTGCAGCGCGGAAACGCGATCAAGTTGCTGGTGCGCGCGCTGCAGGCGCTGGTGGCGGGCGGTGTGGATTTCCGGGTCGCGAGGCTGGAAGGCGGGACGGCGCGCAATGCACTGGCGCGAGAAGCGCAGGCCGTGATCGTGGTGGCGGATGCCAGCGCAGAGACGCTGCAGGCGGCGCTGGGGCGGGTCGGGGAAGACATCGCGGAAGAACTTGGCGGCGTGGACGCAGGGTTTCGGCTGCGTCTGCTGCCGGAGTCTGCCGTGCCGCTGCGAGTGCTCGACGATGACGCGTGCCGGCGCGTGCTGGGCGCACTTCACGTTGCGCCGCACGGTGTCAGACGCATGAGTGCACGCGTGCCCGGTGTGGTCGAAACGTCGAGTAATCTCGGCGTGCTGCGCGTGAGTGCGGAGGCCATCGAGGCCACGCTCATGGTGCGTTCGCTGCTCGATGCGGGAACCCGCGAACTGGCGGCCGAGATCGTCAGCCTGTTTTCACTTGCGGGCATGTCCGCCGAGGTGCGCGAGCCCTATCCCGGTTGGGCGCCGAATCCGCATTCCGGCCTGCTGGCATTGTTCCAGTCGGTGTATCGGTGCGAGTTCGGCGGCGATGCGGCGGTGAAAGTGATCCACGCCGGGCTCGAATGCGGGATCCTGACCGCGATCTGGCCCGATATGGACATGATCTCCTTCGGGCCAACCATCCGCGGTGCACATGCGCCGGGTGAGCGGGTCGAGGTCGCGAGCGTGGAGAAAGCCTGGCGCCTGCTGGTTGCGGTGCTGGGCTCGATTCCGCCGTGCGCTTCCGATCCGGTCTGAGCGGGCAAACCTGAACGGGCGGGGACGCTGCATCAGGCGGAATTTCGAAACGGGGTGAAGGCCGCAGGTCCATGCCGGATATGTTGCGCTGGCTTGCTGCCTCGACCACGGCCCTGAGCTGTGCTTCGATGGTTTTGAGGCCAGGCAGATCGGTCCGGGCAATGGCAGATGGCTGCGGATGGGTTATATTGCGGTGCAAAATACCGGTCGGTTTCGACGCCCGCGCACCCGGCGCGAGGACGCATCTTGCCTCTGCAACTGCGATTCGACGATCCGCCAGCTCACCCCATGATCCAGGAGCGCCCGCATGACTGATTCAAACCCCTCATTGCTCGGCCGTATTTCGCTCGCCTTCGGCACCTTCTTCGCGATTATCGGCAATGCCCAACTGGCAGCAGGCATTCGCCGCCTGCGCGCAGGCGAGGCAGAACCCAAACCGACAGCCGCAGCCGCCCCTGAACCGGCAGCCGCCCCGGTAAGCGCCTTGCGTCAGACGTCGCCTGAGTCTGCGCTGCAACTGCTCGGCCTGCTGCAGCGCGAGGCGCGCCTGGTCGATTTCGTCGAGGAAGACATCACCGCCTACTCTGATGCCGACATCGGCGCTGCCGCGCGCCTGGTGCATGAGGGCTGCCGCAAGACGCTGCGTGAGCACTTCAGCCTGCAGCCGGTGCGTGCAGAAAACGAAGGCGATCGCATCACCCTGGCTGCTGGTTTCGACGCTGCGGCGATTCGGCTCAGTGGCAACGTGGTGGGTCAGCCGCCCTTCAGCGGGCAGCTGACCCATCGGGGCTGGCGGGTCAGCGAAACGCGTCTGCCCAGCCTGTCCGACAGTCACGATCCGGCCATCATCGCGCCGGCGGAGGTCGAGCTATGAGCGACAACACTGAAGCCCTGAGTGACACTGCGGATACGGCGGCACGCTATACGATCGGCATCGATCTCGGGACGACCCATTGTGCGATGTCCTATGTCGATACCGAGGCCAGTGATGGTGAGAAGGCGACGCTGGACGTGTTTGCCATTCCGCAGCTGACCGGGCCGGGTGCAGTCGAGGCTTTGCCGTTGCTGCCGTCCTTCGTCTACCTGCCGCATGCCAGCGAGCTGGCAGCGGGCGATCTCGCTCTGCCGTGGAATGCGGATCAGGATTTCGCGGTGGGTGAGTTTGCACGGGCGCGTGGCGCAGGCACCCCGATCCGCATGGTGGCCAGCGCCAAGAGCTGGCTGTGCCATCCCGGAGTGGATCGGCGCGGGCCCATCCTGCCCGCCGATGCGCCCGAAGAGGTTGCGCGCATCTCGCCCTTCGACGCATCGGTGCGCTACCTTGAACACCTGCGCGAGGCCTGGAATGCCGCGCACCCCGAGGCGCCGTTTGCCGAACAGGATGTCACCGTCACGATTCCGGCGTCCTTCGACCCGGCAGCGCGCGAGCTGACCGCCGAGGCCGCCGCCGCAGCCGGCTATACCCGTCTGACCCTGCTCGAAGAGCCCCAAGCTGCGCTCTACAGCTGGATTCAGAGCAGTGAGGGGCGCTGGCGCAAGGAGGTGCAACCGGGTGACATCATCCTGGTGGTCGACATCGGCGGCGGTACGACCGACCTGTCACTGATCGCCGTGGTCGAGCGTGACGGCAAGCTCGAGCCGCATCGTGTGGCAGTGGGCGACCACATCCTGCTTGGCGGCGACAACATGGATCTGGCGCTGGCCTATGCCGTGGTGCGCAAGCTGGCGGAACAGGGCACGCGGCTCGACGCATGGCAGACCCGTGCGCTTGCCTATGCTTGCCGAAGCGCCAAGGAAAAGCTGCTGTCCGAACCCGATGCAGACACGGTCGCGCTGGTGGTGCCCAGTCGCGGCGCCAAGCTCATTGGCGGTTCGGTACGTACCGAGCTTACCCGCAGCGAGCTGGATGCCGTGCTGCTCAAGGGCTTCTTCCCCGATGTGGCAGTGTCCGACCACCCACAGACCCGTGCCCGGGCGGCGCTCACCCAGCTGGGCCTGCCCTATGCGCAGGACGCGGCGATCACCCGCCATCTGGCGGCTTTCCTGAGCCGGCAGCGCGAGGCCACAGCGAGTCTTGAAGGCTTCCAGACGGCGCAATCGCCCAACGCGAGCTTTCTCCATCCCACCGCAGTGCTGTTCAACGGCGGGGTGCTGAAATCCGGCCTGCTCGCGGACCGCCTGCTGGCCACGCTAGCGTCCTGGCTGGCGGCCGAAGGCGCACCGCCGGCGCGATTGCTTGGTGGCGCCGATCTGGATCTGGCTGTCGCTCGCGGTGCGGCCTACTACGGCTACGTGCGCCGCGGCCGCGGAGTGCGGATTCGTGGTGGCACGGCGCGGGCCTACTATGTGGCGGTCGAGTCGAGCATGCCGGCGGTGCCGGGCATGGAACCTCCGATCGAGGCCTTGTGTCTGGCGCCTTTTGGCATGGAAGAGGGCACAGAAGCTGCGCTGCCGGCGCAGGAGTTCGGCCTGGTGGTGGGAGAACCGGTGCGTTTTCGTTTCTTCGGCTCTTCGGTGCGGCGGACGGATCAGGTCGGCACCTTGCTCGACATGTGGACGGTCGACGAATTGCAGGAGCTCGACGAGATTGAGGCCACGCTGCCGGCCGAAGGCCGCGCTGCAGGCGAGATCGTGCGGGTGCGGCTGCACGCACGGGTGACGGAGGCCGGCACGCTGGAGCTCGAAGCCTTGCCGGTCGACGGCACCGAGCGCTGGAAGGTCGAATTCGAGGTGCGTGCAGAGGCGTCCGTCTGACGTGAGCAAGCGTTCCAGCGATGTCGGCTCCGTGCGCTCGATGCGTTACCGCGTCGGTATCGACCTTGGTACCAGCAACACGGTCGTAGCTTACGCCGAGCCAGGCAGCGACGAGATTCATCTGCTGCCCATCGCCCAGCTCGTGGCGCCCGGTGCGGTGGGCGAGCGGTCGATGCTGCCCTCCTTGCGCTATCACCCGGCAAAGGGGGAGCTGGCGGCGGGGGATACGGCCTTGCCGTGGCTTGCGCCCGATCTCGCCGGCGTCGAACAGGCCGTGGTCGGCGCCCTTGCACGTGATCTTGGTGCTCAGGTGCCGGGGCGGGCGGTGGCGAGCGCCAAGAGCTGGCTGTCACATGCAGGCGTCGACCGGCTCGCGCCCATCTTGCCGTGGGGCGCGGGCGATGATGTAGCCAAGGTGTCGCCGCTGGCGGCAAGCGCGAGCTATCTTGCCCATGTGCGCGCGGCGTGGCTGCAGCTTTTTCCTCAGGCACCGCTGGAGGCGCAGGAGATCGTGCTCACGGTGCCGGCCTCATTCGATGAGGGCGCGCGTGCGCTGACTGTCGAGGCGGCGCGCCTGGCAGGCCTGTCCACGCTGCGTCTGCTCGAAGAGCCCCAGGCCGCCTGCTACGACTGGCTGTTTCGCAACCGCGCCAGCCTCGCCTCCGAACTGCAGCATACCCGTCTGCTGCTGGTGTGCGATGTCGGCGGCGGTACGACCGATCTCACCCTGATCCGGGCCGAGCCGGGGGCTGACATGCCGCAACTCACCCGTATCGGGGTGGGAGATCACCTGATGCTGGGTGGCGACAATATGGATCTGGCGCTGGCCCACCTGCTGGAACCGCGCCTGAGTGCAGGGGGGCAGCGGCTGACCGCGGCGCGCTTCTCGCAGCTCGTGCAGCAGTGCCGCACAGCCAAGGAGCACCTGCTCGCCGACGACGCACCGGCACAGCTGACGGTCACGCTGCTCGGTGCCGGGTCCAGGCTGGTGGGCGGCGCACGCTCAGCCGAACTTGGCCGCGACGAAGTCCTGCATCTCGTCGCCGACGGTTTCTTTCCGATGGTGGCGGCTGACGAACAACCGCGCCGGCGCCGCGCAGGGATCGTCGAGTTTGGTTTGCCTTATCCCGCCGATGCTGCGATCACGCGCCATCTTGCGGCCTTTCTCGGACGGCACGCCGGCGCGTCGCGCGCCGCGCTTGGTGAGTCTGCGCCCGGCGCGGAGGCACTTCCCGTGCCGGATACCGTGTTGCTCAATGGCGGCGTTTTTCGCGCCACCACGCTGGCCGCACGCCTGGTGGATACGCTCGCACAGTGGCGCGGCAGCGCACCGCGTGTGCTTGCCAACGACGCCGAAGTGGCCGTGGCGCGTGGGGCCGTGGCCTATGCGCTGGTCCGTGACGGTCTGGCGCCGGCCATTGGTGGTGGCTCGGCGCGAAGCTACTTTCTCGTGCTGGATGACCAGGACGATGAGGATGGCGGCGGTGCGCGGGGCATCTGCGTGCTGCCGCGCGGCACGGTGGAGGACTGCGAAATTCATCTGGCCCGGCGCCGCTTCACTCTGCGTCTGGGGCAGCCGGTGCGGTTTCATCTGGTCGCCTCAAGTGCTGATCAGGCGTATCTGCCGGGTGACGTGGTCGCGCTCTCCGGCGATGGCTTCGTGCGCCTGCCGCCGATCGCGACGGTGGTCGGCAAGCGGGGTGAGGGCGACGGGCGCGGAGAGGTGATGGTCGAGCTCATCAGTACGATCACCGAGGTGGGCTCTTTGCAGATGCATTGTGTCAGTGCGGACGACCCCGGCCGGCGCTGGCTGCTTGAGTTCCAGCTGCGTGGTGGCGAGCCCGTGGCGGCCGCAGGCGCACAAGCGCAGGCAGGTTTGCCGTCCGGTTTCGGCGCAGCGGTTGCGTGCATCGACCGGGTGTTCGGCAGCGCGTCCCCAGGTGGGCAGACGAAAGCCGGCGCGGACAAGCCGGTGCGAAAATTGCGCGGCGAACTCGAGGCCTTGCTCGGGAAACGCGAAAACTGGGACATGGCGCTTGCCCGTGCCTTGTACGACGCCCTGTGGGAACGTGCCAAACGCAGGCGGCGTTCGCCGGAGCATGAGCGGGTGTGGCTCAACCTGGCCGGTTTTTGCCTGCGCCCCGGATATGGGGCGCCGCTCGACGACTGGCGTGTGGAGCAGCTGTGGCCGCTGTTTGAACAAGGGCTGCAGTACGTGAATGAGCGCCAGAACTGGTCGGAGTGGTGGACGTTCTGGCGGCGTGCAGCAGCCGGTCTGGCCGAGCCGGCGCAGCTGGTGTTGCTCGAGGCCCTGGCCAACCAGCTCGAAGCGCTGGTGGCGGCTCCGCGGCGCAGCCAGAATCAGAATCCGGCCTTCGCCGCCTACGATGACATGGTGCGCCTGGCGGCTTCGCTCGAACGCGTGCCGCTGGAGCACAAGGTCGAGGTGGGGCGCTGGCTGCTCGAACGCCTGGCCCTGCCGGCCGAGAAGGCGCAGGCGTGGTGGGCGCTGGGGCGGGTGGGTGCGCGTGAGCCGCTGTATGCGAGCGCCCACACCGCGGTGCCGGCTGAAGTGGCCGGCGCGTGGCTGGATGCGGTCCTTGCGCTGGACTGGAAAAAGGTCGAGCCTGCCGCCTTCGCTGCGGCGCAGCTGGCGCGTTTCACCGGCGACCGTGCGCGCGATCTGAATCCGGAGGTGCGTGAGGAGGTTGCACGCCGGCTGGCACAGATCAACGCACCGGAGAGCTGGATTCTGCAGGTCAGCAAGGTGGTGGCGTTGGACGAGTCCGACCGGCGCCGTGCCTTTGGCGAGTCACTGCCGCAAGGGCTGACGCTCATCGAGCACTGAGACAGGACCTTTCCGGAAACGGCGGAAGGGGTGAATTCAATTCAAATTGCAGGAGTTGGGGAAAGGGCTATGGCCGAACGCGTGTTGCATCTTGAAATATTGGGTCGCGTCCAGGGCGTTTATTACCGCGTTTCGATGGTCGAGCGGGCAACTGCGCTCGGTGTGAAAGGCTGGGTGCGTAACCGGCCGGATGGCTCGGTTCAGGCCATGATCGCCGGTGAGGAGGCAGTGCTGCAGGCGCTGGTCGAGTGGGCCAGAATTGGCCCGGAGAATGCGGTGGTCCACGATGTCGTGGTCACCGACGGAGAAGGTTTCTTCGAGATTTTCGAGCAGCGACAGACGGGCTGAGTGCAGGCCGAAGCGGGGCAGGAGGCGAAACGTTGAAGGGGGCGAACCCCTTCAACGACGGCACTGACTGAACAGCTTAGCTGCGGCTGGTGACTTCGAGCAGGTGATAGCCGAACTGGGTCTTCACCGGACCTTGCACGACATTGATCGGTGCGCTGAACACGACGGTGTCGAATTCCTTGACCATCTGACCGGGGCCGAAGGAGCCGAGGTCGCCGCCCTGACGGCCGGACGGGCAGGTCGAGTTCTCTTTGGCGACTTGCGCAAAGTCGGCGCCGGCTTCGATGGCGGCTTTGAGTTCGTTGCACTTGGCTTCGCTGGCGACCAGAATGTGACGTGCAGTGGCTTTTGCCATGTGGATTGCTCCTTTTGAGAAAGCGGAGAGCCTACCGTAATCTGGCAATGAGTCAAACGCCGCAGCGAAAAACGTCGATGACGGACAGCAATGTTTTTCGGACTTTTGCGCGTTGGGAGTGCTGCATTTCGGCACCGGCCACTACGCCGGCATGTGCCCGGAGGCAATGAAGGCGTTCGTGGCCGCGAGCGCGGGTCACGCTGGCCGGTTCATGAAGCCTGGCGCACGTTGACGACGCGGATGCCGGGAATCCGGTGCAGATCGTCGGCCGAGAGGCGAAACACCGTGTTCGGCGTACCCGCGGCGGCCCAGATCGGGTCGAGCGCCCACAGCGCGGCGTCGACCAGCACCGTCACCTCGCCGGTGTGGCCAACCGGCGCCACGCCGCCAATGACGAACCCGGTGTGAGCCCGCACGAAATCGGCATCGGCGCGTTTGACGCCTTCCCCTAGCTCTTCCTTCAGCTTCTTTTCGTCGATCCGGTCGGCTCCGCTGGCCACGACCAGTATGCAGCGTGCCGACTGTTTGCTCTGGAAGACGATCGACTTGGCGATCTGCTCCACACCGCAACCGATCGCCGCAGCGGCTTCGGCGCTGGTGCGGGTGGGGACGGCAAATTCGACAATGTCCGACGGCATGCCGAGGGCGCGCAGGGCGAGTTCGACGCGTGTGCGGGATGCCGATACGCTGGCGGGCGGCTGGAGTGTGGTTTCCGACATGGTGTGCAATGGGTGACTGAAGGGTGGCTACACGAGAACCGCAAGTCTAGCTTCAGCCCGCTTTTTTGCCACACGCTCCTTATTCGGGCAGCGGGATGAATTCGACCTCGTCGCCGGGCACCTTGGGAAAGCGTCCGGCCTTCCAGTCCTGACGGGCTTGTTCGATGCGCTCCTTGCGGCTGGAAACGAAATTCCAGTCGATGAAACGCCTGCCGAGGCGTTCACCCCCGATGATTGCGATGCGCGATTCCGCGGTCGCCTGGAGCACGACCCCGTCCTCATTTGTCAGCACCGCCATCGAATGCTCGGGTATCGCCGCGCCCTGCGCTTCCAGGCTGCCCTGGGCTACGTACACCGCACGCTCTTCGGCGGGCGGTAGCGCCAGGGTCTGACCCGGATGCAAATGGGCCTCGAGGTAAAGGGTGTGGGCAAAGACCTTTACCGGCGAGGTGACGCCGAAAGCAGCGCCCATCATGACCCGCACGGGTACGCCATCGACGGTGACCGACGGGATAGCCGCCGCCGGATAGTGATGGAAGGCGGCATCGACTTCCTCGTCCTTCTCCGGCAAGGCAAGCCAGAGTTGCAGGCCGTGCAGACGGTGGGCGACGGCAGTCAGTTCCGGTCGCTCGCGTTCCGAATGCACGATGCCGCTGCCGGCCACCATCAGGTTGATGTCGCCGGGGCGTATGGTCTGCAGACTGCCGAGCGAGTCCCGGTGCAGGATCTCGCCTTCAAAAAGATAGGTAACGGTGGCGATATTGACGTGCGGGTGAGGCCGGACATTGATGCCCTCGCCGGCAGGGAATTCTGCCGGCCCCATGTGATCGAAGAAAATCCACGGGCCCACCATCTTGCGCTGTGCGGTCGGCAGCGTGCGTCGCACCGAGAAACCGCCAAGATCCTTGTCGCGGGGCTGGATGATGAGTTCGATCGCACCGCAGCCTTGCTCTGCGGCGCAGTCGTGTTCCACTTGCCGGGTCGGGTTGCTCATGGCTTGCCTCGGGTCGGGGTTTGAGTCTGCACACGCTCGGTGTTGGCTGCGTCAGCGTGATTCCGGTTCGTCTGTTCGTGTTCCTGCATTACGGCCGAGGAACGCGCCGGAGTCAATAAGGTTTGACGCCCGCCTGATCAGCTCTGTGTGCCCGGTGTCCTGAACTCGCTTGCCAGTTTTTCCACCAGGAAGTCGATCCAGACGCGCAGCTTCGCCGGCAGGAAGCGGTTTGACGGATAGAGTAGCCAAACGGTGCCGGCATAGGCGGTCTTGTGCTCCCAGTCCGGGAGCACTTCGATCAGTGCGCCGCTGCTCAAGGCCGTCCGGGCGGTGAATTCGGGCAGGCTGGCGATGCCGAGGTGCTGCAATGCGCCTTCAAGCCGGATCTCGCTGTGATTGGCAACATAGCGGCCGCTCACCTTGACGCTGGCATTCTCTCCCGCGCGCTGAAAGCGCCAGTGGCGGTCGCGTTCATCTTCGCCGAGGTACAGGCAGCGGTGTTGCGCCAGATCAAGCGGATGGGTGGGTATGCCGGCGGCTTCCAGATATTGCGGGCTGGCACAGACGATGTGCCGGATGTGCATCAAGGGCCGGCCCGCGAGCCCCGGCGGCGGCGCGTCGGTGACGCGGATGGCAAGGTCGATGGCCTCTTCAAACAGGTCAACGGTACGGTCAGTCACCACCATCTGTACGTCCACCTCCGGATAGCGGCGCAGGAATTCGGGCATCAAGGGATGGATGACCAGACGCCCCACCGCCTTGGCCATGCTCACGCGTACCAGGCCGCGAGGCTCGGCAGTGTGGGTATCGCTCAGTGCCAGCACTTCGCGCGCAGCCGACACCATGTCCTGACATCGCGCATAGGCGGCAGTCCCGGCGTCCGTCAGGCGCAACTTGCGTGTTGTGCGCTCAAGCAGTCGCACCTGCAGCACGGCTTCCAGGCGCGCCACCTGACGACTGACTGCCGAGGGCGTGAGGCCCATGCGCCGCGCCGCAGCCGAGAAGCTTCCGCTGTCGACCACGCAGGCAAAGGCCGCCATGTCTGGCAAGCAGTCAGGGTGATTATTAGTGCGCATGGGGAACAAGTGTTGTTCAAGATTGCAGGATTATCACAATCAGTGCGCTAATTGACAATTGAGGCCTCGAGTTCGTCTGCGTCGTGCCTGTCATGTCGATACCTGCTACATCCGCGCCCCAAAGTCTGCTCCGTGCATCCGACACCGCCATGATTCTGGTGGCGATCGTCTGGGGGAGCAGTTACGGGGTTGCCAAGAGCGCGCTGGCTTTCTATCCCGTGCTGGGTTTTCTTGCCGTCCGCTTCATTCTGACTTTTGGCCTTTTGCTGCCGTCCTTGCTCCGTGCGTCACCCCGGCAGCAGCGCGACGCGCTTCGCACCGGGCTGCCGCTCGGTGTTCTGATGCTGGCGATCTTTCTGTGTGAAACCTTTGGGGTGGCGAACACGCAAGCCAGCAACGCCGCGTTTCTGATCAGCCTGTGCGTGGTATTCACGCCATTTGTCGAGTGGGCGATGGAGCGGGTCCGACCGCCACGGGCGATGTTTCTGTTTGCCGGGGTGTCGCTGGCGGGCGCACTGCTGCTTAGTGGCGGACTGTCCGGTGCGCTCGGATTCGGGGACTGTCTGATGCTTGCGGCCGCCCTGTTGCGTGCGCTCACCGTGTGCCAGACGAGCAGGCTCACCCGTGGCAGCACTGCGCCCGCGCTGGTGCTGACGGCAGTCCAGGCTGCAATCGTTGGCTTTGGTTGCCTGGTACTGGCCGTCCTTGCATTCGATGGTTTGCCCACGCTTCCCGTGGAAGCCGCGTTCTGGCAGTCCACCGCCTATCTGGTCCTCGGCTGCACCCTGTTCGCCTTCTACGCCCAGAACTGGGCGCTCAGGCACAGTTCGCCGAGCCGGGTTGCCTTGCTGACCAGCAGCGAACCGGTGTTCGGCGCGCTCTTCGCCGTGGTCTGGCTTGGAGAAAGCCTCACCACGGTCGGCTGGCTGGGAGGAGGGATGATGGTCGTTGCCGCACTGTGGGCGTGTGCGAGATGAAAGCCATGATTAGTTCGATAGCCAGCAGCAGGCAGATCAGAGCCAGCGCCGGGCCTTTGCCTTGTAGCTTTCGTACTCGGCGCCAAACATCGAGGCGAGGATTCGCTCCTCGGGCAGGATCTGGAAGTGGTGGATGTAGAGCGCGAAGGCTGGTGGGCCGAGGAGCGCTGGCGACAAGGGCAGATGAACCGCCCAGCCGGCCAGGGTAATCACCAGTCCCAGATACATCGGATTGCGGCTCAAGCGGAAAACGCCTGAGGTGATGAGCGACGATGATCTTTCCGGATGCATCGGGTTGATGGTCGTGCGCGCAAGCCAGAAGGTGAGGATTCCACTTGCGCTGACGAGGCCGCCAACCAGCGCAATCGGCCCGCCTATGGCCAGTTGCAGCGGAGTGGACTGGGCTGCAGGGGGCAGGGTGGCAACAAACCACATCACCAGCGCGACAACCGCGGCGGCGATGGGGGGCGGAAATTTAAGTTGCAGGGTTGGCATGTACGAATGACGGGTATCTGACATCGATCCAGGGACACGATGCCGCGTAGCGAAAAGGGCTGCTCAAGGAGCGAACCGGAATGTAACAGCCTGCCATTCAATGGAAAAGTGCCAACCGGTCACTTTCCGGGGCGCTGAAGATTGGGGCCTCATTCAGGCTCAAACGGACGGCAGCATTTCTTGCACCAGAGACCGTTGGATGACGAAAAGCAGAGAGAGCCTGAATGTTGCACTGGCGGTGCGTTGTGCACATTACAAGGGGCGCACCGTGCTGGTCGTCGGCACGACCGAGCCGGGCACGGCCACCGCGGTGGCCGTCACCCCGCCTGCACATCCACGAACAGTCGACTCCGAAAAGCCCTGGTTCCGTGCCCGCGGCGAGGGCAACGTCTTTTTGCCGTGGTGGGGACTGCGTTACGAGGATCGTACGCGTTACATGCAGGGAACTCGGAGCAGGGCTGCGCCTCAGCCCGCCAGCGCCTCACGTACCCAGGCATTGGCCTGCTTGGCATCGAAGTTGGTGCCGTACTTTGCCTTCAGCGCACCCATCACGGTCCCCATGGACTTCGGGCTGCGATCGGCGAGACCCGCGACGGTTTCCGCGATGAAAGCCTTCACTTCGGCTTCCGATGCCATGGCCGGCAGGTAGCTCGCGAGGATGTCGGATTCAGTGCGCAGAATGGCAAGGCGGGTCTCGTCCTTGATCACCGCCAGCGCTTCCTGGTTGTTCTTCAGAAACTTGCGGATGGTCTGCTGTACTTCGTCGTCACTGCTTTCACGATTGCCGGCGTTCTTGCCCACCATCTCGGCCTCGCCGATCAGGGTGCTCATCAGCGTGGCGCGAACGCTGTCTGCCGCTTTGCGCGCCAGCAGCGAATCCTTTTTCAGTTGTGCAAGAAGGCTCATTGATTTACTCCGGAGTGTGTTTGGGGTCTGCTGCGGTTCGGGCTTGCTTGCGTCTGATCTTGCGCGGCCGCGCGCAGCGAGGAGGGGGCTGATTTTACCCGACTTCCAGTTTGCTCCGGCGAGTTGATCGTTTGTAATTCAATGCGAAAGTGGCAAATCGATGCTATGACAAATGAGGCGTCTGTGGGGTGGTAAAAAATTTGAACAAAACAAGTTTGCTAGAATATATATTCTTTGATTAAGTGGAAATGCCATATGTGTGGAATTGCGGGTGAGGTGAGATTCGACGGGCAGACGCCCGATCTTGGCGCCATTGCGCGGATGAACGAGCATCAGCGGCGGCGCGGTCCGGACAACGGCGGCATGTTTGCGCAGGGCGCACAAGCCTGGGGCCACCGGCGTCTCAAGATCATGGATCTCTCCGAATCTGCGCAGCAACCGATGGTTGATCCGCAACTCGGTCTGGGTATCGTGTTCAACGGGGCAATCTACAATCACCACGAACTGCGTCGCGAGCTGGAAGGCAAGGGTTATCAGTTTTTCTCGCATGGCGACACCGAGGTGCTGCTCAAGGCCTATCACGCCTGGGGGCCGGATTTCGTGCAGCGGCTCAATGGCATGTTCGCCTTTGCGATCTGGGAGCGTGACAGTGGCAAGGTGCTGCTCGGACGCGATCGACTGGGCATCAAGCCCCTGTACTACGCCGAGGTGGCGGGCGGTCTGCGCTTTGCATCCAGCCTGCCGGCTCTGCTTGAGGCGGGTGGGGTGGATACCAGCATCGATCCGGCTGCGCTCAACTTCTATCTGTCCTTCCATGCGGTGGTGCCGGCGCCCTACACGCTGCTGACGGGTGTCCGCAAGCTGCCGCCGGGCACCCTGATGAGTATCGAGGCCGATGGACGGCGCACCGAACGCAGCTTCTGGTCGCTGGTTTATCCGCAGGATGCGGCTGACGAGAACCGCAGCTTCGAAGAGTGGACCGAGATCCTGCTCGACAGTCTGCGAGGCGCGGTAAAGCGCAGGCTGGTCGCGGATGTGCCGGTGGGCGCCTTGCTCTCCGGCGGGGTTGATTCAAGCCTGATCGTGGGTCTGATGTCCGAGGCCGGGGTGAAGGATCTGCGTACCTACAACGTCGGCTTCGAGGATGTGGGCGGCGAGAAGGGTAACGAGTTCGAGTATGCGGACATCGTCGCGCGTGAGTTCGGCACCATTCACGAGCGCATTTTCGTGCCCGAGTCCGAATTGCTCACCCGCCTGCCCGAAGCGGTCGGTGCGATGAACGAGCCCATGGTGAGCCACGACTGCATCGGCTTCTATCTGCTTTCCGAAGCGGTGTCGCGCCACAGCAAGGTCGTACAGAGCGGGCAGGGCGCCGACGAGGTGTTCGGTGGCTATCACTGGTACCCGAAGGTGGCCAACAGCAATGATCCGGTGGCAGATTATCTCGCAGCCTTCCGCGATCGCGATTTTGAAGAGTACAGCCGTGTCGTGAGTCCGGCCTATCAAGGTGTGGACTGCAGCGGCGCCTTTGTTGCCGCCAGCTTCAATGCACCTGGTGCGCATGATCCGGTGGACAAGGCCTTGCGCCTTGATACCACGATCATGCTGGTGGACGATCCGGTGAAACGGGTCGATAACATGACGATGGCGTTCGGGCTTGAGGCGAGGGTGCCCTTCCTCGATCACGAACTGGTCGAACTCGCTGCACGCATTCCCGCCCGGCACAAGCTGTCGCATGGGGGCAAGGGCGTGCTCAAGGAGGCGGCGCGCAAGCTCATTCCATCCGCTGTCATCGACCGTCCCAAAGGCTACTTTCCGGTCCCGGCGCTCAAGTATCTTCAGGGGCCGGTGCTGGAGCGGGTACGCGATTCGCTGAGCAGCCGCTCGGCGCGTGAGCGCGGACTGTTCCGCAAGGATTACGTCGACACCCTGTTGGCCGATCCGATGGCGCACATCACCCCGTTGCGAGGCTCCAAACTGTGGCAGCTGGGCCTGCTGGAATGGTGGTTGCAGACGCATGTTTCCTGAGGAGCGGATGATGATCCGCAAACAACTCGCGCGCGTCAGGCGCGCTGGAAACCAGACACTGCACCTTCCCGCCGGTCAGCCCGAAGCCGCGGCCATGCCGGAAAACGTCATTGTCGAGTGCGGTTGGGGGCGCTGGATTCCCGCGCAGACCTGGCGTGATCCGGCGGCGCTTGCCAGCCAGCTGCTGCTCGAGCGCGCAGGTCAGCGCGACATTGCCTTCTATGTCGAGAAGCCGCAGGTGGTGGTGGGCTCTGCGCCACAACAGCTCTTCCTTGACCCCTCTGATGCCTTCCGCCTGCAACTGTGCGCCTACCGCGCCCAGCGCGCTGCGCGACGCGGTTTCAATCTGCGGCGTTTGCGCACGCGGGCGGACGTGGCTGCAATCAATGCCCTCTACCGGATGCGACGCATGGTGCCGGTTGACCCGCAGCGGGTATGGCGTGAGCGCGCCAGCCGGGTGATCACTTATGCCTTGGCCGAGGATCGCAGCACCGGCGAGGTGATCGGCGTGGCAATGGGCATGGATCACGTCGAAGCCTTTTCCGACCCCCAGGCCGGGGCCAGCCTGTGGGCGCTGGCGGTGGCGCCACAGGCGACCTATCCCGGTGTCGGTGAGGCGCTGGTGCGCTATCTTGCCGAACATTATCTTGCCCGCGGACGGGCATGGATGGATGTGTCTGTGATGCACGACAACGCTCAGGCGATCGCGCTGTACGAAAAGCTTGGCTTTCAGCGCATCCCCGCGTTTGCGGTCAAGCGCCGGAATGCGATCAACGAGGCGCTGTTTACGGCCCCCTCGGAAGGTCTGGACGGGCTCAATCCCTATGCGCGGCTGATCGTCGACGAAGCCGCAAGGCGTGGCATCCATGCCGAGGTGCTCGATGCCGAGGGCGGCTACTTCCGCCTGACGCTGGGTGGGCGCAGCATCGTCTGTCGCGAGTCGCTGTCCGAACTCACTTCGGCCATTGCGATGAGCCGGTGCCAGGACAAGCGCGTGACCCTGAAGCTGCTGGCGGCCGAGGGGATCAGCGTGCCAGCCCAGATCGATGCCGACGACCCCGCCGCGCGCGCAGCCTTCCTCGCCAGGCATGCTGCCGTGGTGGTCAAGCCGGTGGAGGGTGAGCAGGGCAAGGGCATCAGCGTCAATCTCACAGCAGAGGACGAAGTCGCGGCGGCGGTGGAGCGTGCGCATGGGTACTGCGATCGGGTCATCGTCGAGCAATTCTGCCGCGGCGAGGACCTGCGCATCGTCGTCATCGATTTTCGGGTTGTGGCCGCTGCGGTGAGGCGCCCACCGGTGGTGGTCGGCGACGGCGAGAGTTCGGTGCGGACCCTGATCGAGAAGCAGAGCCGACGTCGAGCAGCCGCTACCGGGGGGGAGTCGCGCATTCCCCTCGATGGGGAAACCGAGCGCTGTGTTCGTTCGCAAGGCTGGTCGCTGTCTTCCGTTCTGCCGGCCGAAACCCGTCTGCGGGTGCGCAACACTGCCAATCTGCATACCGGCGGCACCATACATGATGTGACCGCAGACTTGCACCCGACCTTGCGCACGGCCGCCGAGAAGGCGGCCAAGGTGCTCGATATCCCCGTGACCGGGCTCGACTTTCTGGTGCCGGCGGTCGATGGCCCGGATTACGTCATCATCGAGGCCAACGAGCGTCCGGGGCTCGCAAACCATGAACCTCAGCCCACCGCGGAGCGTTTTGTCGACCTGCTGTTTCCGCGCAGTCGACAGCTCTCAGGAGAAATTCATACATGACGCAGAAAATACCGCCGATCGATTACGAGTACCTCGAGGAAACCATGCTGCAACTGCTGGCCATCCCCAGCCCGGTCGGGCTCACGGATGCCGTGGTCCGTTATGCTGCAGGGCGGCTGGAAGCGCTCGAGATTTCCTATGAGCTGACCCGGCGTGGTGCAATTCGCGGCACCTTGCGTGGACGCGAAGCACAGCCTGCACGTGCCATCGTTGCCCACCTGGACACACTTGGTGGCATGGTGCGCAGTCTCAAGTCCAATGGGCGGCTCGAGATCGTGCCGATCGGACACTGGTCTTCGCGCTTCTCCGAAGGATCGCGGCTGACCATTTTTACCGATGCCGGTCATGTGCGCGGAACCTGCCTCCCGCTCAAGACATCCGGTCACGCCTTTGGTGGCGAGGTTGATACTCAACCCGTCGGTTGGGAGTATGTCGAGGTCAGGGTCGATCTGCCCGTCACGGATCGCGCCAGTCTGGAGCAGGCTGGCATCAATGTCGGTGACTGGATCGCTTTCGACCCCGAGCCCGAACTCCTGCCCAACGGCTATATCAACTCGCGCTATCTTGATGACAAGGCTGCGGTGGCAGCGCTGCTCACTGCATGCAAGGCGGTGCGGGATCACAAGCTGAAGTTGCCGGTCGATGTGTATCCGCTGCTGACGATCACCGAAGAGGTTGGCTCGGGTGCTTCGGCCGCGTTGCACGGCGATGTGGCCGAGATGCTCAGCCTCGACATCGCCATTGCGGCGCCGGGGCAGAATACCTCTGAGCACGCGGCAACCATCTGCATGCAGGACATGTCCGGCCCCTTCGACTATCACTTGACGCACAAACTGATCAGTCTGGCGCAGGAAAACGACATCGCCTTCCGGCGCGACATCTTCCGCTACTATCGCTCCGACTCGGCTGCAGCGGTAGAGGCCGGAAACGACATTCGCACCGCGCTGATCGGATTTGGCGCAGATGCCTCGCATGGGCAGGAACGCACCCACCGCGACGCGCTGGTGGCGCTGACGCAGTTGGTGATCGCCTACATGATCAGCGAACCGGTTGCGCGTCGTGATAGCAACACGATGGGTTCGCTCGAGGGCTTTACGGAGCAGTTGCGTCCGCAAGACATGGTGCTTCCCTCCACACCGCTGCCGACACCCGAGGAGTTTCTCGATACGCAGTTGTCCGTGACGCCTTCAGAGCGGCTTTGAAACGATCACACTCTGGATGTTCGCGTGCGTTCAAACGGTTCCACTGTGCGGTACGCCGCGGCCGGTTCTCCCTCTGTCAGAGCCTGAGGCAGCGGGGTGCCATTCAGTCTGGCCGAGACCGCAGGTCGGGGAGCAGGTTGGAGTATCCCCGTCGAGCTGCTCCGCGCAGGGGCCAAGGTTGTTCTGACGGTTCAGGCACAGGCAGAAGTAACCGCGCGGGAACGAATTCATTCCCGGATCGGGCTCGGCAAGGTTGAAAGAATCAATCTGCACGATGTGCAGAAAGCGTTCGACAGCGGGGCGCCCGCGAAATGTCGTGAGCTGGCCGTTGCTTGCACACAAGTGACGGCCATCCATCGAGATGGCAAAGCACTGGTCGTCCCTTGCTCCGATCGGGTGCACGCACACATTCATCGTCTTGCGTCGCCACTCGGGCGCAACCGCCAGTTCGAGCCAGGTTGCCACTCGTCCGTTCCTGTCCATTGGCTGTCTCCTCTCGTACCGCCTTATATCCGGAAGCATAGAGGAGTTGCGGACGAAATTCCATATGGATCAGTGTGGCGATGAATGCCTTTAAACTGAAGGAAAAACAAAGGGCCGTCGCCGTGGCCCGAAGACCACGGCGACGGCCCCTGTGACCGAACTGTGTGACGCTTACTTGAACGTCGAATCGAATGGCAGACCGACGTAGTTCTCGGCGATCGTGGTTTTGCCTGCAGTCGAGCTCATCAGGTAATCGAGTTCGGCGAGCTGGATCTTGTGTTCGATCGGATCATCGTTGAACTTGTGCGAGATCGACGTGAACCACCACGAGAAGCGCACAGCCGCCCAGACACGGCGCAGCGCGGTTTCGGAGTAGCGGTCGAGGAGGTCGGTGCGTCCGCCCTCGTTGTAGAAGGCGATCAGCGCCGTCGACAGGTAGTACATGTCGGACGCGGCGAGGTTCAGCCCCTTGGCGCCGGTCGGCGGCACGATGTGCGCGGCATCGCCAACGAGGAACATGTTGCCGAAGCGCATCGGCTCGGTAACGAAGCTGCGCAGCGGGGCGATGCTCTTTTCGATCGACGGTCCGGTGACCATGTCCTTGGCGATATGCTCGGGCAGGCGGCGGCGGATCTCGTCCCAGAAACGCTCGTCGGACCAGTCCTCGACCTTTTCGTCGAGTCCGACCTGGATGTAGTAGCGGCTGCGGGTAGGAGAGCGCATCGAGCACAGCGCAAAGCCACGCTTGTGGTTGGCATAGATCAGCTCTTCGTGCACCGGAGGGGTGTCGGACAGCAGGCCAAGCCAGCCGAAGGGGTAGATGCGTTCGAATTCGGTGAGCTTTTCGCGCGGAATCGAAGCACGCGAGGCGCCGTGGTATCCATCGCAACCGGCGATGTAGTCACAGTCGACGGTGATCTGCTTGCCTTCCTTGACGTATTCGAGCTTCGGCTTGCCCTCGAGGTATCCCGTCGGCTGAACGTCGCGGGCTTCGAAGACGACCGTGATGTTCTCATCCTGAAGCACGGCGTCGTAGAGGTCCTTGGTGAGTTCGGTCTGGCCGTACACCATGACCTGCTGCCCACCTGTGAGTGAGGCCATGTCGATGCGTTCTTCGCGGCCGTTGAAGGTGAGCACGATACCGTCGTGCACCAGCCCTTCACGATCCATGCGCTCGCTGACCTTGGCGCGACGCATCAGGTCGACCATGCCTTGCTCAAGGATGCCGGCGCGGATCCGGGCCTCGACGTACTCACGGTTCTGGCGTTCGAGGATCACACTCTTGATGCCGCTCAGGCTGAGCAGGCGGGCGAGGCAGAGGCCGGAAGGACCGCCGCCGATGATGCCGATTTGAGTTTTCATGTCTCTCTCCTTCTGGATGTGTCTGACGCGAATGCAGGGGACCAACTATAGGGATTGACGGCAACGGATGCTTGAACTCGGCAAGGGGGATGCTTGTACTTTTCGAAAGTATGGATAAACATCTGGTCATCTGTAAGACAAACTACATGGGTCACGCATGAACAAGGCTGCAGTTCCAACATACAAGCTGTTTGGCGAGAAGGATCTGTGGTCTACGCCCGAACCACTGCATCATGAGACGATTGCGGCTCGCAGTGCCCTGTACGATTGGGAAATTACGCCACATGCGCACGACACGCTTGTACAAGTGGTCTTCCTGCGCTCGGGCAGCGCCGAAATGAGCTTCGAAACCCGGCCGGCCGTGCTCGAATTGCCCTGCGTGCTGATGGTGCCTGCGCGACGGATTCATGGCTTTCGGTTTTCACCTGACATCCAGGGGCAGATCATCACTTTGCCGCAAACGCTGTTCGGCGAACTGTTCGTGCTTTCGGGAGAGCTGCGCGGGGCCTTCGACGGATTCAGCTACCTGCCGCTGGGCGGGAAGAGCGACACCCTGGCCTTGATGTGTCTCCACTTCGAACAGTTCGCACGCGAGTACGCAGGCCATCAGCCTGGGCGCCTGACCACGCTCATGGCAATTCTGGGGCTGGTGCTGGTGCAGCTTGCGCGTGCAGGCAGCCTCGCCGACGACGAGCGCAGACACAGCCGGATCAGGGGACGGGTAGAGCGCTTTGTCGCGCTGATCGACGAACATTACCGGGCGTGGCAGCCTTTGTCGTTCTATGCGCAGCGCCTCGGCGTGTCGACCGCACAGCTCAACAACAACTGTCGCCGCGAGGCTGGCGTGAGCGCGCAGGAAATGATCCACCAGCGCCTGCTGCTCGAAGCACGTCGCCTGCTGGCCTATTCCGACCTCGATGTGACCGGTATCGGCTATTCGCTCGGGTTTCGCGACCCCGCCTATTTCTCGCGCTTCTTCACCCGTCTGGCGGGAATGTCACCGTCGGTGTTCCGGCAGACTCATGTCCGCCGGAAC
>JALNWS010000004.1 GCA_023230755.1 Azoarcus sp.
CTCGACACGTCATAGCCGGCAACGTTCTTCATCACCTGGCCGCCAAAAGACATCACCTCGCCACGACCGTCGAGAATTTTTACACCGAGCATGAAGTCGCGAACCGCGCCGGCCGACGCCCGCCGCGGCCCCGACAGACCGGCCGCGACGCAGCCAGCAACCGTAGCGCCGGAACCGAAATGCGGCGGTTCGAAGGCCAGAAACTGGTTCTGCCCGGCAAGCACCGCCTCCAGTTCGGCAAGCGGCGTTCCGCCACGCGCGGTCACCACCAGTTCAGTGGGCTCGTAGCTGACAACACCCGCATGCGCGGAGACGTTCAACACCTCGCCTTGTACCTCGCGGCCCACAAAGCGCTTGCTGCCGCCCCCCTCGATGCACAGCGGCGTGCCGCTGGCAGCCGCCCCCTGTATCTGCCCGGCCCAGGCCGAAACCAAGTCACTCATCGCTCATCCACCTTGTCTTTAGTCTTGTGCTCCGGGCCGCGTCCGACGCGTCCGCGCAGCGTCAGCCACGCCCCCATCAGGGACAGCACGGGCACGGCCACGAACAGAAACTGCATCCAGCCCTTGCTCACGCCGAATTCATTCCCTCAGAAGCGCGGCAGTTCCGGATGGGGCAACTCGCCGCCCTTGACGTGCATGCTGCCGTATTCGGCGCAGCGGTTCAGGGTCGGGATCGCCTTGCCCGGGTTGAGCAGGCCAGCGGGGTCGAACGCCGCCTTGATGCGAAAGAACTGATGCAGCTCGCTGCGCTTGAACTGCGAGCACATCTGGTTGATCTTCTCGACCCCCACCCCGTGCTCGCCCGTAATGGTGCCGCCGAGCGTGACCGAGAGTTCGAGAATCTCCGCACCGAACGCCTCTGCGCGGTGGAGTTCCCCTTCCTGATTGGCATCGAACAGGATCAGCGGATGCAGATTGCCGTCGCCCGCGTGAAAGACGTTGATACAGCGCAGCGCGTAACGTGTTTCCATGTCCTGAATGGCGCTCAGCATCTCGCCCAGGCGCTTGCGCGGAATCGTGCCGTCCATGCAGTAATAGTCGGGGGAGATGCGCCCCGCCGCAGGGAACGCAGCCTTGCGCCCGGCCCAGAAGCGCATCCGCTCGGCTTCGTCTCGCGACACCCTGACCTCGGTCGCGCCGCTGTGCTCGAGCACCGCACGCACGCGGGCAATCTCCTCGGCCACTTCCTCCGGCGTACCGTCGGACTCGCACAGCAGGATGGCCTTGGCATCCAGCGGATAGCCGGCATGCACGAACTCCTCGACCGCAGCAGTCGCCGCCTGGTCCATCATCTCCAGCCCTGCGGGAATGATGCCCTCAGCAATGATCGCGGCCACCGCATCGCCGGCGCGAATGACGTCATCGAATGCAGCCAGGACACACTGCGCAAGTTGCGGCTTGGGCGTGAGCTTTACCGTAACCTCGGTGACCACCGCCAGCATGCCTTCGGAACCGGTGATGAGCGCAAGCAGGTCGTAGCCGGGCGCATCGAGCGCATGGTTGCCAAGCTCAATCACCTCGCCATCGATGGTGACACCGCGCACGCGGAGCAGGTTGTGCACAGTGAGCCCGTACTTCAGGCAATGCACACCACCGGAGTTTTCCGCCACATTGCCACCGATCGAACAGGCAATCTGCGACGAGGGATCGGGCGCGTAGTACAGGCCGTGCGGCGCGGCAGCCTCCGATATGGCCAGGTTGCGCACCCCGGGCTGCACGACCGCGGCACGCGCATGCGGATCGACCTTGAGAATACGATTGAACCGGGCCAGCGACAGCAGTACACCGTGGGTATGCGGCAGCGCCCCCCCGGACAGCCCGGTCCCTGCACCTCGTGCGACAACGGGCACGCCAAGCGCGGAACAGGCTTTGAGCACCGCGACCACCTGCGCCTCCGTCGTGGGCAGCGCCACGACCAGGGGCAGCGTGCGATAGGCGGCAAGACCGTCGCATTCGTAAGGCCGCAGATCCTCACTTTCGTACATCAACGCCCCGGGCGGAAGCACTCGCGCCAGCGCTTCGACCACCCGTGCTCTATCGACCACGGAGAAGTCCGCTTCCTGTTCGCCGAGGGTGGCGTCCTCATTCAGATTCATGCTGTCTCTCCATGCTTTCCCGCCCGATTGAACCCACCTTCGATCCGATTCTCGTGCCGCACCACGCTCCCCAGACGACAGGCTGCCGCCTCCAGGTGCACTCTTGCAGCCTCGCCGGCAGCCCGCGCATCGCCCAGCTGGATCGCGGCAAAGATTCGCCGGTGCTCTGCCTGCGCACTGGCTGCACGCCCCGCGAGATGCCCCTCCTCGCTCCACGTAGGCAGCCGCGATTCGGAAAACTGTCTCCCCATGTAGATCAGGAAGCGCGCCAACTGCCGATTACCAGACGCCGCGGCGATAGCCACGTGAAACGCGTCATCTGCCGCCGCGCCACCTTCACCCGCCTGCAGCGCCCGTTCCATCTCGTCAACAGCGGCCGCAATCCGCGACAGGCTCTCCGGGGTACGACGCTGCGCAGCCAACTCGGCCGCGCCACTCTCAACCATTGCACGCAACTCGAAAGTATCCGCGACATCTTCCTGCGCGGGCGCCGACTCACGCACAAGCCGAAAACTGCTCTCCCCCGGCGCGGCAGCAACGAAGGCCCCCAAGCCCTGCCGCGTTTCCACACAGCCTTCTGCCTTGAGGCGGGAGATCGCCTCGCGCACCACGGCACGACTGACTCCGAAACGTTCGCACAGCAATTTTTCCGTAGGCAACTGCGTGCCGGGCACCAGGCCCAGCTCGCCAATCCACGCCTCAATCTCGCGTGAAACGGTATCACTCAGGCGTGGCGGGCGCTGCACGGGGCTGCGAATACAGGTTATCAACTTGTCAGACATCCTGAGAATGATAGCGCAGCAGCGACGACGGGCGATCAGGGTTTTCCCCATGCGGCCATCTACCAGATGGCCGCGCTGCAGCAGCCAGTATCGAAGGCGGCAACGCAGACATGGCTTACGCGAGCGCCAGCATTTGCTAATATTCGCGCTCAATCCTTGTCCGGGCGACGTCATGACCACTCGCGCCTCCGCAGCGCGGTTCCTGCCCTTCATGACCTGGCCCGCCCAATGGGCCAGGTACGGCATTCGCGGCGATATCATTGCCGGCCTCACGGTCGCCCTGGTGATGGTGCCGCAATCACTCGCCTACGCTCAGCTCGGCTCGCTCCCGCCCTACATCGGACTCTATGCGGCGCTTCTGCCCGCACTGACCGGCGCGCTCTTCGGCTCCTGCGGACAGCTTTCCACCGGACCGGTCGCCCTCACCTCACTCCTGACCGGAGCAAGCCTTCTTCCACTGGCCCGTCCCGACACCCCCGAGTTCCTCGCGCTCGCAATCTTGCTGGCACTGATGTCCGGACTCATTCAGCTCGCCTTGGGCGTGATGCGACTGGGCTGGCTGCTCAACCTTCTTTCGCACCCCGTTCTGATGGGCTTCATCAATGCCGCAGCGCTGGTGATCTGCATGTCCCAGCTTCCTCCGCTGGTCGGCATCAAGCTGAATAACGGCGGGCAGTTTCTTGCTGACTTCCTCAACGCGCTGAGCGAAATCGGTAACATTCACCTTCAATCTGCGGCCTTTGGCATCGGGGCGCTTGTAGCCCTGTCGCTTTTGCGCCGTCTGGCGCCGCGCCTGCCCGGCGTGCTGATCGTCGTCGGCGCGAGCATTGTCATTTCGGCATGGCAGGGCTTTGCGGCCCAGGGTGGTGCAGTCGTCGGCGCCATTCCGGCGGGCCTCCCTGCGTTCTTGATACCCGACATCAGGACCGATGCGGTCATTACCCTGCTGCCCACCGCCTTCGTGATCGCCCTCGTGAGCTTCATGGAAGCCGCCTCGAGCGCCAAGGTCATTTCCGGCAAACTGCGCGAACCCTGGGATCAGAATCAGGAACTCATCGGCCAGGGTCTGGCCAAGCTCGCCTCTGCCTTTACCGGCAGTCTCCCGACCAGTTCTTCGTTCTCGCGCTCCGCGCTCAACTACAACAACGGGGCGCGCACCGGGCTGTCCGCGCTGGTCACGGTCGCCGTGGTCGTGGTGACGCTGATTTTCTTCACCCCACTGCTGTGGCACCTGCCCAAGCCCGTGCTGGCTGCAGTCATTCTGCAGGCCGTGTTCAACCTGCTTGATTTTGAAGCGCTAAAGAAAGCGTGGCGGGCAAACCGTGACGACGGCGTTGCAGCGGCTCTCACCTTTATCGCCACGCTCGCCTTTGCACCCAATATTCAGAACGGCATCCTGACCGGTTTGCTGCTTTCGCTGTCGTTGATGGTCTACCGCAGCATGACGCCGCGCGTTGCATTACTCGGTCTCCACGACGACGGCACCTATCGCGATCTCGACCGCTTCGACCTCTCGCACCCGCATCCTCATGTCGTCATCCTGCGCTTCGACAGCCCGCTGACTTTCGTTACCGCTGCAACCTTTGAGGACGCCACCCTGCAGGCGGCACGCGCCCAACCCGATGTTCGCGCCGTACTGATCTCGGGTGCCGGCATCAACGCCATCGACGCCACCGGTCTGCACATGCTCACAGCCCTTGTCGATCGTTTTGCGCTTCAAGGACAGTCACTCGCCTTCTGTGGGCTCAAGAAACAGGTCATCGACGCCATGCAGCGCGACGGCCTGTGGCCACGAATTGCCGCTCACGCGGCCTACCGCACCGAACAGCAGGCGCTGGACCACCTGTACCCAGGCGCAGGTGAACGATTACGCACTGATTAATATTGACTTTTCCCGGAGTACGCAATACAGTACCCGACTCTTTGCAAAAACCCTCAATCGGAGCAACTCCATGTACGCGGTGATAAAAACCGGTGGCAAGCAGTATCGCGTCGTCGCCGGCGAAAAGATCAAGGTAGAACAGATACCGGCCGACGTGGGTTCCCAAATCACCATCGACCAGATTCTCATGGTCGGTGAAGGCGAAGCCGTCAAGATCGGCACGCCGGTGGTTTCCGGAGCTTCCGTCACGGCTTCCGTGGTTTCCCACGGACGTCACGACAAAATCAAGATTTTCAAGATGCGCCGCCGTAAGCACTTCCAGAAGCACCAGGGGCATCGTCAGAACTACACCGAAATCCGCATCGACGCGATTTCGGCCTGAGCCAGGAGGTAAGTCGACATGGCACATAAAAAAGCTGGCGGTAGTTCCCGTAACGGCCGCGACTCAGAATCAAAACGACTCGGCGTAAAGCGCTACGGTGGTCAGTTCGTACTGGCAGGCAACATCATTGTTCGCCAGCGCGGTACCGAATACCACCCGGGTGACAACGTCGGCATCGGCAAGGATCACACCCTGTTCGCACTGACCAACGGCACCGTCAAGTTTCTGGTGAAGGGCCCCGCCCGTCGCCGCACCGTGACGATTCTGCCCGAGGCAGCCGAGGCCTGATTTTCGCCTCGCGACAGGAAAAGCCCTATCCTTGCGGTAGGGCTTTTTTGTTTGTATTGCCTCAATTGTTTTGCCCGCACCATAACCAGTACCCCTGCGACCCGGCTCGCGGCATCTGCCGCACCTGCCGCGTCCCTGCCAGCCGGAAGCATCATGAAGTTTTTTGACGAAGCCCGAATCGAAGTTGTTGCCGGAGACGGCGGCAACGGTGTTGCCACCTTCCGCCGCGAGAAGTACATCCCGCGTGGCGGCCCCAATGGTGGCGACGGCGGTCGCGGCGGCAGCGTGTATGCAGTAGCCGACCGCAACATCAACACCCTGATCGACTACCGCTACACCCGCCACTTCCGCGCCGAACGCGGTGAGAACGGCGGCAGCCGGGACTGTTACGGCAAGGGCGGCGAGGACATCACGCTGCGCTTCCCCGTCGGCACGGTAATCACCGAGCATGAGACCGGCGAAATGATTGCCGACCTCGACGAAGACGGCAAGAAGATCCTGATCGCCAGCGGCGGGCGCGGTGGACTGGGCAACATCCACTTCAAGTCGAGCACCAACCGTGCGCCGCGCAAGCGCACCATGGGTCAGGAAGGTGAGCGTCACATGCTGCACCTCGAACTCAAGGTGCTCGCCGACGTCGGCCTGCTCGGCATGCCCAACGCGGGCAAATCGACCTTCATCCGCGCAGTATCGGCGGCCAAGCCAAAGGTCGCGGACTACCCCTTCACCACGCTGGCACCGAACCTCGGCGTCGTACGCACGGCAGAGAGCCGCAGCTTCGTGATCGCCGACATTCCCGGCCTGATCGAGGGCGCAGCTGAAGGCGCCGGCCTCGGTCACCAGTTCCTGCGCCACCTGCAGCGTACGCATGTGCTGCTGCATCTGGTCGACCTCGCGCCCTTCGACCCCGAAGCCGATCCCGTACGCGACGCCAAGGCCATCGTGGAGGAGCTGCGCAAGTACGATGAAGCCCTGTACAACAAGCCACGCTGGCTCGCGCTCAACAAGCTCGACCTGATTCCCGAAGAAGAGCGCGCCGAACGTGTCGCGGCCTTCCTCGAGGCTTATGGCCCTGTCGAACGTTTCTTCGAGATCTCCGCCCTCAAGGGCGACGGCTGCAAGCCGCTGATTTTCGCCATCCAGGACTTTCTCGACGGCGAACGCGCACGCATCGAAGCCGAGCGCCTGGAACGCCTTGCGGCCGAACAGAGTCGCCTGGCCGCGCTCGACGCCGCGCGCGCCGAGGCAGAGGCTGCCGCACTCGAGGACGACCTCGATGACGAAGATGATGAGGACGACGAAGCGGACGCCGCCGGCGAGTCGGACCAACAGGACGACAACACTCCCCGCTAACACTGCAGCCAGGCAGTCGAACACCATGAGAGAGAAGATCAGGAATGCGCGCCGGCTGGTCGTAAAGGTCGGCAGCGCCCTTGTCACCAACAACGGCGCAGGCCTTGACCACGCTGCGCTCGACGACTGGGCGCGCCAGATCGCTGCATTGCGCAGCATCGGGCGCGAGGTCGCCCTCGTCTCCTCCGGCGCCATCGCGGCCGGCATGCAACGCCTCAACTGGAGCAGGCGCCCGCAGGAGATGCACAAGCTGCAGGCCGCCGCCGCCGTTGGTCAGATGGGCCTTGTCGAAGCCTACCAGAAGGCGTTTTCGCGTCACGGATTGCAGACCGCGCAGATCCTGCTCACCCATGCGGATCTCGCCAACCGTACCCGCTACCTCAACGCACGTTCGACACTGACCACTCTGCTCGGCCTCGGCGTCATCCCGATCATCAACGAGAACGACACCGTCGTAACCGACGAGATCAAGTTCGGCGACAACGACACCTTGGGCGCACTCGTCGCCAACCTGATCGAGGCCGAGACCCTGATCATTCTCACCGATCAGAACGGTCTGTACACCGCCGATCCGCGCAAGGACCCGACCGCCACCCTCATCGCAGAAGGCAGGGCGGAAGACCCCGCATACGAAGCCATGGCAGGCGGCGCCGGCAGCGGTATCAGCAAGGGTGGCATGATCACCAAGATCAAGGCCGCCCAGCGCGCGGCGCGCAGCGGCGCTCACACCTGTATCGCCAGCGGCCGCGAGACCAACCCGCTGTTGCGCATCGTCGCAGGCGAAGCGGTCGGTACGCTGCTCTACGCCAGCAGCACACCGCTGCATGCACGCAAACAATGGCTCGCCGACCACCTGCAACTGGCTGGCGACCTGGTGATCGACGACGGCGCGGTCACCGCACTGCATAACGGCCGCAGCCTCCTGCCCGTAGGCCTGATCGAGGTCAGGGGCGACTTCAGGCGCGGAGCAGCAGTGGCCTGCCGCAGCATCACCGGCGAGGAAGTGGCCAGAGGACTGGTCAACTACAGCGCTTCCGAATGCCGCCGCATCGCCCGCAGGCCGACCTCCGAGATCGAGAATCTGCTGGGCTACATCGACGAACCGGAACTGATTCACCGCAACAACATGATTGGGCACTCACCGGGCGCAGGCTAGACCGGGCACCTCGCGGGGCCCCACGACAAAGGTGGCACACATATACTTATGCGATGACCATCCAGCCCCAGACCCTCCCCGCCAGACTGTCAGCCCGCGCTCGGGACACACCTGAAAGCCCTGCTTACCTGTTTCGTGCCGCCAACGGATCGTGGCAGGAGACGCCCTGGCGGCGCGTTGCAGAAATCGTCTCCACGCTTGCTACGGCACTTTGCCGTCTGGGGCTGAAGCCGGGCGACCGGATCGCCATCATGCTGCCAACGTCGCCCGAGTGGGAGTACTGCCATCTCGCAGCACTCGCGTGTGGCGCCATCGCCATCGGGCTCGACATGCACGACGCCCCGCAGAACCTGCAGCACATCCTCGATATCGCGCGCCCACGCGCAGTGATCGCTCCCGACAACGAAAAGATACGAGCGCTCCTGCTGCATGACCATCCTGCGGATATCCGAATCGTGGTCGGGGGCACACCCGATAGCGGCAATCATGCCCTTTCCGGGCTGTTCGAATCGCACCCCAGCCAGAACATGCAGCTGCGCGCTCCAGGGCCCGACGATACTGCAACGATCATATTCAGCTCAGGCAGCACCGGCGCGCCAAAGGCCATCGCCTACACTCACCATCAACTTCTGCTGGCCTGCGATGCCCTTGCGAGGCACTTCCCAGGCATTCGTCAGGAAGCGCGGCTTGTCTGCTGGCTTCCACTCTCCAACCTCTTCCAGCGTATTCTCAACATGTATGCGCTGTGCTGCGGCGCATCCACTTTTTTCATCGACAAGCCGGACCAGGTCATGCACCTGCTACCCGAGATCAGACCAACCCTGTTCGTTGGCGTACCCAGGTTCTACGAGAAACTCTACGCTGGCATCATTACAGAGCTCGATCGCAAGCCGCCCGTCATCCGGGCCATTGCCCGCGCAGCATGGAACATCGGACAACGGGTCGCCGCGGCGCAGCGCGCAGGCTGCCGTGCAGGCCCTTTGGACCGGCTGCTGGCCCCCGTTGCCAGAAGGGCTCTTGCCCGCGTGCGCTTGCTGATGGGGCCTGAACTACAATTCATGATCAGCGGATCAGCCCCGCTTCCACTCTGGCTGATGGAACGTTTCCATGGACTCGGCTGGCTGGTGCTGGAAGCATACGGCGTAAGCGAAAACGTCATTCCGATTGCGATCAACACCCCCGACGCATACCGCTTTGGCAGCGTTGGGCGGCCACTTCGGGGCACCGAGCTTTGCATCGCCGAAGACGGCGAGCTCCTGGTGCGGGGCGACGGCGTTTCGTCGAAGTCTCTTGACCCTTTACTGACAGTCGACACGCGCCACCTGCATCAATATCTGCCGACCGGCGACTACGCGCGCATTGACGAGGACGGCTTTGTCTGGCTCGAAGGCCGGAAAAGCGAGGTTTTCAAGACTTCCACCGGCCGTCGCGTGGCGCCAGCCCCAATCGAAGCCGAATTGAAGAAGCTCCCTTATGTTGAACATGCGGTTGTTCTTGGCCGAAACCGCCCGTTCCCCCTGGCCCTGCTCACGATCTCCCCGCAGCATCCAGTTGCGGGGCGCATCACCCACGCGGACACCATCAAGCAGCTTCGCGCAGACCTTGCCCGCCACAGCGCCCACCTGCCAGACTTTCTACGACCCCGCGCAGCCGTTGTCACCACTCACACCCTTAGTGTCGCAGGCGGTGAATTGACATCGAATCTGAAGCTGCGCCGAAGCGCCATCGAAAACCGTTTCGCAGCACAGATCGAGTCTGCCTATCTGGCAAGCAGCGGCCGACGTACAGGCGATCCGATCATCGTAACCGACCTCTGAGCGAACTCCATGAGCATCTACTTTCTCACGGGCGCATCTGGTGCAGTGGGCAGCGCCATCGTTCCGGATCTGCTGGCCAATCCAAACACCCGTCTGCGCCTCCTGCTGCGCGCAGACTCCGAGCCACATCTGGCACAACGCATGGAGGCACTGTTCAGATTCTGGAAGCTTGCTCCGGATTCGCCCGAGCGCCTGCGTATTGAGGCCTTTCGTGGCGACGCGAGCAAGCCCGAATTCGGACTCCCAAAGGCGACCTATGCACAGTTGTGCGCAGACACGCAGCACATCATTCATTGCGCTGCCAGCGTTCACATGAACAAACCCCTGGACGAGGCGCGAACATCTGCCCTTGACTCGACACAAACAATCCTGTCATTCGCCCGCGCACTCATGAAGGCGGGCGCGCTGCAGAAGGTCGAATTCATCAGCACCGTCGGCGTGGGTGGTAAACGCCCCGGCATCCTGCCCGAGACCTGGATCGACGAAGCGCGCGAATTTCACAACACCTACGAACAATCAAAGGCGGAAGCCGAAGACCTGGTCCGCGCAGCCATCGAAAACGAACACCTTCCGGTCACCGTCCATCGGCCAAGCATGGTCATCGGCAACTCGATTGATGGCCACATCATCCACTTCCAGATTTTCTACTTCATCTGCGAGTTTCTGTCCGGCAGGCGGACCTTCGGACTTTATCCGGATTTTGGCGACACCCGGCTGGATGTCGTTCCCGTCGATTGGGTGGCAAAGGCCATCGTTGCAGCGAGCACCAAACCGAGCACAGCGGGCCAGATCATTCACCTGTGCACCGGCCCCAACGCCTCCCCACGCCTGAGTGAATTGCGGGCGCTGGTTCGAACCGAGTTCCGCAACCATGGCCTTCCAACCCCACTCGCCATCCCGCTACCGCGCAGGGTCTTCGGCTTGCTGCCACGAATCGTCAGCCCTTTCATTCCTCAGCGCCGCAGAAAGGCGCTGATGACGCTTCCGATCTATCTTGATTACCTGTCCGGAAGCCAGGGTTTTGCACGACCGAAGGGGAACACCTGGGCATCTGACGCACTCACGCCCTCGCTTCCACTCCCGACCATCATTCGTCACTACCTGGAAACTCGTTACTCATCATGTGGCGCCCCCAAGCATACGGCATCCTGACGCAGCCACGACAGACCACGTGGCAGGACAGCCGGCTCAGCTGACAGCTCTGCGGCAAAACACAACGCCCGGAAACGACAAAGCCTCCATTGCTGGAGGCTTTGCCTGAAGTCCGAAGCCTGCGGCTTCGAGACTGTACTGACGCTTGTGCTTTAGCTTACTTCATGCGACGACGCACTGCGCCGAGGCCGAGCAGGCCAATGCCGAGCAGCGCCAAGGAAGCGGGCTCCGGAACAGGCTGAACAAGGAAAGCATCGCCGTTCGAGTTGACATTGAACGAGGTGCAAGCTGCAGCACCATCAAACGAACATGCGCCCGCACCGATCACGCTGGTCACCTGGTTGTTCGTCACGGCTTCAAAGATGATATCGCCGGCAAGCAGCGCGGCGGTCAGCGAGTTACCGCTGCTATCCTTGAAGAAGTCAGCGATGCTAACCGTGCTGATCGTCGCGTCGATCGTCGAGTCACCGTTTACACCGGAGATGCCAACCGTACCCAGCAGGTTGCCGCCGATACCGAAGATCGAGCCATCAGCAGCAGGCGTCAGGCCAGCGCCGTCAAACAGCGAAATCGTGCCGCTCGTGAAGGCGTAGCTGAAGCTGCCGTTAGCGTTAACATTGCTTACGAAACCCGCGACATTCGTGAACTTGATGGTCAGCGGCGACGCCAGGTTGCTCGGAAGGCCGCTCACGAAGTCACCCGAACCAACGACGTTTTCGGGCACGTAGGAGATCGAGTAGATCGCGCCAAACTCGGCAAATTTTGCGCCAACGAACACATCGCCGGAACCGTTAACTTCCTGTTCAACCGTTGCAGTACCACCGGTCAGCGACAGGCGGCCGATATTCGTGGTGGCCCCCATCTGCCAGCCATCCAGTACGACGGCAGCTTGTGCGGAAGAAGAGATCAGTGCGATGGCGCCAGCGGCGGCCAAGCCTTTAAGAATCGTTTTCTTGCTCATTTGTTTTCTCCTGGCGGGTGTCTGTTTGTCAGCGACAACTTGGATTAATCGCTCGCAACGAATACATAGCAAAGCGCGTGCCAGAAAATTTTATTCATTAAAACCAACAACTTGAGATACACCCATCAGTTTGAATGGCGGCCACTGTTAAAAAATCCGACAGATTCCGGCTTGAAACAACACCGCGCCTGCGGCTTTCATCTCGGCGCAACCATAAGATCGCCAATGGGCTTGCGAATCGACCGCGAGGCGGGCATGGATGAACTGCCGACCCGGCAGAAGAAGCCAAAGTCCTCAGTGGTGGTCGCCCCCGCAAGTGTTTCAAAATCACGAGCCATGGCACGCGCCGCATCATCAAGCCCGGGATGTGAAGAAAAAACCCGGTCGTGACGCACGTACCACCGGAAGATCAGAGGCGTCATTTCCGGCTGCAAGAACAGGCCCAGAGCACTCACCGTCACCCACAAGCGCTGCATGGCAGCGCCCGCCTCAACGTAGTCTGAAACTGTCTCAAGCCGTCCCACTGGCCTGATCAGCACGTGCGCGGCACAACGCAGCGCCGGCAGGTAATCCAGTTGGATCCGTGGTGCCACAGTCCCGAACAGAAAACGGTTGAAGAAGGTGACCCGCTCCCAGCTTCCAAGCACCCAGCGCATCAGCCGGCCCGTCAATGGGTCCACACCGACAGCCTGTTCGGGTATGCGATCTTCGCTGAAGCGCACGCCCCACTCGATAATCTCCTTATGCACCTTGTACGCCTCGGGGCAGGTCAAGCGGATATAGGCGCTATCCCACAGCAACCGGCCAATTTTCTGTCGTTCTGCGAACGTCTCGAAAAAGCGCACCGAATAAGCCGGCCCCACCGCATCGACCAGGGCTTCGCGCTGAGCATCCGTTAGTGGCGTCAACTTCATCGGCCTGCGCTGCACGCAGCGGGGCTCAATGTGCGAAACAAGGGGGTCCGGCTCAAGACCTGTCACGGCCTCAAGCTTGATATCAAAAACGGGGGCCGAGTCGCTCGTCCCCTGTCGCAAGGTCCACGTTGCTTGCAAACCAAACCTCGTCGCTGCAATTCTCAAGGTTTCGAGAAGCGCGCCATGAGCGATGTGACTCGCATGCCCGTCAAAGTCATATAGGCACCACTCACGCGTATCGTGTCCGTGCACGGCAATATGGTCAGCGTCTACGATCTCGAAAGCCCACGGTTGAGTGTTATCCCCACTCGGTGCCCAACGGGCGAGATCGAGAATCTTCAGCAGCGTCTCGCGATCAGCCATTCGTCGCTCCCGTAGACTTCATTTTGCGCAGCTGTAGGCGGGCAATCATCAACCCGATACGTTGCAGTGGGTTCCGGTTTCCACCCGGGCGCCACGTGTGAACAAGACGGTTGCGGTAGGCGTCGAACTGGAAGCCCCTTGGCGCAGCAATAATGTCGCCTCGGCCAAGCAGCACCTTGATCGCTTCAGTTGCGGCAACACCCGCACACAACTGGCATGCCGCAATTGTCGACGGCCCCCGGTGCTCGGCGAGATTCACTCGCGACGGATCTACAAGATAAGAACGCTGCAGCATGGCCGGCGACAACCCGAGGAGGAAGCGGATTGCCATCTCCTCCTCGTCACAGCCTTCAAGGCAGAAATAGTCCTCAAAGGACATCCCCCCGGGCAGGAAGGTCAGCACGGCGGTGCCCATTCCGAGAGGTGCGGCCGTTACCGCGGGGATCCCCATGCGGGCACAGGCCGCAAAGGTTGCCCGGCGCGCGTCAAAAGCGAAAAAATCGAGACCGTCTACATAAAGGTCTACACCTTTGAGAAAGTCGTCCAGATTTGCGGTGGAAACGCCTTCTGGGAATTTCCGTATATCTATTTCAGGGTTGATCTCGTGTGCCATCTCCGCGAGAACGTCCACCTTGGGAAGCCCAAGGCTTGCCATGACGGCACCGGCCTGCCGGTTGAAGTTCACATAGTCGAAGGCGTCAAAATCGGAAATATTGAATGCGCCAATACCCAGGCGGGCGAGCGTCAATAGATGAATGCCGCCAACTCCACCCATCCCGGCAATCGCCACCCGCTTTCCGCGCAGGGCGGATTGTTCAAGGCTGCTCACCCATCCAATATTTCGGGAAAATGCAGAATCGTACTCAAACACCGGCTTCATTTTCGACACCTTCGTCCTTTGCTTCCATAGACGCTATCATAGAGAACGCATACGAATCCGCGAAATCCAATGAGCCCTCCATTTGTCAGCAGCATCATTCACACGCTTGCACTGGCAGCGCGCAACCTGGCAAGGCAACGGCGCAGGGCGCTTCTGGCGCTCGCTACGGTCTGTGGCGGTGTCGTCGCCTTTCTGCTGGCCGGCGGGTTCATTCACTGGATTTTCCAGGACATGCGAGAGTCAACCATCCACTCCCAGCTGGGCCATATCCAGATCACCCGGCCAGGCTACTTCCGTGTCGGCCTGGGCGACCCGTACTCGTATCTGCTGCCAAATGACACATCGGTCGTTTCCAATGCGATCACCAGCCATCTGCGTACGGTGTCGCCGCGACTTTCGTTCAATGGTCTGCTCAGCAAGGACGATGCGACCGTTTCTTTCGTTGGCGAAGGGATTGACCCAAGCAAGGAAGCGCCGATCACTCGTGCGATCACGATCGTCTCTGGCAAGGACCTGACAGCTGCCGCACCAGACTCCGTGCTACTCGGGGAAGGCCTTGCGGCCAACCTCGGCGCTTCACCCGGTGACCGGGTCGTGCTGCTGGCGACCACGGCCCAGGGGGGGGTGAATGCCGTCGAACTGACCGTCGCTGGCCTGTTTGCAACTATCACGAAGGCCTACGATGACACCGTTCTGCGGGCGCCAATAGAAGTCGCCCGCAAATTGATGCGAGTGGAAGGTGCAACCAGCTGGGTCGTCTTACTGGACAGCACGAATGCAACCGACCCCGCAGTGGACGCTTTACGCAATGCCCTCCCTCCCGCTGAGTTCGAAATCATTCCCTGGAGCGATCTTGCCGATTTCTACAATAAGACCGTAGAGTTGTTTTCACGGCAAGTTGGTGTCGTCCGGCTGCTGATCGCCCTGATCGTCATCCTTAGCATATCCAATACCCTTTCGATGGCCGTGATCGAGCGCACGGGCGAAATCGGCACCTCAATGGCGCTTGGCGTCCGCAGGCGTGGGATACTCATGCTGTTCATTCTGGAAGGAGCCCTCCTTGGACTCGCCGGAGGCATCATCGGCGTTGCCCTCGGCTATCTGTGTGGCGAAATCGTGTCGCTGATCGGCATTCCGATGCCGCCGCCGCCGGGCATGGCTCGTGGGTATATCGGCGCAATTTCCATTTCGCCAGCCTTGGCACTCGATGCATTTCTTCTGGCATTCGTGACAACCCTTCTCGCCAGCGTATTTCCTGCCTGGAAGGCATCACGCATGAATATCGTTGACGCCCTGCGTCACCAGCGGTGAGCACAATGTTATTCAAACTCGCTCTGCGCAATATCTTTCGCCAGAAGGCCCGGACCGCGATGACGCTGGCGGCGGTCATTTTCGGCGTCTCGGGACTGATCCTCGCGGGTGGCTTCGTTCAGGACATTTTTGTACAGCTGGGAGAAGCAATCATTCACTCCCAGTCCGGTCACGTACAGGTCTTTCGCGAAGGCTTTCTCGAGAAGGGGACCCGTCAGCCGGATCGTTACCTGATCGACCAGCCAGATGCCGTCGCAAACCTGATCGCGAAACAACCGGGGGTTGAGGAAGTGACTTCGCGCCTCAGTTTTGCCGGTCTGCTCAACAACGGAAAACGTGACCTGCCAATCATCGGCGAAGGCATAGAACCGGACAAGGAGTCCCGGCTCGGCACTTACCTCAGCATTACCGCAGGGCGTCAGCTGACTGACAACGACACATTCGGCATGACAATCGGACAGGGCGTTGCCCACTCGTTAGGCGTAAAGCCGGGCGACTCGGTGATTCTGGTCATGAACACGACCGACGGCGCGCTGAATACGCTCGATTTCGAGATCGTTGGCGTATTCCAGAGTTTTTCGAAGGACTTTGACGCCAGAGCCGTGCGCATCAGCATTGGTGCTGCCCGCGAACTGATGGCAACTTCCGGCGCAAACCTCCTGGTTGTCACGCTGAAGCGTACCGAGGACACGGAGACTGCTCAGGCAGCCATCACCGGCGTACTCCCTCCAGGACTGGACTCGCGCAACTGGCGGCAACTCTCTGATTTTTACGACAAGACGCTGCAACTCTATGACAGGCAGTTCGGTGTCCTGCAATTGATCATTCTGTTCATGGTCTTACTCTCGGTCGCAAACACCGTTAACATGAGTGCATTCGAACGTCTTGGCGAGTTCGGAACCCTGCAGGCGCTGGGCAACACGAGAAGACAGGTTTTCCGGTTGATCCTGCTCGAGAACACGCTGCTGGGCCTGATCGGTGCGACACTCGGCGTGTTGACCGGTGTCGGGCTTGCGCTTGCAATTTCGGCAATCGGGATCCCGATGCCCCCGCCACCGAATGCAAACGTGGGGTATACGGCATTTATCAGAGTCGACTCCGCTACCGTTGCAATTGCCTTCCTGATCGGGATGGCTGCAGCTGCACTTGCAGCCATATTTCCTGCGAACCGCGTCGCGTCAACGCCCGTCGTTGACGCTCTGCGGCAAAGCAATTAACGCTTTCGGGCTCACGAATCATGAAGATCTTCGAACGCTTCAACCTCGGCCACGGCTTTCGCAAGTACTTCGAGATAACTCCGGCGACGAATGAAGCCCTGCGCAACGACGTCTTCCGCATCCGCCACGAGGTTTATTGCGAGGAGCTGAAGTTCGAGCCTGAGCGGCCTGACCGGCTTGAATCCGACGAGTACGATCCACACAGCGTACATTGTCTGATCCGCACCTCGACAGAGCCCAATCACCTGGTTGGATGTACACGCTTGGTACTCGCAGATCCGGACGACCCGCTGGCGCTGCTACCGTTCGAACGTACCTGTGCGAACACGCTTGATCGCTCGATCATCGATCCGCTCAAGCTGCCCCGTGACCGCATCGCAGAAGTGTCTCGTCTCGCGGTGCGAGGCACATACCGGCGACGCAAAGGGGACGACAAGGCTGCGGTAGCGATCAGCGATGAGGACTTCGGCACCGGCGATCGTCCGCGCTTTCCCTACATTCCGATCGGTCTCTACCTCGGGGCAGTAGCTTTGGCTGCGCGCAGTGGCATCGATACGCTGTTCGTCCTCACCGAACCTCGCCTCGCCTCACACTTCGGCAAGCTGGGCGTCGACATCCGCCAGATTGGCGGAGCCGTTGAGCACCGCGGCACCCGAGTCCCCTCAATGATGCACGTCCCCAGCATCATCAAGAACATGCGCTTCCTGGTAAAGCCCATGTGGCGCGTAGTGCAGGAAGAGATCGAGGACGGGTTCGAATCGGCATCCGGCGGCAAGAAGCTCACCGGGCGCTGAAGCCTGCTTGCCGCGTGTTGTTGTTTGCGGCGTCTCGAATAAACGAAGGCCCGCGAAATGCGGGCCTTCCTGTTGCTGCTCAGACCTTACCCGGACGGATCAGCCAGCCAGCGCCTGTTTGATCTGCTCCAGCGTGCTCGGATCGTCGATCGTGGTCAGATCACCCGCATCACGACCTTCTGCCAGCGCCTGAATGGAGCGCCGCAGCATCTTGCCGGAACGGGTCTTGGGCAGTCCGTTGATGAACAGTACACGGGCCGGACGTGCGATCGCACCAAGGCTCGCGTCCACCGTTTTCATCACCGCCTTCTCGAGCGCGGCGCGCTTCTCTGCCGTATCGACCACGCTGGCATCCTTCACCACCGCGAACGCCATCGGCATCTGCCCCTTGAGCTCGTCATGCACACCGACAACCGCCACTTCGGCAATCGCAGGATGAGCCTGCACCGCTTCCTCGATCTCACGTGTCCCAAGACGATGGCCAGCGACGTTGATCACATCGTCCATACGTCCAAGAATGGTGTGGTAGCCCTTGTCGTCCTTGATCCCCCAGTCCGAGGAGGAGTACACCACCGGGTCGGTAAACAGCGTGAAATAGGTCGACACGAAACGGTCGTCCTGCCCCCACACGGTCGACAGGCAACCGGGCGGTAGCGGCGGTACGATGCCGACGATGCCCTTCTCGTTGGCACCACACTCAGTTCCGTCCTCGCGATAGATGCGCAGATCGTAGCCATAGACGGGGAAGGCCGGCGAACCCAGCTTGATCGGGCTCTCTTCAACACCACGGCATATCGCCAGCATTGGCCAGCCAGTTTCGGTCTGCCAGTAGTTGTCGATGACCGGAATGCCAAGCTCGTCCATGATCCACTTGTGCGAGGTCTCATCCAGCGGTTCGCCGGCAAGGAAGAGGTGCTTGAGCGAAGACAGATCGTACTTCTTGAGAAAGGCCGGATCCTGCTTCTTGAGCACGCGCACCGCAGTGGGCGCAGAGAACATCACGTTGACCTTGTACTTTTCAACGATCTGCCACCAGATCCCTGCATCCGGACGCAATGGCGTACCTTCGTACATGATCGTCGCCATGCCGCCGATCAGCGGACCATAGACGATATAGCTGTGACCGACCACCCAGCCAATGTCCGAGGTCGAGAACATGGTCTCGCCCGCGCCGCCGGTAAAGATGTGCTTCATCGACGCGGCCAGCGCAACCGTATAGCCGCCGGTATCCCGCTGCACGCCCTTGGGCTTGCCGGTGGTGCCGGAGGTGTAAAGGATGTAGCTCGGCTCGGACGACTCCAGCCACGTCACGGGCACTTTCGCGTCCATGTGCTTGGCGCGCATCTCGGCGTAATCGACGTCGCGACCGGCAACCCTGGGGAAGCCCTTGTCCAGGCCGCGGTCGATGATCAGCACCTTGGCCGGCGGAAACTCAGCCAGCTTGCAGGCTTTGTCCACCAGATGCTTGTAGGGCACCGGCTTGCCGTTGCGCATGCCGGCGTCGGAACTGACCATCAGCACGGGCTTGGCATCATCGATACGGGTGGCCAGAGAACCTGCGGCGAAACCGCCGAACACCACCGAGTGAATCGCACCGATGCGTGCGCAGGCCAGCATTGCAAATGCGGCTTCGGCAATCATCGGCATGTAGATCAGCACACGGTCGCCACGCTTCACCCCGAGTTCAAGGTAAATCGCTGCCATGCGTTCGACTTCGCGCTGAAGCTCGGAGAAGGTATACACCTTCTCCTCGTTGGTCTCGGTGGAGATGTACACCAGCGCACGATCGTTCGGTCGCTTCGCTGCATGGCGGTCCACTGCGTTGTAGCAAAGGTTCGTTTCGCCGCCCTTGAACCACTTCACGAAAGGCGGATTGGAAAAATCGCAGATCTGGTCGGCCGGCTTGTGCCAGTCAACCAGCTGCGCCTGCTCGCCCCAGAAGCCGTCGCGATCCTCGATCGACCTGCGGTGAAAGTCCATATACGTGGTCATAAGCATCCTCTCCCTTGTATTGTCCCTGTACTTGCGAATGACATGCCACGACACCGAAACAGGTCCGGCTGCGGCACGGATACAACTCACACGGAGGTTTGCGTTCCCTCCATATCGTCACTGCCTGACACCCGCCCCTTGTCGTATTGTTTGAGCTGCTCGAGAGGGAGCCCGCAATGCAGACGGGACTCCAGCAATTCGAGCAGGGGAAGCAGTGTGGCAATGACATCCGGCAGTCGGTCGGCCACCTCGTCGGCGGCTCCGATCCGGAGTTGAAGCAGGGCATGGTCAATGCTGATTACCTGCTTCAAATGACGGTCGACCATGGCCTGATCGACTTCACCCTGATCACCGACCACTCGGTTGCCACCGGCAGCAACGCCGCGCTGCACCCGTTTGGCCGCTGTTTCAATCAGGTGTTCCACCGTCTGCATTCCGTCGACTGCAGAACTGGAAGCACCGATCGTAACGCTGATGCGAATCCGCTCGTCGCGGTAGGTCATCACCAGCTTTTCCATCGCACGCTGCAACCGCAAGGCAAACGCACAGCAGCCCATCAGATCGGTACTGGGCGACAGGACGGCAAAACGCGATGAAGCCAGTTGCGAAACAGTATCCTCCCTGCGCACCTTGGTGGACAGGATTTTGGACAGTTTGCGCGTAATCAGTTCGGCGACATGTGAGCCATGCCATTCAGCCAGCTGATCGTAGTGATCGATATCGATCACCATCACCGAGATGTCGGCCTGATGGCGACGCGCAAGCGCCATCTCCTGCTCGGCGTGGTGGCTCAGGTAGGAGGCCGTGGCCAGGCCGGACACCGGATCCAGCGGGCTCTGGGTGGCAAGCGCCGCGCGGCTTTCGTCGAGCTCACGCCTGGTGCTCGCCAGGCGGACGAGGGAATCGAGCCGGGCCAGCAACTCGGCGCTGCTGGCGCCCTTTGCCACAAAATCGTTTGCGCCGAGCTTGAGTGCCCGCTCTCTCGCTTCGTCATCCTCGTCGCCCGAAATGATGATGACGGGGAGATCCTGGACACGCTGAACGCGCGAGCCGCGGATACGTTCCAGCAGCCCGAAACCATCCAGCCGTGGCATGCCGATGTCGGTCAGCACCACCTGAATTGCGGGATCCACCAGCAAGGCTTCCCATCCCGCCTCGCCATCCGCTTCGTCGCGGACATCGAAGCGGCCGCGAATATGCTTGGTGATCGTCGCCCGCACCATGCGCGAATCGTCGACAACCAGTACCTTGGTCAGCGGCTGGTTTCCGTCATCGCTCATGGTCGGCTCGCTTTCGGGCTCTCAGGCGCCGACGCGAACGACGGTCCGCCCCTTCACCCGGCCCTCAATGAAGGCACCGAATGCGCCGGGCAGTTCATCCAGGTCAATCACCCGGGTGACTTCGGCGAGGTGCTGCGGCTTGAGGTCGCCGGCCAGACGGTCCCACACCCGCTGTCGCGTCGGAAAGCCCATGTAGCCCGAGTCGATGCCGAGCAGACTGACGCCGCGCAGAATGAACGGGAACACGGTCGTGTTGATATTGAAGCTCGCTGCGTTGCCGATGCTTGCCACCGTGCCCGCCTGCTTCATCGTGGCCAGAACCCAGTGCAGTACCTGGCCGCCGACGTTGTCTACTGCGCCGGCCCACTGCGCGGCTTCGAGCGGACGCGTCTTGTCGAAATCGACGTCGCTGCGCAACAGGATCTCGGCCGCACCCAGGCCAGTGAGATACTCACGTTCTGCAGCTTTCCCGGTCAGCGCGACCACGTGATAGCCGAGTCGTGCCAGCATGTCGATGGCCAGGCCACCCACACCGCCCGTCGCGCCCGTCACAATCACCGGGCCGTTGGCAGGCTTCAGTCCGTTGTCCTCCATGCGCACTACGCCCAGCGCGGCGGTGAACCCGGCCGTTCCAAGCGCCATGGCTTCGAAGAGGTCGAGCCCCGCGGGCAACGGCACAACCCAGGCCGCCGGCACCCGTGCGTATTCTGCATAACCACCGTGATGCGCAACACCGAGATCGAAACTCGTTGCAATCACCTTGTCGCCCACGGTGAAACGGGCATCGGCACTTTCGACGACCTCGCCCGACATGTCGATACCGCCCACGCAAGGAAAACGGCGAATGATCTTGCCCGTTCCGGTGGCGGCCAGGGCATCCTTGTAGTTGATGCTGGAGTAATGAACCCTGATCAGCACCTCACCCGCATCCAGCGCTGCGGGCGCGAGCGTCGTCAGCGCACCACCCGCTTTCCTGTTCTCGTCCTGCGTGATTAAGTAAGCCTTGAAAGCGTCCATCCGGGCTGTCTCCATAGCGGGCAAACGGCAAGTCGCCAAGGATAGCTGGCGACCGCTGGTATTCTGGTCTGATTATAACGAAAAGCAGAGGTCCGCCCTTTTCGGCAACGCGATATGGATTCGCTTTAATTTACCGTCGGGGCGGTCGATAATCAATCTACTGCACTCCCGGCGGACGACAACATGGCTTTTCTGACCCACGCACTTCCTGCCGTCGACGACTACGTCGAGTTCTTTTCACATCAGCAACTGCCTGTCCTGCGCCATACCGTGCGGGAGTTCGAAGCAATGCGTGAAGAGATCGACAGCGTGAGCGGCAAGCGTGTCGCCAGCGTCGTACTGGGCGATCCGTTGATGACGATGAAACTGCTTTCCCATCTTGAGCAGCATCGACGAAGTTCGCAGAATCACGATATCACAACGATCGATCGCGCCATCATCATGATGGGCATCACACCGTTCTTTGAAACCTTCAGTGAGCTGACGACAGTAGAGGAAACGCTGTCTGATTATCCGAAGGCTCTAATCGGCGTCCTCAAAGTCATTGGCCGTGCCCGCAAGGCGGCCAGACATGCGCGCGACTGGGCCGTCATCCGGCACGATCTCAACGTGGACGAGATCACCGTTGCGGCGCTCCTGCGCCAGGCCACCGACATTGTGTGCTGGATTTTCGCGCCAACGCTCACACAACAGGTCTATGCGCTGCAGGAGTCAGATCGCACGATGCGCAGCTCGGACGCCCAGCGCAAGATTTTCGGCGTCTCCGCCCGAGAGATTCAACTCGCGCTGGTGCAGGCGTGGGAAATGCCCGAGCTGCTCGTCCTCCTCCTGGATGAAAGCCGCAGCGACCACCCCCGGGTACGCACGATCACCCTGGCCGCGAACTTCACCCGCCACCTGGCCCACGGCTGGGAGGATGATGCGCTCCCCGACGACATCGCAGACATCTGCGCCTTGCTGCACATTGCGCCCGACGCCCTGCTGCGCCGCCTCAACGCCCCGGAGTCGGCATTCTCCCGCTTGCTGCCTCCCGATGCCTGAGCGGCGTGATCGCAACGAGGACTAATGCAATGGAACACGCCTGCGAAGACCGACACCCGGCCTTGCGACAGACATCCCACAGCCAGATCATGCGTCACGAATGTACGGCCCAGAATGAACACACAAGCCATAACCCGGCACTTACGTTAACATGACGCCTACAAGATATGCAGACAGGGATAATTTGGGGGCCGATGCATGAGCGTGTTAAGTGCTGTCTTTCTCGGTGGGGTGGTCATCGCCCTCCTCTATGGCATCGTCGTATACAACGGCTTGGTGCAGCTCAAACATAACGTGGCGTAGGCGTGGGCCAACATCGATGTGCTGCTCAAGCAACGCCACGACGAACTCCCCAAACTCGTCGAAGTCTGTCGCCAGTACAAGCAGTTCGAGCAGGAAACGCTCGCCCGCGTGACCGAAGCGCGTGCGCGCGTCTCGAGTGCCCGTGAAAAGCACGATGTCGCAGCGCTTGGAGCTGCAGAGGGCATGTTGCGCATGGGCCTCGGTCAGATTTTCGCCGTTGCCGAAGCCTATCCGGAGCTGAAGGCCAACGAGCATTTCATGCAACTTCAGACCCGCATCACCGCGCTGGAGAATGCCATTGCCGACCGTCGCGAGCTGTACAACGAATCGGTCAATGTCCACAACATCCGCATCGAACAGTTCCCCGATCTGTTCGTCGCCCGGCTTTGCCAGTTCATCGCCCAGCCCTTGCTCGAGTTTGCTTCGGCCGAAAAAACCGATGTGGACATGAAGGCCTTGTTCAGTGCCTGATGGCCTGCCGATCTTGCCTGCATCGCACTGAGACATGCTGGTCCGCCTGCGTCGTGACGGCTTCAATGCTGCGCTTCCGTTCGCACAGCTCGCGCTGGTCGTGTTTGCGCTTCGCGCCGACACCGGCTGGGGTACGGTGCTCGCGCTCGCCCTGCTGCTGGCGACAGGGCTTTTCGGCTGGTTACGTTCGATCAGACATGCCCGGCTGATTCTCGACACCCCCACTTCGCGCATTGCCTCAGCGGCGCAGGGGTATACCGAACTGCGCGGCCGCGGCCGCCCCCTCGATGGCACGCCTGTGCTGTCGCCGCTCACCGGCCTGCCATTACTCTGGTACCGCTTATCCACTTATCGCAAGACCAGCGACGGCAAATGGCGCCATACGGAGACCAGTGAGAGCGACGCATCCTTTCTGCTCGACGATGGCTCTGGCGTGTGTGCGGTTGATCCGGAAGGTGCAGAGATGCTCATACGACGTCGAGACGTCAGCGAGCGCGGCGATTTGCGCCAGATCCAGTGGTCACTGTTGAAAAATGACCCGGTTTACGTGCTGGGTGACTTCTTCACGCTTGGCAGCATCTCGCCCGACCTCGACGTCTCCCGCCAGGTACGTGAGCTGCTTGCACACTGGAAGTCGAACCAGCCCGAACTTCTGAAGCGATTCGATCTCGACGGCAATGGCAGCATCGACCTTCAGGAGTGGGAGCTGGCCCGGGCCCAGGCCAGGCGGGAAGTCCTGCGTCAGCGCGACGAACTCCTTACAGCGCCAGAGGCGCACGTCGTGCGAAAACCCGAGCAACGGCTGTACCTGATTTCGGATCTCGATCCCCAGGCACTCGCACGACGCTATCGTTTGTGGTCGGTCTTTCACCTCGCGATATTCCTCGGCACGGCTGCGGCCTCCGCCTGGTTTCACCAGGTCGGCGTGTTCTGATCAAACGCATTCCGGGGCGACCGGGTCGCTTCGCTGCAACCCAGGCTTCAAGGCCCACCGCCGCCTCAACCCGCCAACCGGCTCTCCAGCGCCTCCCAGCGCAACATCGCCGCATCGATCTCGCTCTCGATCTCGTCAAGGCGTGCGCTGAGCTGGGTTACCTCCTGTGGCGCACTTTGGTACAGCCCTGGATCAGCGAGTCTGGCCTGCACCGAGGCTTGCTCGGCCTCCAGCTTTGCGATCTTGTCGGGCAAGCCTTCAAGTTCGCGCTTCTCGTTGAAGGACAGCTTGTCGATGCGCTTCGCAGCCGGCTTCTCTGATGCGACCGCCTTGCTCGCACTTGCCTGCGTGCGTTGCTCAGCGATGCGTTGCGCCTCGCGCGCGGCCTGCACCCGCTGCCATTCCGCGTAACCACCCGCATATTCGCCCCAGTGGCCGTCGCCCTCAGCCGCAATCACCTGGGTTACCACGTTATCGAGGAAGGCACGGTCATGGCTCACAAGGAACAGCGTACCGTCATAGCTTGCAAGCAAATCCTCAAGCAGGTCGAGGGTTTCGATATCGAGGTCATTGGTGGGTTCGTCCAGCACCATCACGTTGGCAGGTCGCGCAAACAGCCGTGCCAGCAACAGACGGTTACGCTCCCCCCCGGACAAGGACTTGACCGGCGAACGCGCGCGCTGCGGCGCAAACAGGAAATCGCCCAGATAGCCGATCACGTGCTTGCGCTCTCCGCCGATCTCGATGAAGTCCGACCCCGGGCTGATGACTTCGGTCAGTGGAAGCTCGGGATCAAGCTGGGCACGAAGCTGGTCAAAATAGGCCACGGTGACCCGGGTGCCACTTCTGATGCTGCCCTCATCCGGCTCGATTTCGCCAAGGATGAGCTTGAGCAAGGTCGTCTTTCCAGCACCGTTGGGCCCGATAAAGCCGATTCGGTCGCCGCGCATGATTCGTGTGGAGAAATCACGCACCACCACGCGATCGCCGTAGGCCTTGGTCACATGGGTCAGTTCGGCAACCATCTGCCCGCTCTTTTCGCCTCGATCGACTGCCAGGCTGACATTCCCGAGACGATCCCGTCGCGCTACGCGCTCGTTGCGCAAGGCTTCCAGCCGCCGGACGCGGCCTTCGTTACGCGTTCGCCGTGCCTCCACGCCCTTGCGGATCCAGACCTCTTCCTGCGCCAGCATCTTGTCGAAGCGTGCATTGGCCTTGGATTCGGCCTCCAGCTCTTCAGCCTTGCGTCGCAGATAGTCCTGAAAACGTCCCGGATAACTCGCAAGCTTGCCTCGGTCCAGTTCAACAATACGCGTCGCCACGTTGTCGAGAAACACCCGGTCGTGGGTAATCAGCATCACTGCACCCCGAAAATCACGGATCAGGCCTTCGAGCCAGAGGATGCCGTCGAGGTCGAGATGGTTGGTCGGTTCGTCGAGCAGGAGCAGATCGGGTTCGGCCACCAGCGCGCGGGCAAGCGCAACACGCTTGATTCCACCGCCAGACAGACTCGACACCATGGCATCCCCCGGCAAGCCCAGCAGGCCGAGCATCTGCTCGACGCGCTGACTCAGGCGCCACCCATCCGCCGCTTCAATCGCATGTTGCAAAGCATCGAGCCGTGACAGGGCCTCAACGTCACCGTGATCTGACACCGCGATCATCGCCGCGTGGTAATCGACCAGAAGTTGCGCGGCATCGCCAAGCCCGTCTGCGACCGTGGCAAAGACGTCGCGCTCAAGAGGGAAATCCGCCTCCTGTGGCACGTAGGCGACGGTCAGCCCGGACTGGCGCCATACCGTGCCGTCGTCAAGCGTTGATTGGCCTGCCAGTGCGCGAAGCAGGCTCGATTTACCCGAACCGTTGCGGCCGATGAGCGCAACGCGCTCCCCGGCATCAAGTTGAAACTCGGCGTGAGCGAGCAGGTCGACGTGACCGAAAGCAAGACAGGCATTGTCGACAGATAGAAGTGGCATGGCGTGCTCGACTGTGGCGAATTCTGGAAAGAGAAAGGGATTTTAACGGGCTGCACCCGTCGCGGACACAAAGCCGCATAATGCAGTGCAACATTTTGACAGCTCAACAGTGTAAGGATACGGGGAAGATACCGGTGAACACACTGCTTTCACGACTTGCCGAGCGCGCTGCCAGCGAGGCCGACCAGACCCGCATCTGGGTGGAGCTTGTCGACAGCATTCGCCCGCCACACGCAAGCCGTCATGAAACGGCCAGTGAATCCCTGCGCTCACTGACGCACATCCTCGCGCGCCGCGACGAGTTCAGGCGTCCCCTGCGCTCGGCTTTCCTGCGTCTGTTCATGGAGCGCAAGCAGGTTTCCCTCTACGTTTCGTCCGGGTTGCTGCCCTCCACGGGCTTCTTCTCCGAAACTGCGCGACGCATTTCAGACAAGTTGTTGCCGGACGTCATCGATACAGCCTACATGAAGGACGTGCTGTCGGTCGTCTTTCATCGTCACGACGACGAAGTCTGGGTCAATGCGATCGCCGATGAGACCTGGATCGACTTCGTCCACGCCTTGCTCTCCCCGGAAGGCGATGCGATTCCGGCCAAGCCCGGCCACAAGGCACCGATGGCGGTCACGGAGATTCTTGAAGCGCTGCGCATGCTGTCGTACCACGTTTCGGCCATCGGGCTCGACCCCGATCTGGTGCGGGTCGACCCGAAGCTGGAAGAGGTGGAATCGCCCTTCCTCGCCCAGAATGCGGAGATTGTCCGCTACCTCGGCCATTACAAGACATGGTGGAGCGCGCCGGACACCCCGATTGAAGATTCGGACCACCTCACGGTCATGCTCGACCAATGCGCCGAAGTCCTGCTGCGCATACGCCGCCGCGCCATGCGCCGCGGCACCAGCCTGACCCTGACGTTCAAGCTCGAACGCCTGCGTCAGCATCTCGAACGCATCGGGGAATTACTCGGACTCCTGCGTGATCTTCATGCGTCCCGGCTGCTGATGCCCCTGCTCCCGCGCGCCGTCAGACTGTTCAAGCGCCTGGTGCACGCCGAGTGCCGCAAGAACCGCCTGTCGGACTACTGGGGAAAGAACGTCGAACTCCTTTCCCTGCGGATGACGGAAAGCGCAAGCAAGACCGGGGAGCACTACATCGCCTCGAATCTGCGCGAACATGTCGAGCTCATTCGTTCAGCTGCCCTCGGCGGTCTCATCATCGCACTGATGGCAGCCCTCAAGATTCTGATCGATCGCCAGAACTTTGCGCCCCTGAACGAGATCCTCGGCTTTTGCCTCAACTATGGCCTCGGCTTCGTACTGATCCACGTCCTCGGTGGCACCGTGGCAACCAAACAGCCCGCCATGACCGCAAATGCAATCGCGGCCTCGATCGGCGAAACTCGCGGCAAGACCCGCAGCCTGGATAATCTCGCCGACCTCATCATCCGCACCATTCGCAGCCAGGGCGCAGCAATCCTCGGCAACGTGGGCATTGCCGTTCCGGTAGCGATCGGGCTTTCGCTCGCGATCCTCGAGGTGTCTGGCACCCCCTTCATCGACACGGCCAAGGCCACCGCGCTTCTCGATGAAGCCGCTCCGAGCGGCAGCACCCTGTTCTTTGCCGCCGTCGCCGGCGTCTGCCTCTTCCTGTCAGGCCTGATCTCGGGCTACTACGACAACCTGTCTGCATACAATCGCGTACCGCAGCGTCTGCTCCAGTTGCGCTGGACGCGGCGGCTCCTCGGCGACAATCGCATGGCACGCGTATCGCGCTACGTGGAAAACAATCTGGGCGCCCTCGCAGGAAACTTTTTCTTCGGCTTTCTGCTTGGCGGAGCCACGGCGCTTGGTGTGCTTTTCGGCCTGCCCATGGATATCCGCCATATCGCGTTTTCCTCAGCTTATGCTGGCTACGCCATTGCAGCGTACGACTTCGCGCTTCCAGTGCAAGTGCTGAGCTTCACGTTCGGCGGGGTCTTGCTGATCGGCGTGGTCAACCTCGCAGTGAGCTTCACCCTTACCCTCTACGTCGCCATGCGGGCTCGGCGTATCACCTTCGCACAGGGCAGGACGCTGAGCAGCCTGGTGCTGCGGCGCATGCTGTTTCGCCCCCTGGATCTATTCATCGCACCGCGTCGGAATGGCCCATCTCAGCGGACCGAAACAGGTCCGAAAACCCGTCAGAACTCATCGAAAACGCCTTCCACAGACGAAAGCAGGCGTCCTCCTGACGACGAAAACACCCCCCCGCCACAATCGTCGCTTTGAACCGTGACGCCAACCGGATAGAATGCCGGCCGGCCTCCTTGTAGTTCAATGGATAGAACAGCCGCCTCCTAAGCGGCAAATGTGGGTTCGATTCCCGCCGAGGAGACCAATGCACACCTGGCGCTATCGACTCAGTTCAAGCCTTCGATCAAGTGCGCAAGGTATTTGACCGGAATCGCATAGCTGATGCCCGAGGGGCTGCTCAGGATGTTCTCCTTCGTCGACTTCACGAATACCATGTTGACGATTCCAAGCACTTCTCCGGAGTCGGGGTCGAACACCGGGCTGCCACTGTTTCCCGGATATGCGGTCGCATCAAGCTGATACACGCGGAAGGCACCGCCGGCCAGGCGCTTCACCAGCGCGGGATTCAGATCACGCGCATTGCCCTGCGGAATGCCGATTGGCGTAAGCGCAGAAATGACCCCGCGGTGAGTGACAGGCGTCATGCCCAGCGCATTCCCGATTGGAAACCCGGTGAAGGCGATCGACTGCCCTTCCTGCGCAATGTCGTTGCCGGAGAGCGTGAGTGGCGGCAGCGAGTTGCCCGAGTCCAGACGCAGCACCGCAAGGTCGCGCTCCGGGTCGACCGCGACCCGCGTAACCCGCCGCACGCCGCGCGTCTGCTCGTCACCGGGCAGCACGACAACGAGCATTTCAAACTGATCCTCTGAAACCACGTCGGGGATCACGTGTGCATTGGTTGCAATCAGACGGCCGTTGCCAACCGCAAAGCCTGTGCCGAGAAAGCGGAAGGCCGGGCTCCGGGTCTGCTGGTAGGTGCCGACGGCGAGCACCGATGCCTTGATATGCGGCACGGTCTCGATCAACCCTGCAGCAACCGGCTGAGCCGCCACCAGGTAAAGGCAACAGGTCAGCACCCGTCCGGCGCGAGAAAGAACGGCAGAAAGAAAACCTGTCATGAGTCCTGCTCCTTTTGCGCGGCCAGGCGAAAAGTGGAGATTGCCGAACTGGGCGCAACGACACTGCTGTCGTAGGGGTGCTGACGATTGCGCACGAACGCGAGAATGCGTTCGACGTACTTCTGGGTTTCGCGATAGGGAGGGACACCGCCGTAGCGCTCGACAGCCCCTTCTCCCGCATTGTAGCCGGCCGCAACCAGCGCGATGTCACCTTCGAAATAGGCAAGCAACCAGCGCAGATAGGCCAGGCCACCCTTGATGTTTTCCTCCGGATCGAGCGGCTTGCGCACATTGAAGCGCTCTGCCGTCTCCGGAATAAGCTGCATCACGCCCATTGCGTTCTTGGGTGACAACGCCGAAGGATTCAGATTTGACTCGGCGAGCGCAATGGCAAGGGCAAAGCGCGGCCGAATGCCGTAATGCGGCGCGTGCGCCACCAGCAAGCGGGCGATTCTCTGCCGATCTCCCGACATCGCAGCAATCAGTTCGTCGGCGGGCCAGTCGACAAGCAGCGTACTCGGCGGCGGGTGCAGACAGTCCGGTACCGCACCGGTGTAGTCGCCCGTATAGCGCATCAGCTTTTCTGCATGCGTATTGCCAAGGAAGGCGGCCATTGCAAAAAGGGTACTGGCGTACTCGTCATTGCGGGCAACACCGCGGGCATTGGCGTACATCCAGCCGAGGGCGTACATCGCCTCGGGATCGCCCAGACGGGCAGATTCACAATAGAGCACCGCAGCGTGTTCGGGATCGCGGCGCACCCCTTCCCCATGCTCGTAACTCAAGGCCTGCTCTGCGAGATAGCGTGCCTGGCGGGAAAATGCAGCCGCAACCTCGTCCTCCGACGCGGCATGCGCCGGAGAAAAGCCAACAGACAGCGTGCAGGCAAGCAACCCCCACCTGCACGACCGTCGCCAGACCGATGCTTCCTGCATCCTGTCTGACTCGAGTCCCATCAGAGACGCCAGACCCGCGCGCCGGCTGACGTCAACGCATCCAGGTCATAGGCCGACTTGACGTCGGTGAACACACCATCCGGCACCAGCTTTGTCAGAATGCGCTCGATCGGCATCGCCAGATAATCGCTGTGAGACACTGCTGCGACAATCGCCTGTGCCTGAGGAAGATCGTCCCATTCGGTCAGACTGACGCCGTATTCATGCAAAGCCTCATCCGCCTCGGCGACTGCATCATGCACGTGGACGTTGCAGCCGTAGCTCTGCAGTTCGCGAATGACATCGATGACCTTGCTGTTACGCAGATCCGGACAGTTCTCCTTGAACGTCAATCCAAGCACGATGACGTCCGCGCCCTTGATGCTGGAGCCCGCTCCTATCATCTCCTTGACGGTCTGCTCCGCGACGAATTTACCCATCCCGTCGTTGATCCTGCGTCCTGCCAGGATCACCTGCGGGTGGTAGCCAAGCATGTCTGCCTTGTGGGTCAGATAATAGGGATCGACACCGATGCAGTGCCCGCCGACCAGGCCCGGCCTGAAGGGGAGGAAGTTCCACTTCGTACCGGCAGCCTTGAGCACATCGAGCGTATCGATTCCGATCTTGTGGAAGATCAGCGACAACTCGTTCATCAACGCGATGTTGAGATCGCGCTGCGTGTTCTCAATGACTTTCGCCGCTTCGGCGACCTTGATCGAACTGGCCGGATAGACACCGGCCGTGATCACCTCGCCGTACACCTTGCTGACCGTCTCCAGCGTCTCCGGCGTATCGCCCGACACCACCTTCACGATCTTGGTAACCGTGCGCTCCTTGTCACCCGGATTGATCCGCTCAGGCGAATAACCGACGAAGAAGCCTTCCTTCCACTTCAACCCGGACTCGCGCTCGAGAATGGGAATGCAGACTTCTTCGGTCGCCCCCGGATACACGGTCGACTCGTACACGACGATGGCACCGGGCTTGAGGTTGCGTCCGACGGTCTGGGACGACTTCACCAAAGGCGTGAAATCCGGCTGATGTGCGTCATCGACCGGCGTCGGCACCGCGACGATGAGAAAATCCGCATCCTTGAGCACTGCAGGGTCGGTGTGGCAGCTCAGTTGGGTGGCTGCGCGAAGGTCTGCGGACGAGACCTCGCCGGTGGGATCGACGAAATCACGATAGGCCGCAACCTTCTCTTCCGACAGGTCGAATCCCAGCGTGCGGAACTTCTTTCCGAACTCAACTGCCAAGGGCAAACCGACATAACCCAGCCCGATAACCGCGATCGTACTCATTGACGTGTTTCCTCGATCTAATCCAAAAAATTCAGTATTTATGCATCAATCCAGACAGCTTCCAGGGCGGTCGCCGGTCATCGTTTTAACGATGGTGCGACCGCCGCCAACATGCAATCAAAGTGTCTTAAGCAACTCGCTTGCCTCTACCTGAATAGGGGAGCCGGCGTCCAGCTTGGGCAGCAAGGCCTCCAGCGTCTTTTTGGCATCGCCCTTACGATCAAGCTTGGCGTAGGTTTTTGCCAGATTCAGGCGCAGCGTTGGGATATCGGGCGCAAGGGATACGGCGCGCTCAAGGTTGGCAAGGCCCTTCTCCGCTTGTCCCGCATCAACCTGGATGACACCTGCGGTATCGAGCACCAAAGGGTTGTCCGGAGCCAAGGCCAGCGCTCGCTCTGCATAACTGAGTGCCTGACCATCTTTTGCTGCCGCGGCACTCCAGGCGAGGTTATTCAGGATCAGCGCGTTCTTTGGCGATAGCTCGTTCATGCCGCGGAACATCTTGACCGCGTCGGAAAAGCGCTTTTCAGCAAGCGCGCGCTCGGCCAGATAGCCGCGAACGATCAGATCCTTGGGCTCGTTGCGGAGCCAGTCGGACACGAGTCTATCTGCTTCAGGCGCGCGTGAAGCGCGCATCAGCGCCGAATGCAGCTTGCTGACAAGTTCGCCACTCTTGCCACGCTCCAAGGCCTTGCGATATGCAGCAATCGCCTCGGGCCATTGTCCGCCATTGCCCAGAATATCCCCCTCAAACCAATAGCCCTGAGCAGCAGTCGGACGCTGTTTCTGGACCTGTCTCGCCACACTCAGGGCCGCGGCCCGGTCCCCGCGCGAAACCTGAATATTGATGAGACGCTGCTGAGCTTCGAGCAAATCGCCCTTGATCCTCAAGGCCTTGGCCAAGGTTTGCTCTGCAGCGGCATCGTCCTTGTTCTGCCGCTGAACATCGGCAAGCATCAAGAGCGGAACAGGAGACTGCGGCTGAACACCCGCAAGCTTGTTGAGCGTAGCGACGGTCTGCTGCGTCTCTCCAGCCGCCAATTGAGCCCGCGCAAGCGCTTCAAGCGCTTGGGGATCATCGGGCTTGAGCGTAATGGCGCGTTGAGCCACTACCATGGCTTTTGCAGAATCATGCATTTTCAGGTGCTGAGTGACCAGTGCCAGTTGCGGTCGCAACAAGCCTGGCTCAGCCGCGGCTGCACGCTCGAGCGTGGCCAGGACATCGGCCGGGCTGGCAGCCGTCGCAGTCTGCAGATCGGCGTACGCGAGCAGTGTCTCAACGTTCTTCGGGCTGTCCTTCAGGATGCGTTCGAAACGCGCTTTGGCCACATCAGGCTTGTTGTCTGCAAGATCAAGTCGCGAAAGATTGACCGCTGCAGCCAGGAAGTCCGGCTTCAGCTGCAAGGACTTCTCAAACGCCTCGCGAGCACCAGGAAGGTCGCGCTTCGCGAGCAAGACACCGCCTTTCAGATTGTAGGTTTGGGGATCGTTTGGTTGTTTTCTCTCAAGCGTTTTCCAGGCCTCAAGTGCCTTGTCGAACTCACGACGTTGCATGTGAGCCAGAATCAGTGCCAGATCAGCCCGCCCCGAGCCCTCATCGAGCCCTGACGCCGCTTCAAGATCAGCAAAGGCACGTTCGCCGTCGCCCCCAGCCAGTCTGGCAACACCCAGCCGGGCACGGGCACTCGCATCCTCGGGCGCACTCTTGGCTGCCTTGGCAAAGTAGACCTCTGCATTGTCGTAATCACCCAATGCCAGGTAGATCTGCCCGATCTGCCCTGAGATCCCTGGAATCCTGTCTGCAACCGGGATGAGGGGCTGAACAGTCTCCAGCGCACGCGCCGCGTTTCCGGTTGCCAAATACGAGGATGCCAGCAATCTCCGCGCAAGGACTTGCCTTGGTGCGCTTGCCAGCACCTTGGAGAAATGCTGTTGAGCCAGCAAATGATCGTTTAACCGCAACATCACCGCCCCGGCGAGCAGTTCTGCAGGCAGGAAGTTCGGAGCATTCTTCAGTACCGCTTCAATACTGTTTCGCGCTTCATTCAGGCGGTCGGCACGGAAATCAAGAAAGGCCTGTACGTAGAGCGTAGAAGGATGTTTGGGCGCGAATTTCTGCATCGCAGCCAGCTCTTTGGTCGCAGCATCGATCTTGTTTTGCCGTAGCAGAAGAGACGCCAGTGCAAAGTGATGGGGAATCGACGCCGGTTTTGCTGCTACCGCAGCCTCTAGCGCTGACACTGCGTCATCGGGCTTGCCTTGCACAAGCAAGGCATCCGCCAGCAAAACCTGAGCCTCGGCCACATCAGCCTTGCGCCCAACAACGGTTTCGGCTTCGGCCTGCGCAGCCGCTGCATCCCCCGACACAAGCTTGGTACGGCCCAGGCCGACTCGCGCCAGATCATCATCCGGGGTAAGTGCAAGCGCCGCTTCAAAAGCCTTGCTCGCCTCGGGGACCATCGCTTTCGCCAGATAGGCTTCACCAAGCACCGTCAGCAACTGCGTTTGAGCCTTCGCATCACTCAGTGTCTTACCCGCATAGTCCGTGATAACGCGATCAACCTGCGCGGATGCCAGCAAGGCGCGCGCGAGTAACGGAGCGACCGCATCGGATGCGTATCCGAACTCGGAAGCCCGCTCAAGCTCTTTGACGGCCCCCGGTACATCACCTTGCTGCAGATTGATCTGGCCCAGGAGGAAGCGCCCTTCTGCCAGTTTTCCATTTTCCTGCAGGGCATTCTTCAGTTGTATCGAGGCCGCATTCAGGTCGTTCTTTGCGAGGTAAGCCTTGGCAGACTCGATCATTTCTTCCGGAGTATCGGTGCAACCCGCCAGTAGCGCAGCGGACACGAGTACGGTTGCCATACGACGGGCAGACTTCACCCACCCAGATGACTGCTGCCTAATTCGCTTCGTGGACAAGTTCAATTCTCCTTCTTCAATCCGAAACGATTCATGAGATCGTAGAGCGAGGGCCGGCTTACGCCGAGCACTTCAGCTGCCTTTGCAATGTTTCCGTTGGTGCGGGCGATGACACGCACCACCGCCCGCCGTTCCGCTTCATCCCTGACCTGCCTGAGGTTGAGCATCTCGAGGTCTTCGTCGGCGCTATCCAGCCCAAGATCCTCGGCCGTGATCCGGTTACCGTCGGCCATGATCACCGCGCGTTTCAGGCAGTTTTCCAGTTCGCGCACATTTCCGGGCCATGCATGAGCCTCGATGGCCGGAATCGCATCTTCCGCAAGATGCATGCTGCCGCGACCATTTTCAGCAGCAAAACGTTGGGCGAAGGCATGCGCAAGCAGAATCGCATCCCCTTCGCGCTCGCGCAGCGGCGGGATATCGACCACGATCTCGGCAAGCCGGTAGTAGAGATCCTCGCGAAACAGCCCGGTCTCGATCTGGGCTTTCAGGTCGCGATGGGTCGCACAGACAACGCGCACGTCGACCGGGATCTCCTGGCGCCCGCCAATACGTTCGATGACCCGCTCCTGCAGGAAGCGCAGAAGCTTTGCCTGCAGCGGCATCGGCAAATCGCCGATTTCGTCCAGGAAGAGCGTGCCCTTGTGAGCCGTTTCGATCTTGCCAAGGGTCTGCTTGGCCGCACCGGTAAACGCCCCTTTCTCGTAGCCGAAGAGTTCGCTTTCAAGCAGATTCTCGGGAATGGCAGCACAGTTGATCGCGACAAAACGCTCCTTGGCGCGAGGCGACAACGTATGCAGGCCGCGCGCGAGGACTTCCTTGCCCGTACCGCTTTCGCCGAGCAAGGCCACCGTTACCGCTGCAGACGCGACCTTCTCGATCATTCTGCAGATTTTCAGCATGCCGGGATCTCGCGTCAGGAGCCCGGACAACGGCCCGGTCTGACTCTCGCGCAAGCGGGCATTCTCCGCCTGAAGGTCGTGAAGCCGAAACGCACGCTCAATGGTCAACGCGAGCAGCTCGGGCTCGAACGGCTTGCCGAAGAAATCATAGGCACCCATTCCCACCGCGCGCACTGCATTCTCTCGATCATGCTGTCCCGTCAGTACGATGACCTTGGTGTCGGGCGCAAGCGCCAACATTTCAGCAAGAAGCAAAAAACCTTCGGACACATCATCGGGGGCAGGGGGCAAACCGAGATCCATGGTCACGACGGCGGGCTCATGGCGGCGCAATTGTGCAATCGCGCTCTCCCTGTCGCTGGCCAGTACCGTATCGAAACCGTCAAACGCCCAGCGCATCTGTTTCTGCAAGGCCGGATCGTCTTCAACAATCAGTAAGGTTCGCTGCTTCTCAGCCATGCTGACTGCCCACTCCCTGATCTTCAGTGGAACTGCCCCGGACCATCCGTGGCAAGACTATAGTCACGCAGGTTCCGACGCCCTCCTCACTTTCGAAATGGACGTCCCCACCCAACTCCCTGATGTACTGCCGGGTCTCATAGACGCCGATCCCCATACCGCTCGATTTGGTCGTTTCGAAAGGCCGGGCAAGGCGGTCGCGAAGAAATGCTTCCGACATGCCTCGTCCGGTATCCTGCACGACAATCCGGAGTCGATCATCATTATTCGCATCCAGACGGACTTGTACCTTACCATCGTCCGGAGTCGCCTCCAGTGCATTTTGCACGATATGCCCGATCACTCTCTCAAGTCGTTCCGGATGCGCGCCTACCGACCAGTCGCCATCAGGCGGAAGCAACAGTTCGACGTGAGGCAGAAGCGCCCGCCGACGGTGACAGATCGCCTCCAGCGTCGAAGTGAGCGCAACAGTGCGCGTCGGATTAACCGAGCGCTTTTCCTGCAGTTGCGACATCAGTCCGCGCATACGCGCTTCGACATGAGCAACGGTCTCCAGCATGTCGTCCTGAAACTCGGGGTTGTGACGGTGGCGCTCGGCGTTCTTCAGCATCAAGGAAAGCTGGGCAACAAGGTTCTTCAAGTCGTGCACCACGAAAGCCGACATGCGATTGAACGATTCAAACTTCCGCGCCTCAAGCAAAGCCTCTGCTGACTGCATCCGCGCCAGATAACTCGCCGCCTGCCGTTGCGCGGTCTTCAACAGATCGAGCACCTCCCAGTCGACGTCGAAAGGGGCTCTGGGCGCGCTCAGGACGAGGAAGCCAACCAGGCTCCCTCCGCTCTTCAGGGGAATCAGCAACCAGGCGTCCGGGAAAAGCGCAAGCCATTCCGGCAATACAAGCCCCTTGTATACATCCTGACTGGAGCGATACTCCTCGAGATTGATCACCCACTCCCGCTCATCGAGAAATCGTAGAAAAGGGGAGTCCGGCGGCTCGGAGGCATCTACCTGAGGCTGGTTCAGCCTTGAGTGGACCGACACTCGCCCATCCGCTCCGCGCAACCACAAACTCCCCCCCGGACTCTCGACCAGGTCCGACAACGCCTTGATGACCGATTCACCGAGATCGAGCTGTCCATCGGCTGACGACAAGGCTTGCGTAAACCTTAACCATTCATTGCGATAGTCATAGCGATACGGAAACAGGTGCTTGTTGATCAAGACCCGGATTCGCGCCCGCTGGGCACCCGAAAAAAAGAAAACCGCCAGCAACAGCAACGCGGCAAACAACAAGGCTGCCTGCAGGGCGCGCCCCCAGTCTCCCCCAAAGTAGCGGACGTAATAGCCCGCTCCAGCAACGATCAACAAGTACAGCCCAGCAACAGCGAGTGCGGTCGAATGAAACACCGCCTCCCGCGACATCACCATCCTCAGTGACCAGGACGACGTCCGGGATCCCGACAGCGCAATCAAGGGCACTACAAGCGCATGCGCCACGCCGCGCACAGCCCAAACGTTGGGATCAAGGCGGCCAAAAAGGAAGCCCTCGGCGAACAGATAGAGCTCGAACATGTAACTGGCACTGAGCCCCAGACAGAGCGGCTTGAGCCCCCATCGCGACTCGCGGGGCATGCCTCGGTAAAGCTGCTCGACCAGGACCAGGCCAAACACGGCTGAGGCCAGTGCGGCCGAGATGGCCAGACGCAAGGCTGAATCGGGAGAAAGCAGCTGAAACCCTGATAGCAGGACACTCAGAAACTGCGCGCCCACAATCGCCAACGCAACCCCGCTCGGCCACCGCACGCCAGGAGGAATGAGCGGCTTCAGCAGAATCAGCAAAAATGCGAACCAAGAGGCAGAACGAAAGACGTCGAGGACAAGAGCAAGCTGAAAAAGCCAGGCACTCTGGTTGCTTGCATACGAAGCTGAAGCCAGCGCCCAGGCAAACGACACGACGACAGCAACAAGGAGGAATCCGCCCTTGGGAGCGCCTCGCCAGGCAGCGTAGAGAAAGATGCCGAACACGAAATAAACAAGGGCCGACAGACCATAGCCCCACACCGCGAAATCAGCCACCATTCATTCCCTGCGCAGACACGCCGACTGCCCCTTTAGCACAAAGAGGCCGCCGGACAGAAAAGCACGCAGAAGATCAGTGCGCGCCTTCCCCGGTTAACACAACCCGAACCGTTTCGAAGAGCACAAGGGTATCGAGCACCAGCGTATGGTTCTTGACGTAGTAGAGGTCGTACTGCAACTTCTGAATTGCATCGTCGACCGACGAACCATACTGATATCGCACCTGCGCCCAGCCCGTCACCCCCGGCTTCACGCAGTGGCGAACACCATAGAACGGGATCTCGCGTGCCAGCTGGTCGACGAAATAGGGCCGTTCAGGCCTGGGGCCGACAAGACTCATATCCCCTACCAGCACGTTAAGCAACTGCGGCAGCTCGTCGATACGCAACTTTCTGATGATGCGACCCACACGCGTCGCACGATCATCGTTCGATGAAGCCCAGCGCGGCTTGCCGTCCTTCTCTGCATCGATGCGCATGCTTCTGAACTTGGTGACCTTGAAGGTTTTGCCGCCCAGACCTACACGCTCCTGCCGGTAGAACACGGGACCACCGTCTTCGAACAGAATCAGCAAAGCCGTGATCATCATGATGGGGGCAGACAGCAGCAGCAGCACAGTCGCGGCAAACAGATCAAAGCAGCGCTTGATCAAGGCCCGTCCGAGACTCTGCCTGAATCCATCACCGTAAATCAGCCAGCTGGCGCGCAGGGAATCGACCCTCACCTGCCCCTGCACACGCTCGAAGAAGGACGACAGATCCAACACCCGCACACCGTCGAGCTTGCAATCGAGCAATTCGCGCAGCGGAAGCACGCCGCCCCGTCGCTCACGCACGGCAACGATCACCTCATTGACTCGAAGCTTGCGGACGACCTCAATCAGCCCGGAACCTGCAAGCACTTTGCGGGGATCAACCTCAACCGGGTCATCACCACCACCGGAATAGAAACCTACGATCTCCATACCCCCCTGGGCAGGATTCGCAAGCGCCCGCTGCACTGCCAAGGCGTCAGGCCCCGTACCGAGAATCAACACTCGTGGCGCAAACAGCGAAGATGTCTGACGACGATTGACCAAGGCCCTCATCGACAGCACGACACCGAGCATCAACAGAACGGACGCCTGCATTGCGCCGGAATCAAAGCCGGACCATGGCAGCCAGCGAAAAACACCATAAGCGACCGGCAGGCTGACCAGCACCGATAACAGGACTCGCGCAATGGCGGCCCGATGCGAATATTGTGCTGCGGGCCGATACAAACCCATTGCGGAATTCAATGCAACCATCAAAAACGCGAAAATCAATCCAGAGGGAACCACAACCGACCACTCGACGGCCTCTGCGTGCGCTTGGAAGGTCACTGCGAGCACGATCGCGACAAACAGCAACAGGGCATCAAGCAGTATCTGCTGCAGCGTATGTGACGGGAAATAGTGGCTGAACACCTTCAGCATGATAATTCCTTCAAGCCAGTCATTGAATGCTCTTGCGCCAAGGACGCGCATGCATGCTGCAGTGCGAATCCATGTGAGTACGATAGCGGACCGCTCCAAAACCGCCCGTTAAACTGGTCACGAACAGCACTCACCATGCTTTCCATCACAGCGAAAAAGCCATAATCAACTGTTTTATATTGATTTTTATACTTGGTTGTTTTTAGCCGTCAGGATATTAGCACAGCCGTATTGCATTCCCGCTGCGCTGCAAAAAATGACTGGAGTTGCGCGACAGGCGCTCTCGGGTGAGACATACATAGGATATGCTTGAGTCACCGAACGACCTTTCAGACCACATCCCGCTCACACCCAGGAGAAATCAATGGCTAACGAAGTTCGTGACTTTTCGGAAATGTATGGTTACAGCTATGAGGACCTCAAGGAGGGCATGACTGCCGCCGTCTCCCGGACCGTAACCGACGCAGATATTCTCATGTTTGCTGGTGTTTCAGGCGATACCAATCCGGTACACCTTGATGCCGAATTTGCGGCCAGCACCATGTTCGGGGGCCGGATTGCACACGGCATGCTGTCTGCAGCCTTCATCTCTACGGTATTCGGTACGCGCCTGCCAGGCCCGGGCTGCATCTATCTGTCGCAGACCCTGAAGTTCAAAGCCCCGGTCAAGGTTGGCGATACCGTCGTTGCCCGCGTAACGCTCACGGCGCTGAAACCGGAAAAGCGACGCGCAGTGTTCAGCACGGTGTGCACCGTAGGGACCACGGAAGTACTGGGTGGCGAGGCCGAGATCTTTCTGCCGCCGCGAGGCTGAACAGACGCACGTAAACGGGAGTGTCAAGTGGCCCCTGCTCCGCTTGACACTCACCCCATCCGATGCCGCACACAAAGCGGCTTCGGGCATCGATCGGTGCGCCCTTTGATCCAGCTTGGCGCCGCCCCCCCCTGCGTGCCTGCGGATTTCGCCCGTCTCAGACATTGCCCAGGCTCGGGCGGCGTCGTATCCGACGCTGTAAGCGCGGACTCGACTGCGACTCAGGCCTCGATGCTGGCCACGACAAGACCGATAGCCGACTCCGCATCCTGCGAGAGCGCAAGACAATGCTCGCCGCCGCCAACAAGATAGAGATTGAAGCCATCGGCCTCATATGCGGGAGACAGGCGGGCCGGGATATCGTCTTCCGAACAGGCGACGAAACGCAAACCGGGCCACTCCTTGCGCAATACGCTCACACAGGCATCACCGAATCCCTCACGGGCGACGAGCGCGGCGGCTTTGGTCAGAATGGCGTCGGTAATCATGCGTCAAACTCCTCGCCGGGCATGTAGCGCTGCAAGCTTGCAGGCTGCCTGCCGAGCAGCTTGGCCAGCCACGGTGGCGGACTGAGCAGCGTCCCCTGCAACTGTGCAAGCACCGCTCGTGCGGCACCACCGACGGGATACTTGACCGGATGAATCCCCGCACGCACGACTTTCGCGGCCGCGGGACCGCCGATCGATTGCATGTAGGCAAGATGACAGTCGGCGATCAGTTCGGCACGAGCAACGTTGCGGTCTTCTGCATCATCCGTTGCCCGCGTGGAGCGAACATCCGAGAGAAAGATTCCGGTCTCGGATACGAGATAGATCAGGAAGCGACTGCAGGAGCCGAAATGCCCGTCAAGCATCTCCCCTGCGTTCGACGCCACCGCGACCCGTAACAACCCATCGCCAACAGGTGCATTGGCATCAGGCACCGGCGCGCCGTCGTCAATGCCCTCCCCCCACAGGTAACGCACGGCTGCTTTGAGTGCGCCGGCGTCAACGCCAGGATCGACAATTTCGTCACCCTGCAACATGGCCTTGATATCGGCCACGGTCATACGGGCAAGCTTGGCTTCCGTCACCGGCGTACCCAAGCGGTCACCAAGGGCACGCACAAACGCGGACACCTTGACGTCGGGCAGCGCACGCGCGGCGAGCGCGATGCGCAGCGCGGCCTCACGGGTCACAGGGCTGGCTGTGGAACTGGCGGCATTCATGACTCACCTCTCGCGGCAAAATTGCAAACGGGGCGCATCGCAAGGACACCCCCCGGATTCAGGATCAGGCCGCGAGCGGCACGATACAGGTGTCGGTGCCAGGACAGACGGCGACGCACTGCGGCTCGTCGAACTCGCCCTCGCATTCGGTACAGGTATCGGGATTGATCTTGAAGATGCCGCCCTTGTCAGTAATCGACTTGGTCGGGCAAACCGGCTTGCAGTCACCACACGAGGTGCATTCAGCCTGAACGATCTTGAGTGCCATGATGAACTCCTTTCAATGGGGAAGCGCCCTTACTCGGGTGCGTCCACTCGTTTTGCACGCACGGAAACCGGCAGTCGTGCCGGTGCTTCCTGTGGTTGAATGTAATAGGTGCCACCACTGGCCAGCTTGAGTTCTCCACCCCACTTTTCGGGGGTATCAAATTCGATCGAGGAGATGTTGTCCTCAAGGTCACGCTTGGGCAGATAGAACACCAGACCACCTGCGTCGTTCTTGCGAATCATGATATTGGCCACAACGGACCTCCTTGTCGGCACGGGCAAAAAGCCCGCCACCAGAACGGCCTGAGCCCTCTCCGGCGACAAGCACATCCGGCTGTGCAGGACGGGACACGTCCCCGCCCTGCACCACGCCGGACGACCTCGCGATCAGCGGATCAGGTCGTAGTTGTAGTCGGTGGTCCCCATGCCGCGGGTCTCGTCGTCAAGCCGCTCCAGCACTGCATTGACCAGGGTGGTGAGGATGTACATCGCGCCCTCGTAACCCAGGGTGGTCATCCTGTGCAGGTGGTGACGATCGAAGATCGGGAAGCCGAGACGGATCAGCGGCACCTCGAACTCCTTGCCCTTATGCACCGTATCGCGCTGGATGTACTTGCCGTACGAGTTGCCGATGAGGAAATCGGGCTTGTCGGTAAAGCACAGGCTGCGCAGATGCCACAGGTCAGCCCCGGCGTGGACCTTGCAGCTGGCGCCGACCGGCGATTCTGCCAGCATCTTGTCGACCGCCTTGGCCCAACGCTTGTTGGCGTTGTTGCACACGATGTGCGTCGGCTCGGCACCGAGTTCGAGCAGGAACTTGACCATGCCCATGACGAAGTCCGGATCACCGTAGAGCGCGAACTTCTTGCCGTGCAGCCAGGTGTGGCTGTCCTGCATCATATCCATCAGACGGCCACGCTCGAGCGCCAGCGACTCCGGGATCTCCTTGCCGGTGATCTCGGACACCTTCATCAGGAACTCGTCGGTCCATTCCATGCCCATCGGGATGTTGAGCTTGGGAATGTCGTGGTTCCAGGTGTTCTCGACGAACTTCTTCGTCTTCTCGAGCTGCCACGGCTGCAGCAGGATGGTGTTGTGCGCATTCGGTGCGTCCTTCACCTCATCCATCGTGGTGCCGCCCGAGTACATGCGGAACTCACCGTCAGACGGCGTATCGAGCACTTCGGTGGGATCGGACAGCAGGGTCGCATCGACACCCATCTCGCCCATCATGCGCTTGATGACGCGATAGTTGCCGAGGTAGGTCTCGAAGCCGGGCACGAAGTTGAGCTTGCCGTTGCTGCCGGCAAGCTTGCCTTCCATGCTGTTGAGCGTGAAGTAACGTGCAATGCCCTCGAACATGTTGTCCCAGCCGGTGGTGTGGCTGCCGACGAAGGACGGGGTGTGCGCGAACGGAACCGGGTAGTCCTGCTCGATGTGACCGGCCTTCTTGGTATTGCTGATGAAGGCGTTGAGGTCGTCACCGATCACCTCCGCCATGCAGGTGGTCGACACCGCGATCATGTCGGGCTTGTACAGCGCCTTGGCGTTCTCCAGACCGTCGAACATGTTCTTCTGCCCGCCGAACACGGCTGCATCTTCCGTCATCGAGTCGGACACGCAGGAGATCGGCTCCTTGAAGTGACGGTTGAAGTAGGTGCGGAAGTAGGCCACGCAACCTTGCGAACCATGAACGTAGGGCAGGGTCTTGTGGAAGCCGAGCGAGCACAGCACGGCGCCGAGCGGCTGGCAGGCCTTGGCCGGGTTGATGGTCAGCGCTTCGCGCTTGAAGTTGAGGTCCTGGTATTCCTGAGTGGTCGTCCACTGGAACACTTCCTCAACCTTGTCCGCCGGATGGCGTTCTTCGAACAGATCCTGTTTGTTCTTCAGCGACGCCTTGTAGTCGTCGTCACGGAACAGGGGGTAGCAGGGCTTGATATCGTCAACGGTCTGCATTTCTGGCTCCTTGCCTGCGCCGCCAATCTGCGGACGTCAGGCACAAGGTTTTGGGTTGCGCGGGCTCGTGCCCGCGCATCAACACTGTGCGCACCGGGAGAAGCATCGGGACCCGATTCATCCTTTTCTCCGCAGTGCGGAGAAAAGGAATCACAGGCGGATCGCGACGTCGTACCCGGCTGACTCGCGTGCTTTACGCAGCGGCCTTCACTTCTTCGGCGGGCTTGACGGCCTTCCACGGCGGGGTCTGCTTGCCCCAGCACGGGTTGTTCAGCGTCATGTCCATGTCACGGGCAAAGATGGCGAAGCCGTCAAAGCCGTGATACGGGCCGGAGTAGTCCCAGCTGTGCATCTGGCGGAAGGGAATGCCCATCTTCTGATAGATGTACTTTTCCTTGATGCCGGAGCCAACCAGGTCGGGCTTGATGCGCTTGACGAA
>JALNWS010000005.1 GCA_023230755.1 Azoarcus sp.
CCCAGATCGACCATCGCCGTGCCACGGTCCCGCGAATCTCCGTGAACATGTTCGAACAGGTGCAGGGAGGTGGATCTGCCTCTGTCGAACAACTCGACGTAAGCTGCCTCGCAATCGAAGGTATCTTCGGCCAGCAGCTTGGCAACGAGCGCGTCGAGTTCTGCCAGTCGCGCCTTTCCGAGGACGTGCTCGTCATGCAGCACCTGTTGCAACTCGGGCAGATGAGCGCGTAATTCGGCATCCGGATAGGTGAGCATATGCGAAAGCGCACGCAGGCTCATTGACATGTTTTTTGCCGCCATCTCAGACCTCCGCCTTGATCGGGATGGTGCGCTTCTTGGGCGCACCGAACAGACTCGTATCGCTGATGCCGTCGGAGCAGCCGTTGCCAAAGCTGAAACCGCAGCCGCCGCGCAGATCGAAGGTGTTTTCGGCGTATTCGCGATGGGTCGAAGGAATCACGAAGCGATCTTCATAATTGGCGATCGCCATGATCCGGTACATCTCCTCGACCTGGGCAACGCTGAGCCCGGTACGATCGAGCACTTCGAGGTTTTCAAACTGGTTGACGTGCTTGTCGCGCTGATAGGCACGCATTGCCAGCATGCGCTCGAGTGCCTGCACTACAGGCTCGGTGGCGCCGGCGGTGAGGAGGTTGGCGAGATAGTTGACCGGAATGCGCAGTTCCTTGACGTCGGGAATCGAGCCGTTGACGCCGATCTGGCCGGCGTTGGACGCGGCGGTGATCGGCGACAGAGGGGGGACGTACCACACCATCGGCAGCGTGCGGTATTCGGGGTGCAGTGGCAGCGCCACTTTCCACTCCATCGCCATTTTGTATACCGGACTGTTGCGGGCGCCTTCCAGCCAGGCTTCGGAGATGCCGTCAGCGCGGGCCTGTTCGATCACCTTTGGATCGTTCGGATCGAGAAAGACATCGAGTTGCGCCTGGTAGAGATCGCGGTCGTGCTCGACACTGGCCGCCGCCTCGATGCGGTCGGCGTCGTACAGCAGGACGCCCAGATAGCGGATCCGGCCGACACAGGTTTCCGAGCACACGGTGGGCTGGCCGACTTCGATACGCGGATAGCAGAAAATGCATTTTTCCGCCTTGCCGCTTTTCCAGTTGTAATAGATCTTCTTGTACGGGCAGGCGCTCACGCACATGCGCCAGCCGCGGCACTTGTCCTGATCGATCAGCACGATACCGTCTTCCTCGCGCTTGTAGATCGAACCCGACGGACAACTGGCCACGCAGGCCGGGTTGAGGCAATGCTCGCACAGCCGCGGCAGATACATCATGAAGGTGCTTTCGAACTGCCCGACCATCTCCTTCTGTGCCTGCTCAAAGCCATTGAAGTTGGCATCCTTGCTGCGCTTGGAGAATTCGCCGCCAAGAATTTCTTCCCAGTTCGGGCCCCATACGATTTTCTCCATGCGCTTCCCGGTGATCAGGCTGCGCGGGCGGGCGACCGGGCTGGCCTTCATTTCGGGGGCCGAGTGCAGGTGGCCGTAGTCGAAGGTGAAGGGCTCGTAATAGTCGTCAATCTGCGGCAGATTCGGGTTTGCAAAAATACGCATCAGCAGCTTCCATTTGCCGCCCTGACGCGGCTCGATGCTGCCGTCGGATCTGCGAATCCAGCCGCCGTTCCATTTTTCCTGGTTTTCCCATTCCTTTGGATAGCCGATACCGGGCTTGGTCTCGACGTTGTTGAACCATGCGTATTCCATGCCGGCACGGCTGGTCCACACGTTTTTGCAGGTAACCGAGCAGGTGTGGCACCCGATGCATTTGTCGAGGTTGAGCACCATGCCGATTTGAGCGCGTATCTTCATTTTCGTATTCCTTACGCCTGTTCAGCCGTGGCGGCTGGTTCGTCGTCGAGCCAGTCGATCTTTGCCATCTTGCGCACCACCACGAATTCGTCGCGGTTGGTGCCGATCGTGCCGTAGTAATTGAAGCCGTAACTGAACTGTGCGTAGCCGCCAATCATGTGGGTAGGTTTGAGCACCACGCGGGTCACCGAGTTGTGGATGCCGCCGCGCACGCCGGTGATTTCCGAGCCCGGCGTATTTATTGTCTTTTCCTGTGCGTGATACATGAGTGTCATGCCCGGCTTGATGCGCTGGCTGACCACCGCCCGCGCCGCGATCGCGCCGTTGACGTTGAAAAGCTCGACCCAGTCGTTGTCCACGATGCCGGCGATTTTCGCGTCGTCCTCACTGATCCAGATTACCGGCCCGCCGCGGTTGAGCGTGAGCATGATCAGGTTGTCGGTATAGGTGGAGTGGATGCCCCATTTCTGGTGCGGTGTAATGAAGTTGAGGAGCACTTCCTTGTTGCCATTGGGCCGGATGTTGTGCAGATCGGCGGTTGCCTTCAGGTCGACCGGGGGGCGATAGGTGCTGAAGCCTTCACCGAAGGCGATCATCCACGGATGATCGAGGTAAAACTGCTGGCGCCCGGTGAGCGTGCGCCAGGGAATCAGCTCGTGCACGTTGGTGTAGCCGGCGTTGTAGGACACATGCTCGCTTTCGAGGCCACTCCAGGTTGGCGAACTGATGATCTTGCGCGGCTGCGCCTGGATGTCGCGGAAGCGGATTTTCTCGTCTTCACGATGCAGCGCCAGGTGGGTGTGGTCGCGGCCGGTAATCCTGGACAATGCGGCCCACGCCTTGACCGCGACATGGCCGTTGGTTTCGGGCGCCAGAGTGAGGATGACTTCGGCCGCATCGATGTCGGTGTCGATGTTCGGCAAGCCCTGGCTAACGCCTTCGTCGAGCACTTTGCCGTTGAGGTCAGCGAGATTGCCCACTTCGGTTTCGGTGTTCCAGGCGATGCCCTTGCCGCCGTTGCCGATGTTTTTCATCAACGGGCCGAGCGAGGTGAAGCGCTTGTACACGTTGGGGTAGTCGCGTTCGATCACCTTGATCTGGGGGCCCGTCTTGCCCGGAATCAATTCGCATTCTCCGCGCGCCCAATCTTTGACGCCGGTCGCCTGCGCCAACTCGTCCGGCGTGTCGTGCATCAGCGGGGTGAGCACGACCTCTTTCTCCACGCCTAGATGGCCGACGCACACTTCGCTGAATGCTTTCGCCAGTCCCTTGTAGATCTCCCAGTCGCTGCGCGACTCCCAGGCCGGGTCGACAGCGGTCGACAGCGGATGGATGAACGGGTGCATGTCGCTGGTGTTGAGGTCGTTCTTCTCGTACCAGGTCGCGGTGGGGAGCACGACGTCCGAATATAGGCAGGTCGTGCTCATGCGGAAATCGAGCGTCACCAACAGGTCGAGCTTGCCTTCGGGGGCCTTGTCGTGCCAGCGCACTTCTGCTGGTTTGGCGTCACTCGGGCCGAGATCCTTGCCTTGCACCCCGTTGCTGGTTCCCAGCAGATGCTTGAGGAAGTATTCGTGCCCCTTGCCGCTCGAACCGAGCAGGTTTGAACGCCATATCAACAGGTTGCGCGGCCAGTTGTCGGGATGATCCGGATCGGTGCAGCTCATCTTGATACTGCCTTCCGCGAGCGATTTCACCGTGTACTCGACCGGATTCATGCCGGCTTTTTCGGCGTCCTTGACGACCTCGATCGGGTTGCGCTGCAGCTGCGGCGACGAGGGCAGCCATCCCATGCGCTCGGCGCGCACGTTGTAGTCGATCATGCTGCCGCCGTAGGCCGCCTTGTCGGCCAGCGGCGAGAGAACCTCGTTGACCCCGAGTTTTTCATAGCGCCACTGGTCGGTGTGCGCATAGAAGTAGCTGGTGGCATTCATCTGCCGTGGCGGGCGGATCCAGTCGAGGGCGAAGGCCAGCGCCGTCCAGCCCGTTTGCGGGCGCAGCTTCTCCTGACCCACGTAGTGCGACCAGCCGCCGCCGCTCTTGCCAATACAACCACACATCATCAGCATGTTGATGATGCCGCGATAGTTCATGTCGCAGTGATACCAGTGATTGATGCCGGCGCCAATGATGACCATCGAGCGGCCTTTCGTCTTGTCGGCGTTGTCGGCAAACTGCCGCGCCACAGCGATGACCTTGTCGCGCGCCACGCCAGTAATCTTTTCCTGCCAGGCCGGCGTGTAGGGGACGTCGGCGTCATAGTCTGCGGCGGCGTTCTCGCCTTCAAGACCGCGCGCAACACCGTACTGGGCGGCCTGCAGGTCGAACACTGTGGCGACCATCACCTGGCGCTGCCCGCCGTCGACGACGAGCGGCAGCGTGCGCACCGGCACGACGCGCTCTATCACTTCATCCTGTGGGCTGTCAGTGAAATGCGGATTCTTGACGCCGCCGAAGTAGGGGAAGCCGACGCGCGTTGTTTCAACGCCATGCGCATCGTCCTCGAGCAGGGACAGCATCAGCTTGGTTTCCTTGCCGTCGCGGGCGTCCTTCGCTTCGAGGTTCCACTGTCCCTGATCGGCGCGGCCGTCCGCGCCCCACCGAAAACCGATCGCGCCGTTGGGCAGTACCACCTTGCCGCCTTCGCCGAGCGCCACGGTTTTCCAGTCCGGATTGTTGTCGGCACCTAGCTGATCGGCAAAGTCGGCCGCACGCACGTAGCGGTCCGGCACCATCACGGTGTTGCCCCCGGGCAAGGTGTGCTCCCTGAGCATGACCAGCATTGGCAGGTCGGTGTAGCGCCGTGCGTAATCGTCGAAGTAGGTGCTCCGCTTGTCGAAATAGAACTCCTTGAGGATCACATGCCCCATCGCCATCGACACCGCCGCGTCGGTGCCAGCCTTGGGGTGCAGCCACAGATCGGAGAGCTTGGCCACTTCCGAATAGTCGGGCGTGACCGCGACGATCTTGGTGCCCTTGTAGCGCACCTCGGTAAAGAAATGTGCGTCCGGCGTCCGCGTCTGTGGCACGTTCGAGCCCCAGGCGATGATGAAGTTGGAGTTGTACCAGTCGGCCGATTCGGGCACATCGGTCTGTTCGCCCCACACCTGCGGACTTGAGGGCGGCAGGTCGCAATACCAGTCGTAGAAGCTCAGCGGGGTGCCGCCAATCAGGCTCAAATAGCGGCTGCCGGCGGCGTAGGAGACCATCGACATGGCGGGAATCGGTGAGAAGCCGGCGACGCGATCCGGACCGTATTTCTTGATGGTGTATACGTTGGCGGCGGCGACCAGTTCGTTGACCTCTTTCCAGTCGGCACGCACGAAACCGCCCAGCCCCCGCACCTGCTGGTAATCACGGCGCTTGGATTCGGATTCGACGATCGCGGCCCAGGCGTCGACCGGATCGTGAAGACGCCGCATCTCGCGCCAGGTGCGCAGCAGGCGACCGCGGATGAGCGGATACTTGAGCCGGTTGGCGCTGTACAGATACCAGCTGTAACTGGCACCACGGGCACAGCCGCGCGGCTCGTGGTTGGGCAGATCGGCGCGCGTGCGCGGGTAGTCGGTCTGCTGTGTCTCCCAGGTCACGATGCCACCCTTGACATAGATCTTCCACGAACAGGAGCCAGTGCAATTGACGCCGTGGGTCGAGCGGGCGATTTTGTCGTGTGCCCAGCGGTCGCGGTAAGCATTTTCCCAGGTACGGTCCTCTCCGGTGGTCATCCCGTGCTGACCGGAGAAACGCTCCTTTGGATTCGAGAAATACTTCAGTCTGTCAAGAAAGTGACTCATGGCTTGCTCCTGTCAATTCGCAGTGCTGGCACGCGGTTCGATCGCAAATACGATACGGGAAGTTGGCTTAGGGGTTGTGGATGTAGGCGTTCTTGCGCAGATAGAACCACCAGTTGATGACCAGGCACACCGCGTAAAACGCCGCGAAGCCATACATGGCGTTCTCCGGCGTACCGGCATGGATTTGCCCGCCAATCATGGTCGGGGCAACAAAGGACCCGTAGGCTGCAACCGCGGAAGTCCAACCCAGCACGGGGCCCGCCTGCTCGCGGTTGAAGATATGGCCCACCGAACGGAAGGTGGAGCCGTTACCGATGCCCGAGGCGAAGAAAAGCAGCGAAAAGAGCAGCATGAAAACCAGGAAGTGCTGCTCCGGGGTCGCGGAGTGATAGGCGAGGAACATCACGTAACCCGTGGCGGCCGAGGCCACCGCCATCACCGCTGACACCACCTGCGTCACGATGGAGCCGCCAAGCTTGTCGGAAATCCAGCCACCGAACGGGCGTGCCGCCGCCCCCAGGAAGGGGCCGATCCACGCGTAGGTCAGCGCGGAGGGTGCTGCCGGGTTCTTGACGTGAGTCCACACCCCCGTCGCCGCATCAAGAACGTGCTTGTCGCCAAAGATCACCGTAATTGCCAGCGGCGCGGCAAGTGAGAAGCCAATGAAGGACCCGAAGGTCACGACGTAGAGCGCGGTCATTGCCCAGGTGTGCTTGTTCGAGAAGATCGCAAACTGCTTCGTCACGTTCTCCTTCATTGGGCCGAACGCAGCAAGCTTCATGATCAACAGTGCCATCAAGATATCCAGTGGCACCAGGAACCACGCATTGATCAAGCCCAGGCCGGTCGGCGCCGGCAGGTAAAGGTAGAGACCGGCAACCGCGGGAATGAAGGCCAGCGTGTATAGCCAGGTGATCTTTGAGAAGCCGGCGACGACGCCCGTCTGCGGTGAAACCGAGCGCAGATTGTTCATTCCGAACCAGACGGCAATCGACACCGGGACGAGAATCAGAATACCCACGAAACCGGCATTCTGAATGTAGGTTGGCGCGCCCGCGGGGATCTTGCCAAACAGCCAGCCCGAGTCTTTGACGAGTGTCATCGGCTCGCCACCGATGGCGCCAAACAGGCCAACGGTCATGAACAGCGGGATGAAAATCTGTGTTGCGGTCACGCCGAAATTGCCCAGTCCCGCATTCAGGCCCAGGGCGGTACCCTGCAGCCGCTTGGGAAAGAAGGGGTTGATGTTTGACATGGAACTGGCGAAGTTGCCACCGCCCACACCGGACCACAGCGCCAGAAGCTGGAATACCCACAGCGGAAGATCCTGGTGCTGCAGCGCAATGCCTGTACCGATAACCGGCGACAGCAGCATCGCCGTGGTCAGGAAAATAGTGTTGCGCCCACCCGCGAGCCGGATGAAGAATGACGAAGGGATGCGCATCGTCGCGCCCGACAGGCCGGAGATCGCGGTCAGCGTGAACAGCTGCTCCTTGGTGAAGGGGAAGCCGAGATTCAGCATCTGCACGGAGATGATTCCCCACATCGCCCACACCGCGAATCCGCAGTAAAGCGCCGGGATTGAGATCCACAGGTTGCGATTGGCAATACGCTTGCCAGTGCTCTCCCAGAACTTCTCGTCCTCTGGATCCCAGTGGTCGATGTCCGCACCACCTTTCTTCTGTGTTTCGAGCGGCACGCGCTCGCCACGGCTGGAATTCACATTCACCCCCTAGTTTTTATCGAGACTTTGTTGCCGCCGAGTGCAACACGTCGGTCGTGCGCACCTCGGTCCAGTACATCCAGATAAGCGACACCCAGGTCACGCCGTAGAGCAACATGAAGCAGCTGGAACGCACGCCGGTCAGATCGACCATCGCGCCAAACAGGATTGGCAGCAGGAAACCGCCAAGACCACCGATCAGGCCGACGATGCCGGAGACCGCACCGATGTCATGCGGAAACTCGTCTGCGACGTATTTGAAGACCGAGGCCTTGCCGAATGCGAAGGCCACGCCAACCGTGAACATCAACACGGTGAACATCCACGGGTTGAGGCCGATATCGAAGCTCTTCGGACCGTCGACCGTCTGGATGGTCAGATGGGTTTGCGGGTAGGAGAGCAGGAACAGACAGATCCACGACACCCACAACACCCACCAGGTCACCTTGTGGGCGCCGAACCGGTCGGAAAACCAACCGCCAAAGGCGCGCAACACCCCGCCAGGCAGCGAGAAGGCCGCGGCCAGCATGGCCGCCTTTTGCAGCGAGAATCCGTATTCCGTGACGTAGTACTTGGTCATCCACAGCGCAAGCGCCACATAGCCACCGAAAACGATCGAGTAGTACTGGCAGTATTTCCACACTCGCGGATCCTTCAGCGTCCGCAGCTGATCGCGGAGCGTGACATGCGAGGCGACCCGGTGCGAAGGGTCGTCATAGCTGAAGATCCAGAACGCCACCGCGGTCACCAACATCGTCACTGCATACACTGTCGGCACCATCTGCCAGCCCCAGCCCGCAACGATCGCGGGCGCGACCAGCTTGGTCAGTGCGGCACCCGAGTTGCCCGCACCAAAAAGACCCATCGCGAAGCCCTGGCGTTTGCGCTCGAACCAGCGCGCGCAGTACGCAATGCCTACCGAGAACGAACCGCCGGCAAGCCCCACGAACAGGCCGATAGCCAGGAACTGCCAGTATTCGGTCGCATGGCTGATCAGGTAGATCGGCAGCACGGTGCTGAGCATCAGCACGAAGAACACCAGCCGACCACCGAACCTGTCGCCCCACAACCCAAGCGGAAGGCGCACCAGCGCGCCGGAGAGGACTGGCATCGAGGCAAGCAAACCGAACTGGGTTTCATTGAGCTGCAGCTGTGCCTTGATCGGCACACCGATGACCGCGAAGATCATCCACACCGCAAAGCAGATCGTGAAAGCCACCGTGCTCGAGGTGAGTACCGAAATTTGCTGATGACGCAGGGTCGCCATGGCTGATCCTCCTCCTGTCGCACGCCGCTTATTTTATTGGCATGCAGCTTACCGGCAGGCAGGCAAGAGCAACATTGGCCGTCCGCAGGGGGGCGAGGATGCAAAGGAACTAGGTCACAATGACTATGCGATAGATTGTCGCAGGTGGAATGCCCGGAACATAATGCCGTTGGCAGGGGGCGGACCCGGTAGGCTCCTACCCGTTTGCATGCATGCCGGCGCACTCACCGCGGGCGCTAACCGGGTTTCACGGTGCTTTTTTGTATCCGTGGGCGCAAACGGTTTCAGGGCGTCTTCAGGGGGGGGAGTTTAGGACGTATCATCATGGCCATGGATGCGCGGCTGCGCGAGCGAGCGCGCCGCACGCATCGCCGACAGGTCAACGCCCCCGGATACGAATTCATGATGCCCACGCACGTTGAACCCGACCCCCTTCTGGATGATCTGAGCAATCTCGATGCGCGCATCGGCGAACTCGGTGCAGAGATCTGGATTGGCGCCGAACCGACCTTTACCGACCGTTATTCCGAATCTGCAGAGTGGCTTCAGCTTGCGCTCGGTGGCGAGAAGGAAGCACGCGCGGGGCAGTTGCTGCGCGATTTTTCGGGCAGCTTTCCGGGCTGCGCGTTGTTACGGACACTCGGGCGCCAGTATCCGGGCGAACCGAGTGCACGCTGGAGCCTGGGGGTGCTCGCCCGTCGTGACGGTGTTGCCCTGTGGCGGGGGCCGCCGGACCCCTTGCTGGTGTCGGCGCCCTGTGCGGAAAACGATATCCAGCGCTTCAGTCTGTGCCTGCTTGAACAGTGCGCTGCACGTGGCTGGGCTGCCGAAACCCGGGAAGGAGCCACCGACTGGCGCGTGGTGACGCGCTGTGACGACCGTCCGATCAGCATCGATGAACCCTCTGCGGCCCAGTGCTACAGGGCCTCTCTGCATTCCGCGCCGATCCCGGTGGAAGGTGTGCACGACGCGCTTGCCGCGTCCGGTCATTTTCTGCTCCTGCTCGCGACCCTGCCTGACACCCAGGGGGGCTGGCCGGTGCTGGAGTTGCCCGCAGTGACCGACGTTGCCAGCTATGCGGCGCTACTCGACATGGTGGCCGCGGCTGCATTGGCCGCCGGTATCAACGGGCTGGTGCTGCGCGGCCATCCGCCTCCGTCCGACGCCGGGCTGCACTGGACCAGCCTGACCCCTGATCCGGCAGTGATCGAGGCCAACCTCGCACCTGCGACCGATCTGACCTCGTTCTATCGCGTCAATGCAGCGCTGTTTTCCGCGGCAGAGGGGCTCGGACTCTATCCCTATCGCCTCTATTACAACGGCGGCGAGGCCGATTCCGGGGGCGGCGGGCAGCTCACCCTTGGCGGTCCGAGCGCAGAAAACAGTCCGTTCTTTGTCGTCCCGCACCTGCTGCCCCGGCTCGTTCGTTATCTGAACCGGCATCCGGCGCTGTCTTACTGGTTTGCACCGGATTCGATCGGCAGCGGCAGTCAGGCCCCGCGCGCGGACGAGGGACCGCAGGAGCGCCGGGTCGAGCTGGAAGTCGCACTTGAGCAACTGGAACGCATCCCCGCGCCCGAGCCGGGCCTGCTGTGGGCTTGTCTGGCGCCTTTCCTTGCTGATTCAGCCGGCAACAGTCACCGCAGCGAGATCAACATCGAGAAGTTGTGGAACCCTTATCTCGGCGCCCGCGGGACCGCAGGTCTGGTCGAGTTTCGCGCCCTGCGCATGGCGCCCGATGCTGAAACCCTCGCGGCTGAGGCGGCCTTGCTGCGTGCGCTGATCGCGCGCCTGATGCACTACCCCTACGACAAGCCGGTGATCGACTGGGGCAAGCAGTTGCACAACCGTTTTGCGCTGCCCTGGTATCTGGAGCAGGACCTTGAAGCCGTGCTGGCCGATCTCGATGCTCATGGCCTCGCTCTCGGCCCGTCGATTCGCGAACGTCTCATGGACGATGGCCGGCGCGAGCTCGGTCATCTGGAATGGGAGGGCTTGCAGGTGCGGGTTTTGGGTGCGCTCGAATTCTGGCCGTTGATCGGCGATGTCACCACCCAGCAGCCCTCCGATTCACGTCTGGTCGACGCGAGTACCCAGCGCATCGAGTTGCGTGTGGTAGCGGCAGAGGTGGAGTGCCTCGAAGGGCTGGCGCTTCGGGTCAATGGCTACGATGTGCCGCTACGCCGGGAGTATGACGGCGATGCGCCAGTCTGCCTTGCCGGCGTGCGTTATCGCAGTTTCGTACCCGTGCACGGCCTGCATCCGGCATTGCCCGCGCAGGACGGCGTGACCTTGGTGCTGACCCATCCGCGTACGGGAAATGCACTCCGTCTGAGCCTGTTTGACTGGCAGCCACGGGGCGAGCCATATGACGGTCTGCCTGACAGCAGGGCAGAAGCCCGTCGTCGCCGCGCCGAGCGTCTGGTGTCCGAAAACATGGACGCGCAGGTGCTGGGCGATGCACGCGAAGCACCTGCACCCGCTTACGCCGAATACTGCTTCGACCTGCGGCGGGTGTAGGCGCGTAGTTCAGGAACAGGTGCGGTAGTCTGGGTCGATGGCGGCCATGTAGCTTGCGACATAGTCTTCAAATGACCCGGTCTGATCGTCTTCGATCATCTTCTGCCGTTCAAGCGAGTCACGCGCCGCGTGGTCGAAAGCCTGTTTCGTGTCGCTGTCGAGCGGGCGCGCACGAAACGCCTGTGCATGCAGCTTCGACTGCTTCATGGAGAATTCATAGAAGCTGAGGTGGTCTTTGCTCATGCTGTGAAGCACGCGCGCAGACGGGGTGAGCTCGGGGTTGTGGAGCTTGGCGCGCTGGGCTTCGAGCGCCTGCCGATGAAGGTCGCCGCCGTGAGCGTCGTCCAGCAGCGCTGCGCAGCTCACCATGCGCTCGATCAGATCCAGCCCCCAATCGACGAGTTCGCGCGGATGGCCATGCTGATGCAGCGTCATGCCCGGGCGCCGGCCTTCCTTGACGGTGTGGCCGAAGTTGTCGGTGCATTCGCGGCATTCCTCACCCGGCATTACCGGGCTGTCTTCCAGCGCGCAGTAGAGCAGGAAGGTGTCGAGAAAGCGCGAGGTGGTGATATCGATACCCAGCGGCATGAAGGGGTCGATATCCAGGCAGCGCACCTCGACGTATTGCACGCCGCGCGAGCCGAGCGCCTGAATCGGGCGTTCACCGGGGCAGGCGACGCGTTTGGGGCGGATGGTCGAGTAGTACTCATTCTCGATCTGCAACACGTTGGTGTTGAGCTGGATCCACTCACCGTGTTGCTGGGTGCCGATGGCGACGTAGGGTGGGTAGGGTGTGGAAACGGCTTCGCGCAGACTGTTGAGATAGCTATCGAGGCCGTCGTAGCAGGGCTGGATGCTGGCCTGGGCGTTGTTCTGGTAGCCGAGGTCGCTCATGCGCAGGCTGGTCGCCCAAGGCAGATACAGGGTGTTCTCGTCGAGGGTGTCGAGGTCGTGCAGACGGTCCTTCAGGAAACCCTTGCATACGGCGGGCGAGGCACCGAACAGGTACATCAGGAGCCAGCTGTAGCGGCGGAAGTTGCGGATCAGCGCGATGTAGTTTTCCGACTGATATTCCTGCGTGGGGCGACGATCGTCTTCGGCCTGCTGGAGTCGTGGCCACAGGGCTTCGGGCAGGCTGAAGTTGTAATGGATGCCCGCAATGCACTGCATCGCTTTTCCGTAACGCACCGCAAGTCCCTTGCGATAGACGTGCTTGATCTGACCGGTGTGGCTGCTGCCATACTCGGCGATCGGGATATCGGCTTCATCCGGCAACTTGCTCGGCATCGACTGGCACCACAGCATTTCATCGCCAATCTGGCTGTATGCATAGCGGTGAATGGTGTCCAGTTCGGCCAGGGTCTGCGTGGGATCTTCTTCGGCTGCAGTGATGAACTCCAGCAGGGCCTCGGAGTAGTCGGTCGTAATCTGCGGGTGGGTCAGTGCGGAGCCCAGCGCCCGCGGGTGCGGTGTCAGCGCCAGCTCGCCGGTGGGTGCCACGCGCAGGCTTTCCTTCTCAAGCCCGTGGCGGCAGTGACGCAGCAGGTCGAGGTGTTCGGGCTTGTCGAGCAAGGCCAGGCGGCGCGAAAGTAGATCGGTCAAAAGTTGTATTCCTGTTTTTCTCGTCCAGCCTCAGTGGGGCGACAGGGCGCCGAAACAAGGGTTGGACCAATCAAGCGTGCCGAGTCCGGAAGACCCGCACAGACCACTGGCAGAGGCTTGTCTGTCGGACAGCTGTGCCCGCTTCTTACAGACGTTCGGGTAAACGGAAGTGCGCGGCCACAGAGGCCGCGAGCCCGTCCGGATCGAACAGACAATCCTTTGCTCCAAAAATGAATGCCGAACTCTACCGTCGAAAACGGATTCGCGAAACTGCAACGGTGAGCAGGGGCATTAGAGGCAGCATATGCGACGCGATCGCAGTTACACGGGTGTGATCGTCAGGCTCCCGTTCCCGAAGCTTTCCGGCGCCACCGCGACGGCGTACAGCATGTCCTTGCTGCGCAAGAAATTGCCGATGATCTTTGCCTGTGAGGCGATGACCATGCCAACATCGCCCTGGGTGTGCAGCGTATTGCCATTGAGGGCGCAGTACAGCCCCGCATAGTGGTCAAGGTCGCTGTCGATCTGGTTGTCGGTGACGCGCAAGCTGGCACACACCGGCAGGCTGCCGCGTGCGTTCGCGACCACATCCTTCAATACCTTCTCGCTCAGCCGCAGGCCACCGAGACGGTTGCGCTCGAGCGTCAGATTGCCGGCAGCCTCGAGGCTCACCTCGCCCTGGTTGATGGCGCCGCTCAGACGGCCGAGCAGGTCGCGGCCGGGGAAGGGGTTGTCTTCGCCTTCACCAAACAGGGTGATACGGCCCCGCAAGGTGTTGTTTACCAGACTGACGTCGCCAATGTCTTCCAGCGCGAGGGCGAACGCGGGCGTATTGGTGAGCATCGCATTGCCCAGCTGTTCAAGCTGTGCGGTGAGCGTGAACGCGCTTGCGTTGGGGAGTGCAAGACGCAATGCGTTCAGCGCCAGCAGTTCGCGTTGACTGAGACGGATGTTGGTGTTTCCCGACCCGCGGATCATGTTGGCGATTTCGCCCGCGGCCTGCTTCTTCTCCTCGGCTCTCAACCCGGACAGTTGCGCGGCGTACTCGGGCAGGCGGCCGTCCGTGGCGGCCGTCGGCCTGAACGCACCCTTGAAGGCGCCGAGACTGCCGACCTGTTCGAGCAGGAAACCCAGCGTCTTGCTTTCGTTGTTGTCTGCCAGCACGCGGCTGTCTTCGATGATCAGACGCTGGCTGCCGCCGACGCGCAACAGGCTGTTGCCAGGCACCGAACTGCCGACGCAGTCGAACCGGCTCAGGCGCAGATCGCCACAGTCGCGGAAGTTCAGGCTCTCGGTATTGCCGGTTCTGATCAGAGAGAAGTCCTGCAGTGAAAGGCTGCCGAAGGTGTCGAACTGAAACACCTGATTGTCCAGCGCGAGCCGGCTGGCCGGTCCGCAGCCATGGATCTGCACCCTGTGGCGACGCGTGCCGGTGATGTTGAGGTCGTCCTCCAGCTTGTGTTGCCCGGGGAGCAGGCACAGGCAGATGTCGAGCTGCTCCTTCTCCAGCAGGGTCCGCAACGCCCTGTCCAGAGAGGGAAACTGTCCGCCCTCGCCGATGGTGACGCAGCAGCCACCGCCACCGCCCTGGGGACGCTTGCACAGGGCATCGATGGCTTGCTGCACGGTGAAGGCTTTTGCGCCGAGGAGGTCGGCGCAGCCAGCCGGGTCGTAGGCGACCTCGCTGGCCAGCGCGAGCTGAGCGTTGAAATGCACCGGCAGGTAGCGCCCGCTGGCCGTCTGCCCGGCCACCAGCAGCTCGGCCCTTGCATGCTGAACAGGTTTGGCCGGGTCGCAGGCGAGCGACCAGACGATGGACGCAACGCCATTGGCCTGCGTCGTGACGGTCTCGGTGGTCGTGCCATTGGGCAGGGTGCCGGCGTCGACGGTGAAGCGGACCTGAGCGTTTGCGACCGGGAACTGGCCATTGGAAACGCCCACCTGCAAGGGGCTGGGGAGGGCGACCACGGCCGGGGTGTTGAGCGGATTCGGTCTGACGCTCTGACCGTCGCCGCCGACATGGTCGAGCCGGGTCAGTTCGGTGAGTGCCGGAAACAGCGGACGACAGTCGGCAATCGGGCTCCAGCTGCCCGCCTGGAAACCCAGCAGGGCGAGGCGGGCGAACGCACGCAGCACGCCGGCCGGGGCGACAAAGGCGGGCTTGCCGCTGTCCTGCGGCCATTCGATGGCGGCGGTGGCGGTGCGGGCGGGAATCAGCCAGTAGTCGCCGACACGGTAGCTGCCGGCGGCAAACTTGAGCTCGATGCCGTCCTGGGCAAGTTCCTCCCAGCCGGTGTTCGGGTTGGCGACCGAGCTGGTCTTCAGTTCGGCCACCCCGTCCCAGCGCCGCACACGCGGATTGTCGGGGAACAGGGCGGCGTCGAGCGCATGGCCGATGCGCTGGGTGAGGTCTACGGTGACTACATTGCCTTCGGTGCGGATGACCGGTACCAGCGGGCCGGGCTGACCGAGCAGCTCATGGGTGTCATCGATGAATTCCACCCAGCAACCGGCGGTGATCGCCAGGGTGTCATCGCGGCCAATGCTGGCGACTTCGAATTCGTCGGCGATGGGATCGTCCAGCCAGCGCACCACGCGGCTGACCAGGCTACCGTTGTCGCGCGACCACTTGTAGCGCGCCTTGCCCTCCACGCTGCCGTCATCGTGGATCTCGACCCGGTACAGATGGTTTTCGAGCAGACGATAGCCGGCCTCCGGTGGCAGCTGGCAAGGCGTTTTGGGCGGCACGGTGGCTTCGGCACGTGCGGCCAGACGCCCATCGGGGGCCTTGGTAAGCGCATTCCATGCCGGGATGCCCGACAGGCAGTTCAGTTTCACGCCAGCGTCGCCTGCGCGTAGCAGCCTGACCTGCCACACGGTCTGTTCGCGGGTGCAGGTGTCAGGCCCGCCCAGCGCAACTTCGCGCATGCTGGTGTCGCCTGCCGGCAGGTCGGTGGTGCTCAGGTGGCGCTGCCATACTTCCAGGTAGGCGAGATAGGTGCCGGCGGCGGGCGCGACCGCGGCGCCGCTGGTGTCGAACACCACGACGCCGTTGATATCCGCAGGCTTGGTGTCCTTGGGCGGCAGGGGCAGCAGGGTGGCGCCGTCGGGGAGGACGGCAGACGCGATGGCAGGCAGGTCCGGCTGCTGCGCAACGCTGGCCGCGACCGGGTTCTCGCACACCAGGCCATCGACGTAGAGGTGTCCGGCAGAGATCGCCAGGTCCTTGCCCGCCGGCGTGATCGCGAAGCCGGCCTTGTCGATGGGCACTGCGACCGCGCCCAGGCTGTCGACAGTCTCGGTTTCCAGGCGGTGGTTCAGGATGTCCTGCTGCTCGTTCCAGTCGGCATCGAGCTGCACACGCCCCTGTTGCATGCGTACCGTGCGGTAACGTCGTGCGGGGTCGAAGGTGCTGCGGCTCAGATCGGCTTTCATGTTGTCTCTCCCGGTGGTCGGGTCGTGGCGGTTTATCTTTCGGCGATGTTGGGTCAGGTCACGAACAGCGGTGCAGCCTCGAGGCCGAAGCGCAGATACTCCTCAAGTGTCAGGCGCAGGTTGGCCTCGCGTTGCGCCTGCTGCAGCAGATGCCACACGCCCATTTCGGCGCCATCGTCTGCGCCCCGGCGGATCTCGCTGGCCGTGCCCTGCGTGAGCTGGCCGTAAGCGGGGGTGCCAAAGGCGATGCTGGTGAAGGCGGGCGTGACGCGGCGTGCCTCACGCTTGGTCTCGGCGGTGGAAAGTCCATCGATGACGAGGTCGGGCTGGCAGCGGTGGCGGCGCGGCGTGGCCGATTTTGGCGGCAGGTAGCAATAGCGCACGCAGCCTTCCTGGCGCCGGGCAACGCTGACCAGTCCATCGAAAATGCTGTTGCCAGCCTCCAGCCTGCCGGCACTGGTGGTGCCGAGCAGCGTGCACGCGCTGACAGTGAGCGGGCTGTCGTCCACATCCACTGCCACGGCGCCACCGCCATCGACAAGGCAATCGCGCAGGGTCACGCCCGCAAGCGGCTTCTGGCTGTGCAGTGGGCCGCACAGGCAGCGGTAGAGGCCGAGGCTCAGATCGGTGGCTGCGCCGCTGTGGACGATGCCGCCGCGTGCCGGCACCAGACTGCAGTGGCGCAGACTGACCGCGCGCAGGGCGCCTTGCAGTTGCAGTTTGCCGTCGAGCAGCAAGCCACCGAGGCTGAGCCGGGTGCTGGCGTTGCCCTTGAGCAGGAAGTCGCCCACCAGCACCGGACGCCGGCCTTGCGCGGCCTGGATGGCGAGGTGGGTATCGGGCAAATCAAGTGCAGGCGACAGGCTTTCCGTGGCGTCGGTGTCGAGGGTGATCAGTGTGCGCCGTCCGGCAATTACGCGGTGGGCGGCTTCGGCCGGGTTGGCAGGGGCGGTGAAGGCAGTGGCCAGCGTCGGTGTGTCGGCACTCGGGATGCGCAGATGCACGTCGAAGTCTGCGGGGTCGTTGAGCGCGGCCAGCGGATCGGTTTCGCCCAGGTCGGGGCGGGGGTCGAAAGGGCCGGCGCCGACGTCACCCGGAAAACCGTAGACGTAAGCGAGCTCCACACTGCTTGCGGTCACGCCGGCGGGCAGGGCCAGACGGCCACGGCGCGGGTCGATGCCCACCAGCATGCTGCCAGCTGCGGGGAAGCTGCGGTCCGGCCGCCCCGGCTTTGTTGCGGCGACGGTGATGCTGGCAGGCGGGCGGCGCCAGTCTTCGGGTGCCACACCGGGAATCGGGCTCAGGTCGCAGATCAGGAGGTTTTCGACAGCGACCGCTTGCCCGTCCACCCACACCTTCAGCACCGGGCCACCGGCCTCGTCGGCAAAGTAACGGTCGTCCGGCTCCTCACCGTCGGTCAGGGCCTGGCGGCGCGCTTCGAGCCCGGCATGCAGGTCGTGCCAGTGCAGGGGCTCGGGTACGTTGATCGGCTCGGCCAGATGGCTGATGTCGTCCTCGGTGCGGGCGCGGTTGAACAGGGGCTGGGCCAGCCCCAGGGGATCGAAAGTGTAGAAGCCTGGGCGGGTCGTGGCCGGGCGCGCGCTGCCGCGCTGTACCGGGTAGGCCTGCAGCCGCCACAGGAACAGTCCGATGTTGGGCAGGTTGTAGCGTCCGAGGGGCAGTGCGCGCACGTCGGCGGTGTGGGCCTCGTTGCCGAAGGGGCCGCAGATGCGCACGAGCGGCCGCGGCTGGCGCAGATCGGGGGTGCGCAGGGCATGCGGGCGCGGGTGGTTCACATGTTGTGTGGTCGCGACCTGTTCGAAGAACTCGACCGCACGTGCCCGCCAGCCGGTGCTGTCGTAGGCGAGTTCCTCCAGCACCAGCGCCGTGCCTTTGCGGCGGCGCAGACGCAAGGTGTTGGCCACCAGCGCACGGGGGCCGAAAGCGGCGGTACCGCTCACCGGATAAAGCGCACGTACGCCGAGCAGGTCGCCGATATAGGGTACGACCCAGTCTTCGCAGGTCTCGATGAAGGCGTTGTCGTAGAGCCGCTGCAGATCGGCTTCGAGGAGCGCGCCCTGGCCGGCGATGACGCCGAGCAGCGCGCGCAGCGGGCCGCCGAGTTTGGCGTCGCGTTCGCGGTAGAAGGCAGGCAGCAGGTCGAGCAGGGCGTCGGCGTCGAGTTTCATGATCCATGCTCCAGCAGCGTGACCGCAGTGGGGTCAATCAGCAGCAGATCGGCCGGCTGCAGGGTGTTGCCCTGCCAGTGGGCCGTGCGCGCGGGCAGTTGCCCGTCCGGGGCGGCGACCGTCTGCGCTCCCCCGGCAGGGTCGATGGCCATCAACTGGTCGAGATCGGCACCGGTGACACCACTGACCCGCTGCAGGCTGGCGAGGATTTCGCTGCCGCTGACGGGTTGCCCGAACTGGCGTGCGGCAAAGCCGAAATCGCGCGCCAGGGCCGAAGCGGCGGCCGCAAGCACGGTCGGGGGCTCGTGCGCGGGGTCGATCCACAGGCTTGCGGCGAGGCCGAAGTAGAGGGTCCGGCAGGGGCTGACCTTCAGCGGCTGATGCGGCGGCCGCGCCGCGTCGATGGCGTCAAGCAGATTGCGATACAGCGTGTCGCCGGGGCTGAGGGCCGCGCCGTCGGCGCCGGCAACGGTGAGATGAACCCGGCGCTGCTCACCGTCCCACAGCCACACGGCCTGCGCCTTGCCGATGCCGGTGAAGGCTGCAGCGAAGTCCTCGAAGTCGCGCAGGGACACGATACGGTCCAGCGTGCGGACCGTCAGCGGCGCGTTGTTGCGTGCGGTGTCGCCGGCTTCGGCATCGGTGCCGCCACTGGCCTTGACCGGATTGGTGACCGCTTTCAGGCCGGGGGGGCGGGTCAGCAGGAGGCTGATCTGCTCTGCGTCGACGTTGCCCGCCCGACCCAGACCGACACGGTATCGTGCCTCGACGTTGCCGCTGCCGCTTGGCAGGCGTGCGCCGTGGGTCCCGTCGCCGAACTGAACGCTGGCGCCGCCGTTTTCGTCCAGGCGCACGGTGTAGCTGCGATCGTCCGGACCGGCAGCGGTGAAGCGCGGCGCGGGTTTCCACAGCAGGCCGTCCACCCGGATCTCGAGGGTGCTGGCCGTGCCGCTGGCTGTGGCCGCCGCGATATGGGTGAGCGGTGCCTGACGCAACTTGAAGCGCTGCAGCTTGAGGGCGGCGTCGCCGCTGCCGAGGGCTTCGGGCTGGATGCGCATCTGCTTGCTGTCGCCCTGACTGGCTGGCGCCAGGTTGGCATTGATGCGGACCGTGGCGGGCAGATAGGCATGCGTGAGGTCGCTGTCGAGATGCAGGCGGGTGCGGCCGCTGCTGCTGTCGTTGAGTTTGATGCACACCACTTCGGCGGCGCTGCTCAGGCTGACGGTGTAGCGCTTGAAGTCCTCGAATTCGAGTTCGGCACTGAGCCGGTCGCGTGCCACCCGGATGGCTGCAAGGGGGTGCTGCTGCTCGAGCCGGTGCCGCGCGCCGGCATTGGCCGGAACGTCGGCAAGGGTCAGACCGGATACCGCAATCCAGCGTGCTGCGGGCAGGTCGGGGTGGTAGCCGGCGAGTTCGATGAGGTGGCCGCGGACAAAGCCGGACAGCGGGCGGGCCGCCCAGTCCAGCGCTTCGGACTGGCCGTACACGGTGGTCGCGCGCAGCTGGTCATTGAAGATCTCGCGCACGCTTTCGCCCTGCAGCGTGAGGCGTGCTGCCGTGGCCGAAAGCGTGAAGTCGGCTCGGGCGTCGTCCTCGGCGGTGATGATGCGGTAGGCCTCTTCATAGTTCGGGACCGACATGACCACCCAGCCGCCGGCGAGCCACTTCGGGTAGCTGGCGTCGAGATGGACGGAATGCACGTCGCGCGGGTACAGGTTTGCGGTCGGCACCACGGCCTTGGGCACGCCACTGGCCGACCATGCCAGGCTGATCGTGGCGGAGCCGGCGTCTTCGTAGTATTCGAGGCGGATGTCGTGCTTGTGGCCGGCGCTGAGTTCCGCCTGCGCACTGCGTTCGCTTGCTGACTGGTTGATCCAGGAATCCACGATCAGGCGACCGTCTATCCACAGTCGCAGGCCGTCGTCGGCGGTGACATGGAAGGTGTAGGTGCCTGTGGTGGGGGGCTTGATCCAGCCGCTCCAGCGCACCGAGAAATGGTCTGCCGGCATTGCGGGGGCGGGTGTGCCCGATCCCCAGTCGAAGTTTACCGCAGGGTCGGTACGGGTCAGGATGCGCTCGCGAAAGCCCTTGCCGCGGTAGTACTCGCCGAACAGGCCGGTGCCGCTTTCCTCTGCTGTTGACGGATCGGAGATCTCCGCGAGGGTGAAGCCGGGCCATTCCGGGTGCTGGCTGATCGAAGGCTGGCTGTCTTCGGCGAGGCCGAGATAGGTGGCGCGCAGGCCGGAGGGCATCGCCCGCCAGTCGGGCGCGTTGTGACCAAAGAGGTGGGCGCGGGCGCGCAGGGCGAAACAGCGCGGGTTCGATGCTGCCGGATGCACGCCACGGCGCGGGCTGCCGAGGCCGTGATCAAGCGTGACCACGGTGTAGCCGATAGCGCTGGTATCGGCAGGGTCTGCGGGCAGGACTTCGCGGATGCGGGTGACGCGGCGGAAGTCCCAGTTCTCGTTGCCTGGGTCCGAGCTGCGCTCGTCGCCGACGATCAGCAGCGCATCGCCTTGCTGCAGGCGGGTGGCGGTGCCGGCGAGGTAGAGCTGGCGGCCGCCCATGCGCGGCGGCACCGCCTCGGTCGCCAACACCGGCAGTGCGTTCCAGCGTGCCTGCGCATCGACGGCTTCGAGTGTCTCGAAGATCTGTGCGCTCTCGTCCTGTGCGGGGACGCTCTGCGCACGGGTGCCGACATCGATGCGGGTGCTGGCCGGGGCGCCGGGTGCGGTCTCAAGGGTGAAGGCGAGCCAGGTCGATGCGGCGACGCCGGGGCGAAGTTCGTAGCCGATGGCGCGCGCCAGTTCGAGGATCGAGCGCCGTTCGGTGGCCGTGCGCAGGTAGTGCTCGTTGCCGATGCGTTCCTGGTAGAAGGCGAGTACATCGAGGACGGCGGCCCAGCTGTCGAGCAGCGCAATCGCAGGGTCGTCGCTGGCACGGGTGGTCAGTGCGGCCAGTGCCGGTTCGCGGGCGAGGTCGGCAAGCAGGCTCTGGCGGAAGCGGCCGTGGGTGCCGATGCGCAGTGCCAGCGCGGGCTGGCCGGGGGGCTGGGTGGTGGCGACCGGGGTGAGCGCGTCGAGCCCGGTGCAGCAGCCGCAGTTGTCCGGGGTGCTCATGATCCGCCCTCCACAACAAAGCTGATCTGGCCGTTTTCGGGAAAGCTCGGGTCGCTGTCGACCCGCAGAACCTCGAGCGTGCCGGTGCCGATCAGGCCGGCGTCGCGTTCACCATTGGGTTTGCGGCCCCAGCGCTGGAAGCGCTTTACCTGCACCGAGGCCACACCGGCAACCGCCATCGCTGCCGCCACGACGGCCGACAGGTAGAGCGGGGTGCCGAAGGTGTAGCGGTCAGGGTGGAAGAAGCCGGGTGTGCCATCTCTGGTTTGCCCGGCGCTGAAGGTGGCGATCAGCGCGGCCTTGACGTCGGTCGCGAAGTAGGACTTGTGGGCGCAGACCTGGAGCTGGATGTCGAGCGGGACATGGACCGGGTCGGCAAAAGCGAGATCATGACCGGCAAGGCGGAAGCGCTCGAGAAAACTGCGCAGTTCGGTCTTGAACGCTTCATCGACCGCGCGCCCGCCACGGCGGTCCACCATCAGGAAGACGGTGTGCCAGCTGCCGGTCCAGCGCAGGCGGGCGACCGCGCGTTGTACTTCGTGGTGGCGTTCGGCAGCGCGCGCGTAGTCCTCGGTGGTGACCGCGCGCTCCTGGGTACGGAAAGCCTCGGGGGCGTTGAGCCGGATCGCGTCCAGCGCTTCGGCTTCGGCACCGCCCTGGGCAGGCAGCGGATTGCGCAGCCCGACCACCCCGAGGGTCAGCGCCGCGTCGTCGCTGACCAGCGCGCTGATGGCGTCGGCACCGACATTGCCACGGGTGCCACCGCCAAGCCGGTAACGCGCGAGCAGGCGTTGGCCGGCGGGCGGTGCGGCGCCAAAGCGGTTGTCACCGAAGCGCAGCCATGCGCTGCCATCGTTTTCGGTTTCGACCACGAACTCGCGCGCGAAGCGTTCGCTGCCGAGCAGGTCGCGCACGGGCGTCCACGCGGCGGATGTCGGGTCGGGCTGATCGCCGAACAGGCTTGCGTCGTCGGCCTGCAGACGCATGTGCGATGGTCGCGCCACCCGCGCGTCCTGCTGCAGCGCGGCGCTGGCGGACATCACTGCCGAGGTGGCAAGATCGTGATCGTAAGGCGCGCTGTAGGCGAGACCAGTGTCCTTCAGCCGTGGCCGCCAGTGACGCCGCAGCCCGGCGGGGCCGTCGTCCGCCACCGTGTCGGGCACCATCGCCTGCCAGGGCCGCGTCAGGCCGTGGTCGGCCAGCACCACGTTGCCGCGCGCAACCGCGATCGCTTCCTTGACGACGGCGCCTCCGTGTTCGAACTCATGGCTGACGCACAGCGGGAAGGGCAGCGCGTCGTCCTGATGCCAGCTCACCAGCAGCAGGTCGGTGTGGGTGAGATCGTCATGGCCGGTGCTGACCGACGTCAGACGCACCGGGTGGCGGTGGCTGGCGTCGGCGTCGGCCGGCTTGCCGGTGGCCGGGCTGAGAATCTCTTCCAGAATCAGCACATCACCGGGCGCCAGCGCCAGCGCCGGGGTGTTGACCAGGGCGGCCGAGGTGGCACCGCGCCCGAGGCAGTAGCCGGGGTCGGCAAAGTCGTGGATGGCGATCCGGCTGTGTGCGGCATGCAGCGTCTGGTCATGCAGGCTCTCGAAGACTTCGATGCCGGGCAGCGGGAGCTCGTCCAGCAGCGCGGTGCGACGCACCGGGGCGCCACCATCGGCCAGGGCCAGCAGGGTGGTTCCGGCCGGCAGTACGCTGCCCTCGGCTGCGGCCCCTGCATCGAGGGTCACGAAGGTCCGTGCGTTGCAGCCTTCATGGATGGGGTAGTCGAGCAGGCGCGCATGACGACGCAGTGAGGTCCGGCGCCGTGCGGTGCCGAGATAGGCCTCGGTTGCCACCGCATCCTGGGTGTAGGAGAGGTGGTCTCCGACGTAGGCGAGGGTTTCGATCAGGGCCAGGGTGAAGTCGGCCGGGCTGCGCTCGGTGAACTCGGGTACGAGCTGCGACATGCGGTCGAGCATCAGGCTGCGGAAGCTGTCGTAGTCCTTGGCCAGGTAATCGAGGCGAGGCTCCGGTGGCGATGCGGGCGGGCAGGTGGTGGCGTCTGCACAGTCGAACTCCGACGGGCAGCCGGCCTTGAAGTTGATGCGGATGCTCGCCAGGCAGATGTCGAAGCCGGGCGCGGGGGCGTCGGGCTCGGCCGGGTTGATCAGCGCCAGGGTGTACCAGGAGAAATCGCCGGCCTTGTCCACCGTGATGTGGATCTCGCGCCCTGCGAGTACGGGGTCTTGCGCCAGGCGGATGCCGGTGATGCGCACGCCGCCGTCGATGCGCACGTTGGCGCGCGTGATGTCGATCACCGGATGCACGCACACCACGCGCAGGCTGCGCTGATCGGCAGAGGCGATCTCGACGAAGTCGATGCCATTCCTGCCCGGCGGCTGCTGGTCGCGCAGACGCTGCAGGCGGCGCGGGTTGTCGCTGCGGAACTGGCGTTTCATGGCGCACCCCGGCTGAAACGTTCCACACGGCGATCCTGGCCGCTGCGGCTGATGTATTGCACCTCGACGGCGAGTTGCGCGTCGTTGTGATCGACGGTGACGGCTTCGACCACGATGCGTTCGCCCAGCCATTGCTGAAGTGCGCTGTGTACCGTCATCTGCAGGGCTGCAGCCAAGGTGTCGCTGTTGGGGGCGAACACCAGCTGCAGCAGACCGCAGCCGAAGTCGGGACGATTGACGCGCTCGCCCGGAATGGTGAACAGCACCTGCTCGATCATGTCGCGCAGGTGAGCGTCTTCGGTCGCCTCGGCGCTGCGTCCGCGGTGGTCGGGCTGGAAGGGAAAGTGGAGGCTCATGTCACATCCCCGTGACCCGGGTCTGCGTCACTGCCGCCGTCATCGGCGTGCCGGTAGGAGCGCAGATCGAAGGCGAGCCCTGCAGCAGCGCGGGCTGACCGCCGATGAACACCCGTGTCGCACCCATCAGCCACTGCCCGCTCACGCAGGGACCGTTGCCCGCGGTCGGCGGCGGCATCGCGCAGCCGGCGACGACATAGGGCGCGCCGAGCGTGGTGGCGGGCTGGCCGGACAGCAGCACCCGCGGATTGGGTGAACTCGGTGTGGCCTGGCCGCCGTGGGCACAGAGGACGGTGGCACCGAGGTGGAGGAGGAATCCGGGCATGTTCGTATCGTCCTCGTGGTCGTTGTCAGATCACCGTGAGGGCGCCCTGATTGATGCTCACCGTGGGGCCGGTGAGCATGATGGTGGCGCCCTGGCCGTTGGAAATCGTGATCCCCACCTCGTTGATGGAAATCATCGCGCCGGTCATGGTCTTGAGCAGAATGCCGCCGGTAGGGCCGGGCAGATCGGAGATCATCAGGCCGTTCTGGTTGCCGGTCTGCAGCACGATGCTGGGCGACACCGGCAGGCCGGCCAGCGCCAGCGCAGGCACTTCCGCTGCCGAGCCCCAGAAGCCACCGACCCAGACCGGATAGTCTGCGTCGCCCTGTTCGAACTCGACCCACACGCCGGCACCGATCTGCGGCAGCATGAAGGCACCGCTCTGCATGCCGGCGAAGGGCACGCAGGGCATGGCCCAGGAGGACAGCGCAGGGCCCAGCACATCCGGCACCTGAACCTGAATGCGGCCCATCTGCATGGGGTCGATATTGTTGACGACGACCCCGCGGAACTTGCCGAAATGACGTGTTTTATCGTTCATGCGGGCACCAGGGGGAGGGTTGAGACGAGGCCGTTGCGGGCCAGTGAAAACGCTTGCCTGAACTCGCCGGCCTTCAGACTGCTGCTGACGCGCTTGACGTAGTACAGGCCGTCGAAGGCGCTGCCGGCGCCGCGCACACCGACCAGCTGGCGTGCTTTCAGGATGTGGCCGTAGCGCAGCACATCGAGGCTGCCGTTACCGGTCACGGCGTCTGCCGAGGAAGCGGCTGCAGCGGCAAGCCCCTTGCCCAGGGCCGCAATCGGCGACAGCTTGGCGGTCTCCTTCATCAGCTTCAGGCTCTTGACCATGGGCGGAATCAGGCCCAGTGGCGGATTGGCGAGGCTGACGTCGGGCACCGGCAGCGGGATCGGAAACTTGGTGATCGGGTTCTGGATGAACACGATCGGCATCTCGGCGTCGGACTGGTTCACCGCGAAGCTCAGCGAATCGACATTGGTGTGCACGTCCATGCCGGTGTTCAGCGCTGGCTGCACCGGGCCGAGCCGGATCTCCGGCCCCCAGTAGGCAATATTGGCACCGGGCAGCGGGCCGGGCTCGATGTAGAACACATGCCCGGCTTCGCGGGCGAGCTGGCGGGTGTAGGCGAGGTCGGTGCCCTCATGGGTGGGGATGCGCTCAAGCGGAATCGGCATGTCCTCGAATACAGAGGGGATGATCAGCGGCACCATGCCGTAAAGTCCGTAGCGGGCAACGATGAGCGCGACTCGCGCAGCCGGTGGCATGGCCGGGTAGGGCAGGCCGCTCATGTCCTGCTTGTCCATGGCGACGGTCAGGTCCTCGCCGGTGATGGTGAGGCGTCCCTGACCGGGTTCGTTGCCGCCACTGATTTCCTGCCGGGTAATCAGGCCGTCCATCAGCACCGTTGGCAGGCTGTTGAGGGTGGCGACCAGGATGACCCTGAGCCACGGCACCTGACCGCCTGCGATCAGCAGCAGGGTATGCAGGGGCGAGCGGCTGTCGATGGCGAAAGAGAGCTGGAAGCCGCTCGGGCTGTCCGCCGCGGTGGTCACCTCCACGCTCTCCAGCGCATCCATGACCGGCTTCGGTGCGGGGATCGGTACGCCCGGCCCCACCAGCAGCGTGAGATGGATGCCTTTAAGCACCGCCTCCTCCATTGCCGAAGTTGCCGCCGCCGCTGAGCCCGTCAGGCAGCGTCAGGCGCAGTACGCGGCCGGGGGTTTCCAGTTCGTCGGGAATCTGCGCGCCATTGCCGTCGGCGATGCGCCAGAACTGCACCGGGTCGCCCAGGTTTGCGGCGGCAATGCGGTCGAGGCGGTCGCCGGCCTCCACCCGAACTTCGCCCACGCTCACCAGGCTGGCCGGGTCGGGGATGAAGCGGCGGCGCAGGAAGACGCACTTCTCGCCGTCCGCGGCAGTCAGTTCGGCCGTACCCACCGCAGCGTAGCGGCTGTTGGGGGGGAAGCGTTCGATGCTCATGGCAGCGACGCCAGACCGACCGCAGACAGGCTGCCGGTGGCCGCTCCGGCCGCCATGCGTTCCTTGCGTTGCTGATAGACCATGTACAGGTGTCCTCCCTTGTCGCCGAAGCCCAGATCGCCCACATGCAGCACCCTCAACCCAAGCGAGACCTTTGCCCGGATCGGGTTGAGGCTGGCGTCGAAGGCTTCTTCGGTAATCGAAAACTCGGTGATGCGCACCGGCACCACGCGCTCCCGGCTCCATACGAAGAGCGTGAGCGGCGCAACCGTGGGCGCGATTTCCAGCGTGCCGAGGCTGGCCAGCAGGTTGTTGCGGATCAGCGCGCCGCTGTCCGGATAGACGATGGTCTCCAGCGCGGCGAGCTGCCCGTGGATGCCGGACGCAAGCACCGCCGGATGCTGGTCGGGGACTTCGAGCTGGTCGGTGGCGTCGATCTCGGCGTCGAGCTTGATGGTCTCGGTTGGCGGCCCCTTCAGCCGCAGCGCTTCGGAAAACGTTCCGCTCTGTTCCGTGGCCTGCGGCTGCAGGGTGCGGCTCAGGGTCTCGGGGTTGTACTGCAGCGAGATCACACGTTGCACCGCGCCGCTGGACGGATCGATCAGGATCAGGCCGCCGCGCAGCAGGCGGGGGGAGAGGGGGCTGCTCATTTGCTCAGACTCCCGTTCTTGGCTGCGCTGTCCAGGGAGGAAATCTCTTTGGGCAGGGTCCCTTTGACGTCGCAGTCCATGTAGTAGATGTCGTAACCGGTAAGCGGACGGTTCGCGTCATAGGCTTCCTCGAGACCAAAGTCGCGCACTTCCTTCAGCGCATCGGCCTTTGTCGTCGCGGTCAATTCGGTGGATGCGCTGTTCGAGATTGCCTGGTAGGTCTTGCCGTGCTTCAGCAGTGCCATTGCATGGGCTGCACGGGTCGTGTCGGTGGGGCTCACGGCCATGTAGCCGATCGGCGTGAAGCCGCTTGCGACCAGCAGGCGCACGCCATAGGTCGCCAGCACGTCGCAATCGACCTTGAGCTGGGAGTTCTTCGGGCCTCCTGCCTGCAGCTTTGTCAGGTGGCCCGACTTGTCTGGCGTGATGTTCTCGTCGACATGCGAGGTGAAGGCCTCGGTGATCTGCGTGAACAGGGCCTTTGCCGCTTCCGGGTCTCCAGGGTTCTGCTTGGCTACCGCTTGACCGATCTTCTCGGTATTCGCTTCGAGCCAGGCTTTGAGGCTGCCGATGCTGCGCGATGTCGGCGGCGAGATCGCAATGCCGGCTGCTTTCGACAAGGCCAGAACATCCTCGACAGTGACGCGCTGGCGGTTTCCGATGGCCCACGCCCGCGTGTTTTCATCGGGGGTGGTTGTATTGCCGGCATCATCAATCGTTATTTCCGCGCCTTCGGCGAAGTATGGCTGCTCCGATACCTTCCGGAGCAAAGCGCCATGCTTGTCAGCCATCATCCACTCGGTGAATGGGGCACGGCTCGCGGGGTGGAAGAACATGAGCTGCGCAAGACTTCTGGGCAGGTCTGCATCGCTTGCATATTTTTTCACGACCACCTTGAGCACTGCATTGACCTTTGCTGCGCCAAACCTGGCCGCATAGGCGGCGGTGCCGGTTGTCAGCCTGGAGAACAGTTCATGGTCTGCAAGCGACGCTGCGTTCGCTGCCTGAAATGCGGCAATCGTGGTGATCTGCGCTTCGCTTACCTTGGAGGGCTGGCCCAATACCGCCTGATAGACATACTTGCGCACCCCGGCGTCCGGGATCTTGAGCGCGAGCGCCATCGCCTGGTCGATAAAGCCTGCGTTGGCAAGGTCCGCGGCCAGCATCTGCGCACGGCTTTCCTTCTGCTCGACCTTCGACCCACTCTTTTCGAGAATGCGTTCGGCCAGCGTTTCCGCTTTCTGGAAGTTGCGCTTCCACGCTGCCTTGGCCTTGGGGTCCTTGGGCTCCTCGAGCAGGTTCATGTCTTTGTCATGAGTGATATCGAACCCGTAGGACTGCAGATTCATCGCATAGTCACGATGGGCAGGGTCAAGGCCTTTCGGATCCGTTACGTGCTTGGCGAGCTCTTCGTCGATCTCCTCGTCCAGCGACTTGTGCTCAAGGCGGGGACGCGCCTCGCTTGCCTGCTGCACGACATGGGCGAGTTCATGCGCCAGCAGGGCGCGGCCGGCTGCGGTGCCCGGTGACCAATGACCGGGTGCAAGTGCGATCTCCGAACCCCACGTGACTGCGCGGCTGCCTGTCGTCCTCACCGCTTCGGCAGCGTCGCCCGTTGCGAAAATGCGCACGCGGGAAAAGCCATGGCCGAAGCCGTACTCGAACTGCTCGCGCAAGTCCGTCGGCAGTGGCTGTGCGCTGGTGGGGGGGAGCGGGCTGCCGCCGCGGTCAGGTACGCGGCTGCGGGTCCGGACCGGCTCGGTCAGGCCGGCGATGGTGTCGAATGCCCGGATCGCGCTGCGGTCGGCCGCGGATTCCCGCGCGCTTCTGTCCGGCGCGGTGTTTGCGTCGTGCCTGGCGGGGGTGAGCATGCGACTCATGACCGGCCTCCTGGATGACGGGGGCTGCCCTCGGCCGGGGTGGGGATCAGCGCTGCAACGGTCTTGCGGGCGAGGTTCGTGGCTTGCATGTCGTCCGTGGCCGCAAGCCTGAGGCTGGAAGCCGTTGAACCGGACATTGTGGGCAATGCGCCGCTCGCAATGCTGGCCACGAGCTGCTGCTCGAGCGCGGCGATGTAGGCGCGCTGTTGCGCAGGGCTGAAGCCGGCGGGAACGCTCAGGTGCTCGATGTGAAGATGAAGCTTGCTCATGTCCATCCCCTTGTCTCTGCATCGGTCAGCGCTCGCTCGCGTTTCGCTGCATCTCCGTGGGCGGCATGGAGAATGTGCTCCATGCCGATCGCTTCGCCACTGTCGGCTGCGAGAAAGGCCGCGGTCAGCGCGATGTTGCGGATGCTGCCGCCAGTGACCGAAAGTCGTCCGAGCCTGCTGAAGTCGAGATCCGCAGTGGGCGCCGTGGCCGGAAACGCGCGCTTCCACAGGGCGACGCGCTGGTCGTAGTCCGGAAACGGGAACTGCACCACGAAGCGCAGACGGCGGGTGAAGGCGCTGTCGAGGCTGGCTTTCAGGTTGGTGGTCAGGATGGCGAGGCCCCGATAGGCCTCCATCCGCTGCAGCAGATAGCTGACCTCGATGTTTGCGTAGCGGTCGTGGCTGTCCCTGACCTCGGTGCGCTTGCCGAACAGGGCATCGGCTTCGTCGAAGAGCAGGATGGCGCCGCAGTTCTCGGCGGCGTCAAAGACCTTGCGCAGATTCTTCTCGGTCTCGCCGATGTACTTGCTGACGACGGCCGACAGGTCGATGCGGTAGAGATCAAGCTGCAGGGTGTTGGCCAGCACCTCTGCTGCCAGCGTCTTGCCGGTTCCGCTCTCGCCCGCAAACAGACTGGCAATGCCCAGGCCGCGGCTGCCTTGCGCGCCAAATCCCCACTGGTCGATGACGGTCTGGCGCTGGCGCAGATGGGCGGCGATCTGGCGCAGGATACTCAGTTGTGCTTCGGGCAGGACCAGATCGTCCCAGTCCGCGGTGGCGGAAACGCGCTGCGCGAGCGCATCGAGTCCGCGGCGGCTTTGCTGTCTGCAGGTGCGCCACACCGCAGTTCCGGTGCAGGGGGCGTCGCCATCGGCCTGCTGCACGCTGCGGACGATGTCCTGCAGGGCGCCGCTGCCGATACGGAAATGACTGGCAGCTTGTGCGACGCCATCGCCGGCCGTGCGCATTGCGGCAGGGCCGAGTGAGGCTGTCCACAGCTGCTGCCGGTCGCCGACGTCTGGCTTGGAGATGTCGAAGCTGCGTGTCCGGACGTCCAGCGGCGGCAGGGAAGGGGTGGACACGAAAGTCATGCCGCCGATCCGGTTCAGCAGTTCGAGCGTGCCATCCGCCGCAGCGGTGTCGGGATCGTCGATAACGAGGAGCAGGGCCGAGGCAAGCAGACGTGCCTCGCGCTGCCACAGACGCAACAGCCTCGCGCGTTCGTCAGCACTGGGCGGAATGTGCCTGGCCTGCAGCACCTGACATTGCAGCCCGAGGCTTGCAGCGGCCCGGCTCGCGATGTCCTCCTTGGCGCCCGTGTCGTCGCCTTCGAGCACGATGAGTGGCGACGCCTCCGGTGACAGGCTGGCGACAAGGTCACGCGTGCATGCGGCATGTGCATCCGCCTGAAGGGTGAGGCTGACGGCCGGGCGCAGGAGGTGGGCGAGGTGCATGTCCGGCTCGTTCAGGCCGGCGAGAAAATGCAGAATGCGCTCGTCGATACGGAGCCGCCCCGTGCTCAGGCCGGCATCGTCATCGACCGTGATCATGCGCCAGTGCCGCAGCGGAGAGTGCGGTGACAGCGCGCTCCAGTGCGGTGATTCGAGGGCGGCAAGGGCGAGACCGAAGCTTGCCCACGGCCGGTGCGCATCGCCGTGACCGTGGGCGCAGGCGCGCGCGGTCCCCGCATCCATCTCGACGCCCGCGCACAGCAGCAGCAGGTCGCGCTCGAAGCTCGACAGCTCGAAGTTGCGCACCAGCCAGTCGATTGCACTGTCGTCACCCAGATACTGGCGCGCCGCGTCGAGTGTGCGTTGGCTGGTGTCATCGATGGCCGAACGTCGGTCACTTTCGTCTGCGCGCAGCAATGCCTTGAGGCGGGCGAACTCAAGCACCAGCAGTTGCTGGTTGGCGCTGATCCAGTCCGGTGCCAGCGGTGCGTTCATGGCAGCGTGATCCTGCGGTCGAGATAGACCATCGGTTTCGCCGCGCGGTCGATGATCGGGGTTTCGAATCCGTCCACCCGCAGGCGCACGAGGTGCGTGGAGCCGGTTTCGGGCGCGTTGGGAAGCTTGAACGTCAGGCGACTGCTGGGCGCAAAGACCGGGTCGGCGCTGACTTCGTGATCACCCAGGATCAGCGCAACCGATTGTCCCGGATGCACTGCGGGCGCAAGGTCCAGCACCAGCGTGACGGTCGAGCCGTTGCGCACCGCACTGACCGGCGGCAGCACCGGTGTCGGGGCCAGTGCGAGCGGGAGCTGGTTGGTGGTGCGTGCGTGTTCGTCCTCGGGGCGAAGCAGGGACATGCTGAGACGGTACAGTCCGGCGGGCAGGTCGTCCGGTACGGTAAAGCGGACCTGATTGGTGTTGCCGCCATCGACCGGAATGCTGCGACTGAGCTGGAGCGCGGCGATGCTCAGGGTGATGTGGCGGTCTGCGCCATCGAGGTGATGACCGTCGATGCGAACCACACTGCCGGCGGTGGCGACCGGATGACCATCGGCCGGAATGACGGCCTCGAGCGTCGGCAGTGGTGGCACCAGCCCGGCGAAAACGGTGACGCCGCGCTCGCGCCCGGAGGCCGGTTCGGTGCCGCCCCGGCTGAGTACCGGCGGCGCGCTGCGCACCGGCTGGTGCGATTCGATCAGCACCACCGACACCTGAAACGCCGCGGTCGGACGATAGCGGGCCTGCAGTGCCGACCACAGGCGGGACATCTCTTCGCCACCCATGGCCGATGGCGTGATCCGGAGCAGCTCGACCTGCTCTGCAAGGTCGGCGCTGCGCAGTGTCTGATAGATGGTGGGGAGAATCGCGCCGTCGATGATTTCCGGCTGCAGCGCGCGCCGGATCGCCGCGCGCGAAATGACCGGGTTCTCGTGCAGCAGTTGCAGTGCGTAGCCCAGCAGCACCTCGGCTTGCAGGTCTGCGCGGCCATAGGCGGTCAGCAGGTAGTGCAGATCGAGTGCCAGCGGTGGGTTGCTGATGCGCCCGCCGGCGCTGTCGCGGCTGGGCAGGGCTGCGTTGCGCCAGGCCGTATTGGGCGTGACCTGGTGCAGGAAGAGGTTGAGCTGCGGCGCCTCCTTGTCATCCAGCGACACCGTGTCCGGTGCGCCGGCGCTGACGACGATTCCGGCCCCAAGAGTGTCGTTTGCCGCGTGGTCGATCAGGCCGGAATCCAGCAGGTCCTTGAGCACGGCGGTCACACCGGCGATCGCGAGCGCGTTGCTCATGGTCTCCCTCCCTGACGACGGGCGAGGTAGTCGCCGAGCGACAGCGGCGCGGGGCCGCGCGGCCGTGGCGCCGGCGGTGGTGGCGGGCGGGGTGGGGGGTTGATCTCCAGACGACCGATGGTGATGTGCACCTCGGGCGGGGTATCGGGCGCGTCGGCCGCGCTGCGTGCGTGCGCATCTGCAGCCATGTGGTCGACGCTTGCCGCAGGACGCGCCGGCATGAGCGTCGCGCGCTCGGGCGCCGGGCGCTGCGGGGCGATATTGTCGCCGGTCGTCGGGGTGGCTTCCCTTGCGCGGGGCGGAGGTTGCGGTGCCGGGGTGAAAAGGCGGTCGATCAGCGGGTCGAGTTGCGCGCGGGTGCCTGTCTGTGTGGGCGGGGTTTGCCTTGCGCCTTCGGGCGGTGCTGGCGGAGGTGTGGAATCAGCCGCCGGGGCCGTGCCATCGCCGTCGGTGGCGTGCACGGAGCGTGGGTCGGCGGGCGGGTGTCGCAGTACGTTGCGGTCTCGGGGCAGCTCCTGTGCATCAGGGCCGGGCGTGTCTGCGTCTTCCTGCGGCGTCTGTCGAAGGGCGTCCCGCTGCGCGTGATGTGTCGCAAACAGCGTTGGCGGTGCGCTCGACACGTCTGTCGGATTCGCTTCACGAAAAGCTGCCGGCGAATGGGCTTGCGCCGGGGGCGCGGTGCGCAGGGCAGGCGGACTGTTCGAGCTGTCCGCCTGCGGCAGGTCCGGGCCGGGCTCCGGTGCGCGTTCGGAACTGAGTCCGGAGGCGAAATCGTCCGCCTCGAACCGCGTTGCGGCGGACGATGTGGCATAGGGCAGCGTTGCGCGACTGCGCACGCCGTGGCTGATGCCAAGGCCGCGTCTGGCGAGTTGGAGGAGGTGGCCGCTCATGTCGCCCTCATCCGACCAGGTCGAGGTAGGCGGCGCGCCGCGCCGGACTCAGGGCGAGGATGTCGGACTCGCGCCAGCCGTAGGCGCGGGCCAGGCGATGGACCGTGTTCAGCAAGTCGCGCGCGCAGGCGACGACTTCGTCCCAGAACCAGTTGCCGACATCGAGCAGGGCGTCCCAGCGCTGGCCGCAATCGCTGCAGTGCATGCCGAGGTGAATGTTGGCCGCGGGGTCCAGGGCTTCCATCCGGGCTTCGAGGGAAGCGATCTGCGCCGGCGATACGGCCTCCTTGCCGCCGACGTGGCAGCAGGCGAGCAGGTTTCGGGCAACGCTTTCGGGGTCGTCCGCTTCGAGCGCCAACGCCTGATCACGGCTCGACGGCAGGCGCCATCTGCCGCCGTCGAGTTCGATCACGGCGTCCGGTGCGGGCAGCGGGAGCGCGGCCAGCAGGGTGTTGCCATCGACCGAGAACTCCATCATCGCCCCGCAGCGCGGGCAGGCATCGTAGCCGTCGAGCTGTGCTCCGAATGTGGCGTTGCGCAGTGCCAGCAGGCGGGCTTCGCGCCAGCCTACCGGGTGGTCTGCGAGCCCTTCCGGCGCCTCTTCGGGCAGTGCCAGGGCAAGGGCCAGCAGCGCGCGGTCTATCGGGTGACGGCGTTGACCTGCATCCCACAAGAAGAGGAGTTGAGAGGCGCTGAGTGGCCGCATAAGCGGGCTCCGTCAGGCCGGCTCGACGTAGCTGGGTTCACTGGGCTCGCTCACTTCGTAATCCCGCTCCCAGCCCTCGTTCTCGAGCTTGATCTGCTGGATTGCCACCGCGTTGGCATTGGCGTCGAGATCGGGCAGGGCCTGATACTCGGACACCCAGCAGCGGAACACCTTGTACGCCAGGGCGAGCTGGCCGGCTTCGTTGTAGACCTCGATGATCAGATCCTTGCGGAAATCCTTCAGCGAGACTTCACTGCCGAGGCCCGAGCCGAGGTTCCACACCTTGTTCGCCCACTGTTCGAAATCCTTGTCGTGGGTGACGCCGCGCTCGAGCGTGATGGCTTCGAACTTGCTGCGCCCTGGCGACTTGCGCGAGCTGGACGGGTCGCCGCCCTCGCGGTGCTCGACGACTTCGGTGCTGCGTTTGAGCGCGGATACCTTGCTGATGCCGGCAACGTAGCGGCCATCCCACTTCACGCGGAATTTGAAGTTCTTGTAGGGATCGAACCGTTGCGAATTGACAGTGAACTGCGCCATGGTGCGGCCTCCTCGAATGCGATGACGGGGGTGCAGGACGATGCGGTACGGCCGACTACACCTGAATCTGTCCGGCGAGCTGCTGGATGCTGATGATGACGAACTCCGCCGGCTTGAGTGGCGCGAAGCCGACCAGGATGTTCACCACGCCACGGTTGATGTCGTCCTGGGTGGTCGTTTCGCTGTCGCACTTCACGAGGTAGGCGTCACGTGGCGAAGACCCCTGGAACGCGCCCTGACGGAACAGCCCGTTCATGAAGGCGCCGATGTTGAGCCGGATCTGCGCCCACAGCGGCTCGTCATTGGGCTCGAACACCACCCACTGCGTGCCGCGATAGAGCGACTCCTCGATGTACAGCGCGAGGCGACGCACCGGTACGTACTTGTATTCGGAGCTCATCTGGTCCGCGCCACGCAGGGTGCGCGCACCCCAGCACACAGCCCCATAGACAGGGAAGGTGCGCAGGCAATTGACGCCGAGCGGATTCAGGCTGCCGTTCTCGCCGTCGGTGAGCGTGACCGCCAGCGATTGCACGCCGGACAGGTTGGCGTCGGTGCCGGCAGGGGCTTTCCAGACACCGCGACTGCCGTCGGTGCGGGCATACAGACCGGCGACCGTGCCGCTTGGCGGGGTGAGCCGTGGTTTGCCGTTCTTGAGCGGGTCGGCGACGTAGGTCCAGGGAAAGTAGACTGCGGCATGGTCGGATTTCGGCAGGTCGGTGCCCGACGCCGACTGGACCATGGTGGCCACGTCAGTGGCCGCAGGCGGGGCATCGACGATGAAGAAGGCGCGCCGTTCCTGGCAATAGCTTGCAGCGTCAGCCAGCACGCCGCTGTCGGTGATGCCGGGCAGGACGAGCAGGTTGAACAGGTCAACATCTTCGAGCGCATACAGCCCTTCGCGTTGCGACCGGCTTCCGATGAACGCGGGGTAGATGTCGGCCGCAGCGTAGGGGGTCTCGCTGCCCCCGGCGAGGTAGGTGTCGGTGGGTGGCGGCGACAGAACCGCGCCCGCGAGCAGATGGAGACCGGTGGCGATGTCGTTGCTTGCCGCGGCGCTCACGGCGATGGCCGAACCCGCGCCGCGCGAACCGGAGGACAACACCAGGGTGCTGTCCTGAACCGCTGCCACGAAATCACGATAGGCAGGGTTGCCGGGCTTGAGCGCACGCACTGCGGCCTGCAGGCGGGCTGCGATATCGTCCAGTTTCGCCGCGAGGTTGGCGCCGGCCGCAGGGGCCGCACCGATGTCCACGAGGTCGGGGCCGTAGCCGTCGAGGCTGATGCGAAGGCTGCTATGCGTCGCGTCGGGCAGGGCGTCGAGATCGGTGGCACCGAAAGCGCCGCTGGTCAGGCTTGCCGGGTCGGGCATGCGCGCGGGACGGATCGAGGCGACGGCGTCGACCTCGATGCCGCCCGCGGCTGTGCCAAGCCTGAGCACGCCGGCGGCATTGTTGCGGGCCCCGGCCAGTACCCGGACCGACGAGAATTCGCCACCACTGCCCGAACCGAGTACAAGCGTGGAGCCTGTGCGGGTGCAGGTGAAATTGAGCAAGGCCGGTTTGCCGGCCGCCTGTGCCCTGACCTTGGTCTGAATGGCTGCGGCAAGGCTGGTCAGGCGCTGGATGGCTGTGCCGCCGGCGATGTCTGCGGGGAGGGTGATGCTGACCGCGACCGAAGGCAATCCATTGACCACTACCCGGAAATCCGTGTGGGTGGCGTCGAGCACGCTCTGTACGTCGGCAATCGCGCCACTGGTCGAGGTGCCCGCGGGCAGCGCGTCGAGGCTTGCCTGGCTGACATCGCGGCTGATCTTCACCAACTGCGATACGCCATTCACGAGATCGGGCAGGTAGCGGGCTTCGGCCGAATTCATCGACACATTGGCGTACTGTTCGGCGCGGCCGTCGGTACTGCGGACGACACTCAGGTTGAACGTGCTGTCGGGCAAGGCGGTGAGGTAATCCACCCGCAGTTCGATGTCGTTGCCGGATACGCCGGCATCGAGCGCGGTGACGGTGAGCACGTTTGCCGCAGTGTTGCTGAGCAGAGTCCGGCTCGCGGGCGCGGCGTCCTTGACCACGCGCACGATCCAGGCGTCAGAGCCGCCGTTGCCGAAAAACTGGCGCACGCCGTAGCTCATCTCGGAGTCGCTGGACAGGCCACCGAAGCTGCGTTCGAAATCCGCGAAGCTGTGGATGCGCACCGCCTTGTTGACCGGACCGCGCGGCGCGGCACCGAGGAAGGCTGCGACGGAGGTGGCAACGCTGGAAATGGTGCGAACCCCGCTCGGAATTTCCTGGATGTAGACCCCGGGGGCGGCGAACTGGACGGGCATGACGGGCTCCTTTTCCGGGGTTGCCCCGATGGGCTGCCCCGTCGTGATCGGGCAAAGCCGAACCGGTCGGAGAGTGCGTTCCGTGCGCAACGCTGCGACTGGAACCCCTGATCGATCCAACTTCCTGGAACACCCTCAAAGCCGGGCGGAAAGATGCGCGTGCAGACAACTCAACCACGAATCGGCACTGCGGCTGGCTGAAGCCTGAATCAGTCGTTTCATTCGCATCGGTCAATGCAGGTGGGTGAATATGCCATGCGATGTGGCTGCCCATCCTGCAAATGACAATCAGCGTTGCACCTCTGCCGGTTCGTGAAAACAGGCGTGATGCGGCGCCACAGCGTCATCTGAAAGTGGCTTCTCCGGACGGCGCTGCCAATGCTGATAGCTTGAACTTAGACAAGGATCAGTGGAAACACAATGTGATATTTTTGCTTGACATGCGGGGCTGAATGGGGTTGTTCGTCCGGGGTGGCGCGATTCACGAGACACAGCACGGAGACAGTACCGTGGGTGCGCCAGCGAGGGCAGGATCAGGAAGGCGTGTCCACATCGGCCACGCTCATGTAGCGGTTGCGGCCGGACCGTTTGGCGGCGTACATGGCATCGTCGGCCGTGCGCAGCAGGTCTTCGATGGCATTGCCGTCTTCCGGGAAGTGGGCAATGCCGATACTTGCGGTGACGTGTACGACTTCGCCTTCGATTGTCAGCGGTTGTGCCAGCGAGTGCAGGATCTTCCCCGCCACCATCTCGGCATCGCCCGCTTCATGAAGCCTGGACAGGATGGTCGTGAACTCGTCGCCACCCAGGCGTGCGACGGTGTCTGTTTCCCGGACCTGCGCTTGCAGTCGTTCGGCCACCTCAATCAGCAAGGCATCGCCTGCGGCGTGGCCGAGACTGTCGTTGACCTCCTTGAAGTGGTCCAGGTCGATGAACAGCAGCGCACCGCTGTGCGCTTCCCTGTGCGCCATCGCCAAGGCCTGGCCGAGGCGGTCAAGGAAGAGGCCACGGTTGGGGAGGTCGGTCAGCGGATCGTGATGGGCGGTATGCTCCATCTGCGCTTCGGAGCGCTTGCGCTCGGAGATGTCATCGAGAATGGCAACATAGTGGGTGATGGTGCCGTTACCGTCGAGGAGGGGCGAAATGGTCTGGTCTACCGTATAACGCCTGCCGTTGCGGTGGGTGTTGACGAGCTCGCCGTGCCAGGTCTCGCCCGCGCGCACGGCCTCAAGGAAATGCTCGTGGAAGTCCGGGTTGTCGTCCGTCGAGCTGAACAGGGTGGGCTTCGCCCCCAGAATCTCGCTTGCGGAGAAGCCGGAGAGGATGGTGAGTGCACGGTTGCCCCACAGGATGGTGCCGGTGCGATCCGTGATGTAGGCCGCGTTGGCGACGTTGGCCAGCGCGGTATCGAGCAGGGTCAGCCATTCCTGTTGCGTCGCGGATTCGAGGAGTACGGCGACCCGGTCGGCCAGCCACCTCAGCGTCTGCAGCGTTTTGGCCTGTTTGAACTGCCCGCGCCTGCGGCTGTAGAGGGTGAGAATGCCCCACGGCTTGCCGCGCAGGATCAGCGGCAGCAGGATGGATTCCCCGGCGCCGATCGCAGCAATGCTGTGCTGGCAGCTACGACATTCCGGGGCGTCCAAGCCCACGATGTTCGGCTCCCCGCTTCGCATCACGATCGAGGCGGGACGGCACTGCGGCGCGTCGTCCCAGCGCAGTTCGGCTGCGCTCAGGTTTTCGAGGGGGCCCTCTGGCACCGTGTCGGAGGTGGCGATCATGCTCAGGCTGCCATCCTTTTCCGCGCGCGCGATCCAGGCGCCCACAAAGTCGAAGGCCGGCACGATGCGCTGACAGAAGATGCGTGCGACCGCTGCCAGCTCCGTTCTTGACTGCAGGAGGAGATTGTTCATCTGGTTGAAGGTCGCTTCGATTTCTGTGCTGCGCTCGCGCTCGGTCACATCCCGGGCGTAGGCCGCGACGCTCACCACCTTGCCGGCCTCGTCCTTGACCGGATACATGGTGGTGTCGAAGAAACGCTCATCACGGCGATCGTGCAGATGGGCGGGCTGCCCGGTGAGTACGCACTGCTCGACTGCGGCTTTCCGTGGTGCAACCAGTGCTGTCGGAAGATAGTCGAAGAAGTTGTGGCCGCTCATGGATTCGGGGGTCTGGCCGAAGCGATCCGCAGCGCAGATGTTGATTTCCTGAATCCTGCCTTCCGGCTCGAGGAGCAGAACGGATTCGCTGCTGGCGTCGAGCAGGGCGCGCATGCGGGCGCGGCTCTCGCGCACCGCCTCCGATGATCGTCGCTGCTCGCTGATGTCTCGCACGAAACATACCGCAGACCAGTGACCGTTGAGCCTGACTGACGACACCGACAGCGAAGCGGGGAACTCGCTGCCGTCGTGCCGGTGCCCGGTGAGTTCGTGCTGCCTGCCGTTGAGCTTGTACTCGTCACTCTCGATGAACTGCGCGAATTCGGCGTCGACCCAGTCGTGGAGACGTTCCGGGACGACGAAGGTGGAAACGTCCTGACCGAGCACTTGATCTGGCGTATAGCCGTAAGTGCGCACCGCAGCGGGGTTCCAGTAGGTGATGCGGCGCTGTTCGTCGATCAGGAAGATGGCATCCTGGGCGGTGGAGCAAATTCCGCTGAAGCGCGCCTCGCTGTCGCGCAGGGCCTGTTCGGCCTGTCGCCTTTCATTCAGTTCGGACTGAAGCCGGTCATTGACCCCCTGCAACTCTGCGGTGCGCCGGGCGACCGCGTCTTCGAGCTGATGCGCGCGTTGCGTCTGTGCCGCCTCATGCAGTTCAAGTTCGTCCAGCATGCGGTTGAAGCCGGTCGCGAGTTCCGCCAGTTCGCCATGACCGTCCACCGGCAGGCGCTCAGCCCTCCCCCAGGGCTTGCCGATGTTGCGCATGGCCCTGATTGTTCGATTCAGCGGCGCGGTGATGCTGCGTGCCGTGATCGACGCGAGCAGCAGCAGAACGACGCCGACCACCCCGGTGCGCAACGCGGTGTTCGATGTCTGCTTCCAGATTGTCTCCCTGACATCGTCAATGAAGACGCCAGAGCCGATGAACCACTTCCATGGCGACATCTCGCTGACGTAGGAGAGTTTTGGATAAAGGTGCTGGGGCTGGTCGGTTGAGATGGCAGCCCGTGGCCAGGCGTAGCTGACGTAGCCCTCGCCACCCTGTATGGCCAGTGCGGCAAGCGTCGCCTGGAAGTCCTGTTTGCCCTCGATCGGTACCTGAGTGGGCAGGCCTTTCAACTCGGGGACGAAGTTGAAGCGTGCGCCATCGAGCTGATGTCCTTCCAGCATCGGCAGCAAGGGATGCATGACCACCTTGGGGTCGTTGCCGCTCACGTCGGCGATCCAGAGGTATTCGGTATCAGAACGGCGCATGGCGCGAATGGCGCCGAGTGCCGCGCGTTGGGCGTCGGCCTTGGACAGCAGGCCTTCTGCTTCCAGTGCGTAGAAATGCAGCAATACGTCGTGACCCGCCTGCACCAGACTCTGCGTCTTGATTTCTTTTTCGCGCCAGAACGCGTCCCGCAGGTCGAGCCCGTCCAAGAAGGCGCCGATTACAACGCTGCCGATCAATATGGCCAGAATGGCCCATATCCGATTGCGAATGCTCAAACGGAAAAGTCTGGAAAACACCTCAACCCCCTGCCACGACATCTGCCTGAGTACGCTGTCGACGTGCGCACCGGCTGGTCCAGGGAGGGGTCAGACCGTTGTCAGGTGCTCACTATCGAGGGGTGCAGGTTAACGCTTCCATCGACATATGTCATGCACTGGTAAAAGCGGAGAAGGGCGCGAGCGGGGGCGGTGAGATGTATTTGCCGCTGGCGGCGGCAGCGCACGGGCGCTGCCGGGGTGCGCTGCCGCCGCCAGAGTCGAAGAAACTCATGCGGTTTCGATGAAGTGCAGATACGGCAGGGTGTCGGTGCCGATGCGCAGACGATGGACTTCCGTCAGCCCGTTGGCCTTGATCAGCACGGTGTATGCGCCATGGTCAAAGGGACCGATCATGCTCGCGCCGTCGAGTGCCATCTGCACGAGTTTGTGGCCGTCGCGGTCAAGCACGCGAACATCCGCTCTGGCCTTTCCCGCAATCGGAGAAAGCGACGGTGCCGGGAGCGCGAAGCTTAGCGGATAGGCCTCCGGCTGCGCTTCTGCCGCCACGCTTTGCGTATATTTGTTCTCCTCCTGCTGGTCGGCAGCAAGGCTTGCCTCGTGGTTACCGGCGCTGGCGGGCGCAGCATTGGCACCGATGGCGAAAGTTGCCGCAGCGAGTTGAAGGAAGTGCCGCAGCACACGGCGCGAAATACGATGTCTGTTTCTCATGCATGTCTCCGGTGGTTATGGCCGCAGGCTGTCCCTGCGGCCGCTTGGGCGAGTCGGTGTTCAGCCGAGTTCGATGGGAATGAAGATCCGTGCGTCTTCGCGCTGGATCAGGATGGCTGCGTGTTTGCCGAGGCCAGCGAGGTCCCTGCGCAGGCCCTCCACGCTGCTTACGGACTTACCGTTTACTGCGAGGATGACGTCGCCGCGCTGGATGCCTGCGTGGGCTGCGGGGCCGGTCGCATCGAGTACGAGCAGACCGGCGCTGGCATTGATCTGCTGCTGTTCTTCGGGGCTGAGCGGGCGCACCGCGACCCCAAGGCGCCCCTGATCCGCGTCCGGCGTTTCATTTGTGGCCACCTGTGCCGACTTCAGTTCGTCGACCTTTGCCGTCAGTTCGCGGCTCTTGCCCTGGCGCCAGATCTCAAGCTTTACGGACTCACCCGGGGTGATGGCGGCAACCTTGGGCGGCAGCTCAGCCGAGCTGACGACGGGTTCATCGTTGATCCCGATAATGATGTCGCCAGCCTCGATGCCAGCCTTGGCCGCTGGGCCGTCGGTGTCTACCCGGCTCACCAGCGCACCGTGTGCGCTCTCCAGCCCGAAGGAGTTTGCCAGTGCCTGGTTGAGATCCTGTACGGCGACGCCAAGCCGGCCGCGGGTGACCTTGCCATGCGTCAGGAGCTGGTCCCTGACCTGTGCAGCAACGTTGATCGGGATCGCGAACGACAGGCCCTGATAACCCCCTGAACGGCTGTAGATCTGTGAGTTGATTCCGATGACCTCGCCCTTGAGGTTGAGCAGGGGGCCCCCGGAATTACCCGGGTTGATCGCAACGTCGGTCTGGATGAACGGGACGTAGCCTTCGTCGGGCAGCGAACGCGACTTTGCCGACACGATACCGGCGGTCACGCTGTTCTCGAAACCGAAGGGCGCGCCGATGGCCAGCACCCATTCACCGACCCGGGTCTGGCGCGGATCGCCCAGCGGCACGGTGGGCAGACCCTTGGCGTCGATGCGCAATACTGCGATGTCGGTGGGTTTGTCGATGCCGATCACCTTGGCGGTGAATTCGCGCTTGTCGGTGAGTTTGACCGTGACCTGGGTGGCGTCGGCCACCACATGTGCGTTGGTCAGGATGACGCCATCGGCGCTGACGATGAAGCCTGAGCCCATGCCGTGTGTGATCTGTTCGCCGTCCGGCACCTGGATTTGCGGACCGAAGCGACGGAAGAAGTCGTAAAAGGGGTCGTTCGGGCTCATCCCGGCGAAGGGCGATTGACCGCTCGCCGAGGTCTTTATGGTGCCCTCGACACTGATGTTGACGACCGCAGGGCCGTAACGCTCTGCGATGGAC
>JALNWS010000006.1 GCA_023230755.1 Azoarcus sp.
AGCGGCGGTGTGCGCAGCAGTGCGTTGCGCGCCATGCACGCCAGAAAGCGCGAGTTGCCCTTGGCCTTGCGCGAGATCAGGCGGCGCAGGCCGTCGATCCATTCGGTCTTTCCCCACACCCCGTCAAGGTCGAAGAAGATGCCGCTGTTGAGCAACGACTCCGGTGTCGGTTTCTCGATCCATTCAGTGAAGTAGCGCTCCCATTCGCGCAGGGGCTGGCGCCATTTGGCATTGGTCGCCATCACCCCGCCGGTGCAATAGGTGTAGCCACAGCGTGCCAGTCCGTCACTGACGAAGGCGGCCAGCGTTCTGAAGTACTCATCATGGCGTGCGGGGTCGAAACTGTTGTCGAGCACCAGCGCATTGTCCTGGTCGGTGACGATGAGCTGCTCCTGTCGCGCCATCGAGCCCAGAGCCAGAAAACAGTAGGGGACGGGAGGCGGGCCGAGATGTTCTTCGGCGAGTTCGAGCAGGCGCTGCTTGAAGCTGCGCCCGATCACCGCCATCGCGCTGCCGATCATGCGCGAACTGGCATCCTCGGTCACCATGCGTGAGAAGCACGCCTGGACATCGGCCGTGAGCGCAGCCAGTTCATCGACGCTTTGCTGGCGGAAGATGCTGCTGACCACGAACAGGCTGTTGCGCGACTCGTAGCGAATGATGTCGGACAGCGCGACCACGCCGATCGCGTGGTGATTCTTGAGTACCGGCAGGTGGTGCACATTGTTGCGCAGCATCTGCAACATGGCCTCGAATACGAGCTGGTTGTGCTCCACCGAGACCAGTTCGGACGACATGATGTCCGTCACTGGCGTGTCGTAGCTCAGGCCTTGCGACACCAGCCGCACGCGGATGTCGCGGTCGGTAATGATGCCGGCGATGCCGGGCGTCGACGATGCTGCATCGGCCGTGTTGACGATCAGCAGCGACGAGACGCCCTCGTCGGTCATGCAGCGGGCGGCATCCATCGCGGTTGATCCGGGGCCGAGCATGACCGGCTCGCGACTGATGAGCACATCGACGGTCGCCGACATCAGCTGATTCGCGTCTTCGCGGCGGGACACGACCTGGCGCAGGCGGGTGCGGTCCTCGACTTCGACCAGATCGGCGAATTGTTCGTTGTTCTCGAACAGGTCGGTGAACACCGGTTCGGGGATCAGATAGACAAGGGTGTCTTCGAGCGCCGCGGCCGGAAAACGCACCTGTTTGCGGTGCAGCAGGCCGAATTCACCGAAGTAACCGCCTTCGGTCAGACGGTTGTAAAGCGTGCCGTTACGGCGGAAGACCTCGACCGCGCCGCTGCGCACCACATACCAGGCAAGCGCCTCTTCGCCGAACTCGAGGATGCGGGCGCCGGCCTTGAAATAGCGCACATCCACCGACTTTGCGACCACGTGCAGCGTCTCTTCAGGCAGTTCCTGAAACGGCGGATAGCGGCGCAGAAAATCGAGAATCTCGAGTTGTTCGTCCTGCATCTGAGTGGCCACGGTGAAAGTGAAAGAAAACGGGCGAGCACTTGTTCGTCAAGCGCTCGCCCGGTCTGGCTGCCCTGCGGCAGGCGTCTGGATCAGGACGCTCGAGGTTCGGAGGCCAGGCCCTTGATTACCGATACCACGGAGACCAGCAGCACGATGGCAAACGGGAAGCCGGTCGACACGGCCATGGCCTGAAGTGCGACCAGACCACCGCCCAGAATCAGCGCAATCGCGACCAGGCCTTCGAAGGTGCACCAGAAGACGCGCTGCGGTGTGGGGGCGTCAACCTTGCCTCCTGCGGCGATGACGTCGATCACCAGTGAGCCGGAGTCGGACGAGGTGACGAAGAACACCACCACGAGGATGATCGCAAGGAAGGAAGAGATCTGCGCCAGCGGCAGTACATCGAGCATGTAGAACAGCTGCAGCGGGAGGTCAGCCTTGGCTGCGGCTTCGTAGCCACTCTGCACCAGCTGGCTGATCGCGGTGCCACCGAACACGGTCATCCACAGCACGCAGGCGAGCGAAGGCACGAGCAGAACCGAGACGATGAACTCACGCACCGTGCGGCCGCGCGAAACGCGGGCGATGAACATGCCGACGAAGGGTGACCACGAAATCCACCACGCCCAGTAGAACGCCGTCCAGCCCTGGGAGAAGTTTACGTCTTCACGATTGATCGGATTGGCCAGTGCCGGCAGGTACTCGAGGTAGGCGCCGAGGTTGTCGACGAAGCCGGTCATGATGGCCAGCGTTGGGCCGACGAGGATCACGAAGAGTAGCAGCAGGGCGGCGAGCACCATGTTGATTTCGGACAGGCGCTTCACGCCAGCGTCGAGCCCGGCGAGCACCGAAACCATCGCGATGGCGGTAATGCCGATCACGAGCAGGATCTGGGTGGTGTTGCCCAGCGGAATGCCGAACAGATAGTTGAGGCCGGCGGCCGCTTGCGAAGCACCGAAGCCGAGCGAGGTGGCGAGACCGAAAAGGGTGGCCAGCACCGCGAGGATGTCGATCAGGTGACCCGGCCAGCCCCATACGCGTTCGCCGAGCAGGGGGTAGAACACCGAGCGGATCGTCAGCGGCAGCCCCTTGTTGAAGGAGAACAATGCCAGGCCGAGTGCCAGGATGGCGTAGATCGCCCACGGGTGCAGACCCCAGTGGTAGATCGTAGCGGCCATCGCCAGGCGCGATGCGCCCGCAGCATCGCCGGCAGCGGCACCCAGCGGTGCCCAGTCGGTGCGCACACCGTTCTCCATCACGGTGCCGCCGAATGAACTGCTGAAGTGGGAGAGCGGTTCGGAAACACCGAAGAACATCAACCCGATACCCATGCCGGCGGCAAACAGCATGGAGAACCAGCCGGTGTAGGTGTAGTCGGGCTTTGCTTCGGTACCGCCGAGACGAACCTTGCCCAGCGGCGAGATCGCGAGGCCGATGCAGACCACGACGAAAATGTTGCCCACGCTGATGAAGAACCAGTCGAGGTTCGAGGTCAGCCAGCCGCGCATGCTGCTGAACATGGGCTCAACCTGAGTCTGAAACATCAGCGTCAGGGCCACGAAGGCGATGACCGCGATGGCCGAGATTGCGAACACCCGGTTGTGGATGTCGAGGCCGAAGGGGCCGACGTTGACCAGGATGTTGTCCTGACCGATCTTGTAGTCGGTATCGATTGGGTTGACGTCACCGTCGGGGATCATTGGATCCCGATTTTCTGCCATGGGAAATTTCCTTGTTGAGGACGATTGGAAGGGTGTTGTATCGCCAGATACAAGGTACTGAATTGCTATGCTGCTTTGCTTCTGAAGTCTAGTAGGTCTGCGCGCTGCTGCTGAGCAGGCTCCCGTTGTGTCAGGTCCGGCGCATGTGGGGAGATCTATTCCGAATCGAAGCCCAGCAGCCTTTTTTCGATGATTCGCTGCGCCACGCCCTCGGGCACATCTTTCTCCCAACTGCCGCGCCCGCGGCGAAGGCCTGCGAGGGTTTCGGTGGAGTCGATTTCGAGATGGCCGGCGTCCTGCGGTTCGATTGAGACCAGCTTGCCGTTTTCCTTGAGATGAGCGAGCAGGTGGCGCAGGTGTCCGGGCACCGAAAAGTTGTCGAGCGTGATCATCTCGGCCGCGTCATGGGGGCGCGACGGATAGACATAGACGTGCGTGTTGTCCGGGAACAGCTTGCCGAAGGCTTCAAGGATGCCGCCTTCGAGTCCGTCGTAATACTTTTCGTCGAACAGCACTTCGAGGTCGCGCACGCTCATGACGATGCCGATCGGCTTCTGCGTGTAGCGGCGCAGGTAGGCGCGCAGGCGGAAGAAGCGGACATAGTCCGAAATCATCACCGTGTAGCCTTGCGATGCGAGCAGGTCAATGCGGGCAAGGAAGTCAGCGCCATCGATGCTGTCACCGGTGGCCAGCGAGTTCATGGTGATCTCGGCCAGGGACAGGACCTCCTGCTCGTCTACGGCAGAGACCTGGCTGAACTGCTTCTGCCCGCCCAGCATCATGTCGATGTTGACGCAGGTGACCGGCTTGAAGCTGCCGCGGATGACCAGCATGGGTTTGCGGTAGAGCAATTCGCCCGGAACCACGACTTCGCCCGCGGGGTTGAAGATGACCGCGCGCGTGAGCCAGCTCGTGATCAGGTGCAGATTCATCAGCCGGTTTTCGACTTCCTCGAAATATGGACCCGAGAAATGAATCAGGTCGACCTCGATGCGCTCCGGTGACAGGCCGTCGGCCAGGCCCTCGATGAGCCATTCGGGCTGGTCGTGGTGAAAGAAGGCGCCGTGGATCAGGTTGACGCCGAGAATGCCCAGCGCTTCCGACTGGAGTGCATTGTCGTTGTCGAGCATCCGCACATGCAGGATCACGTCGCTCGGCTGCGCGCCGGGATGGAGCTGCAGACGGATGCCGATCCAGCCGTGGCATTCGTTCTTCTGCTTGAAGCTGCGTGCGGTGACCGTGGCTGCGTAGGCAAAGAAGGTGGTGTTCTTCGGGCGCACATGGGTGAGCCGGTCGACGACCTGGGAGAACTCCTTGTCCAGCATCTGCATCAGTCGTGCGCGACTGACATAGCGATCGACATGGCCGTAAATATCGTCGCTGACCGCCATGTCGTAGGCTGACATGGTCTTGGCCACCGTGCCCGCAGCCGCGCCGACATGGAAGAATCGGCGCGCGACTTCCTGTCCCGCCCCGATTTCCACGATGGAGCCGTACTTGAACTTGTCGAGATTGAGGGCGAGGGCCTTCTGGTCGGTCGAGAGGATGTTGTCACGTTTGCGCATCGGGTCGACTCCGTACGTTAGGGCAGGGCGACGGACGCGAACGCCCCCGTCGCTGCAAGGCGGGCTTATTTCAGTTGGAAACCGCGCTTGTGCAGGGCAGCAACCAGATGGTCACGTCCGGACAGCGTCTCCGGGCCGGCGATCCGCTTGGCCGAGTGGATCGCCCAGGTGCCGTGGACGTTCATCTTCTGCGCTTCATAGAAGCTCGCCATCGCCGCATTGTAGGCCTCGATCCCGGCTGCCTGCGCAGGCAGCGAATAGCGCTCGTGATGCATGATGACCGATTGCGGCGGGCGCGGCTTGACCGCCGCCGGTTTGGCAGGGTCGGGCGTGCCCACGCACATGCCGAAGACGGCGACGACCTTGGGCGGCAGGTTCAGCAGTTCAGCCACGGCTTCGGGCTTGTTGCGCATGCCGCCGATGTATACCGTACCCAGTCCGATCGACTCTGCTGCAGCGGCCGCGTTCTGCGCAGCCAGTGCCGCATCGATGACGCCGACGAGGAACATCTCCATGTAATCGAGTGCGCCACACGGGCGCTCATTCGATAGCGCCAGGCTTTCGAGACGGGCGAGATCGGCGAGCCATACCAGCTGCAGCGGCGCGTCGCGCACATGGGCCTGACCGCCTGCGCATTCTGCAAGGGCTGCGCGTGCGGCCGGGTCGCGCACGGCCACTACGCTCCATGCCTGCAGGTTCGATGAACTGGAGGCGGACTGTGCAGCTGCAATGATGGCGGTAAGCTGGTCGTCGCTGACCGGGGTGGGCAGATAGCTGCGCACCGAGCAATGGCCAAGCAGACTGTCGATAAGCGGGCTCCAGCTTTGCGGCGCGGGCATGGCATTGCTGCCGTAACGGGTGTCGAGGCGAGACTGCGTGTCGCTCATGTAATTGTCCTGTCCAATAAGGGGTGGTCGATTCGCCGGATTCCGTGTCGCAGCGCACTGCTGCGAGAAGGCTCCGAGTATACGTGCTTGAGGAGGTTCCGTTCATAGTGGCTGACGTTGCGGGCGATCACTGTTATAGTGCGCGCCGTGGCGGGTCTCCCCGCATTGCAGCGCGGTGAACCTGGTCAGGGCCGGAAGGCAGCAGCCACAGCCGTTCCCTGCAAGTGCCGGGGGTCAGGCTCGCCACCCTCATTTCCGAAAAGGGCGTCTCCGAAAGGTGACGCCCTTTTCTTGTCCCGACCATCAGCCCCTGCTTGCCCGTGGTTCGTGCACCTTGCGATGCGCGTGGGGATGATCTCGTGGCCGGGGACAAACGGCATCGCGCCTGCAGATGACTGTAGCGGTAGGCCGCGCAGTCGGATGCAGGATGTTCGGACCGTGCAGGCGAAATCGGCGCAGATCTCGCGCAGGGTGTCCAGCAGTGCCTGGTAGTTGAAGTTCGTGTGGTCATGGCAGTCTGTCCTCCGGGGTGTCTTTTCTCTGGGTTTCAGCCCCAGAACAGGCGGCTTGTTTTGATAGCGCCAATCGATTGAATGCATTGTTTTGATGGTTGTTGATTATCGATGCATCTTGCCATCAAGCTCCCCCGGAGAGGCGGGGCTGCTCTGATAGAATCGCAGCCCATGAGCTATCAGGTTCTCGCACGTAAATGGCGGCCGAAGTCTTTCGGTACGCTGGTCGGTCAGGAGCATGTGGTCCGCGCGCTTTCGCACGCGCTGACCACCGGCAGGTTGCATCACGCCTGGCTATTTACCGGAACGCGCGGGGTGGGCAAGACCACCATTTCGCGCATTCTCGCCAAGGCGCTCAACTGTGAGACTGGTATTACCGCCGAACCCTGTGGGGTGTGCGATGCCTGTCGGGCGATCGACGCCGACCGCTTCCCCGACTATGTCGAGATGGATGCGGCCTCGAATCGCGGCGTCGACGATATGGCAGCGCTGCTCGACAAGGCGGTCTATGCACCGGTGCAGGGGCGCTACAAGGTCTACATGATCGACGAAGTGCACATGCTTACCGGGCACGCCTTCAATGCGATGCTGAAGACGCTCGAAGAGCCGCCCGAACACGTCAAGTTCATTCTGGCGACGACCGACCCGCAGAAGATTCCGGTCACGGTGTTGTCGCGCTGCCTGCAGTTCAACCTGAAGCAGATGCCGCAGGGCAGTATTGTTGAGCATCTGTCGGGGGTTCTCGCGGCAGAAGAGCTGGTGTTCGAGCCCGGCGCGTTACGTCATATTGCCAAGGCGGCCAACGGTTCCATGCGCGACGCGCTGTCGCTGCTCGATCAGGCTATTGCCCATGGTGCGGGTAAAGTGCTTGAGGAGCAGGTCACGCACATGCTCGGTACGGTCGGGGACGATCACCTGCATGCATTGCTCGATGCGCTCGCAGGGGGTGATGTCGCCGCGATGCTGGCGGTCGCCGATGGCATGGAGGCGCGCAGTCTTTCTTTTGACGCCGCGCTGCAGGCGCTGGCCTCGATGCTTGGTCGCATCGCGCTGTTTCAGTTCGCGCCTGGCGCCATTTCCGACGAAGCGGAGCGGCAGCGCCTGGCGCCGCATGCCGAAAAGTTTGATGCCGAGTTTCTCCAGCTGGCGTACCAGATCGCGATCCATGGTCGCGACGAGCTGGCGCTGGCGCCGGACGAATACACTGGCTTCAGCATGACGCTGTTGCGTTTGCACGCGTTCCGGCCTGACCAGCCTGCTGCGATGGGTTCTCCTGCGCTCGCGGGGAGCGGCGGTAGCGGCGAGGCGAGGACCGTTCCGCCGGTTTCTGCCGGGGCTGAATCGCGTCAGGCCGCAGCTGCGACGCCGGTCTCATCTGCGGTTCCCTGCGCCGAGCGCAGTGCAGCGCTGTCGCCAGCGCCTCAGCCGGCGCCGGCTTCGTCCCCGCCCGTCATGCAGCGCGCCATGGCTGCGCCGGTCGAAAGCAGGCCCGAGCCGCAAGCTGAGTTCAGGCCGAAGGTCGAGTCAAAACCGGGGCCAAAGCCGCCCAGCCGCGACCTCGCGCCTTGGGAGGATCTGCCGCCCGAGGCGTTGATGCATGACGATGCGTATTCGGGAGGCGCAAATGCCTTCGACGACGAGGCGGACACTTCCCCCGCAGCGCCGGCGGCGCCAGTAGCGCCGGCGAGTAATGCCGCTGCGCGCACCGAGGCGTCAGAGCGCACGCCTGCGCCTGAGTCGCCGATTGTGGTGCCAGGTGCGCCGGCAGCGGTCACCGCGCCACGGGATGCGCAAGGGGATGCCGATCTGGCCGCCGCATTTGCCGCCAGTGACTGGCGCATGGTGGTCCGCCTGCTTGGCATCGGCGGGCTGGTGCGCGAGCTTGCGCAACATTGCGAGTGGGTCGAGTGTGTCGACGATCTGCTGGTGTTGCGTCTGTCCGACACGCATCGCCATCTGCTGGACATGAATCGTGGCGCGGTCGAGCGCGTGCAGGATCAGCTTGCTGCGGCGCTGTCGCGCCCGCTCCGGATTCGCATCGAGGTCGGCGCGATTGCCGGCGAGACGCCCGCCCAGCGTGACGAGATCGAGCGCCGCGCACGCCACGAGCTTGCAGTGGCCGCGCTTGAACGCGACCCCTTTGTGCGCGAACTGATCGAGCGCTTCGACGCCACGCTGGCCGAAGCCACAGTCAAACCCTTCTAACCATCCATCTCACTTTGGGGAGTTGTCACCATGATGAAAGGCGGTCTCGGAGGCCTGATGAAACAGGCCCAGCAGATGCAGGAAAACATGAAGAAGATGCAGGATCAGCTGGCCAGTGTCGAAGTCGACGGCCAGTCGGGTGCGGGCATGGTCAAGGTTGTCATGACCTGCAAGTACGACGTGCGACGGGTGTCGATCGATGACTCGGTCATGGACGACAAGGAAATGCTGGAGGACCTCGTTGCCGCGGCCGTCAATGATGCTGTGCGCAAGGTCGAGAGCACGACCCAGGAGCGCATGGCCGGCTTTACCTCGGGCCTGAATCTGCCGCCCGGATTCAAGCTGCCGTTCTGATTCCAATGCAACCTTCGAGCCTTGACGAACTGATTGACGCCTTGCGTTGCCTGCCCGGGGTTGGCCCCAAGTCGGCGCAACGTATGGCCTATCACCTGTTGCAGCGTGACCAGCGTGGCGCCGGTCGCCTGGCGCGTGCGATGGGGCATGCGCTCGAAGTGTTGCGCCATTGCGACCGCTGCAACACTTTCACTGAAGATGCCGTGTGCCAGCGTTGTGCCAGTCCGCGGCGCGACGCCAGTCTGCTGTGTGTGGTGGAGATGCCTGCCGATCTTGCCATGATCGAGCAGACTCAGTCCTACAACGGCCTGTATTATGTGCTGATGGGGCGCCTGTCACCGCTGGATGGGGTTGGTCCGCGCGAACTGAAACTCGATAAACTGCTTGCACGGGCGGGTGATGGCAGCGTGCGGGAGGTGATTCTTGCCACCAACTTTACCAACGAAGGTGAGGCAACCGCACACACACTCGCAAGCTTGCTGAGTGCTCGAGGGCTGTCGGTAAGTCGCTTGTCGCGCGGTGTTCCGGTGGGTGGAGAGCTCGAGCATACCGACATCGGCACGATCGCGCAGGCGCTGGTCGAGCGTCGAGGGCTGTGATGGCTGGTTTTGTGTGGTGCGTTATCCGCGAGGCCTTCGAGGCATCGTCCTGTGCGCGCACTGGCGTGAAATCCTTGATCGCTCAATGTCTTGAGCGGTCTATGGCTTTCTCTGTTGCAGTGAGTTCGCTATAATCCTTGGGTTTTTGTATCCAGGTCTTTCGTTTTCCATTCTGGGAAGAGGGTCATGAGCGTTGAACAAAAGATGGACAGCGGTCGCCGCACATTGTTGCTGGCAACGTCTGCCGTAGGTGGCGTTGCCGCCGTGGCGACGGCAGTGCCGTTCGTTGCCAGTCTGACGCCGTCCGAGCGCGCAAAGGCAGCAGGCGCGCCGGTTGAGGTTGATGTGGGCAAGCTCGCTCCGGGCGAGATGATGACGGTCGAATGGCGTGGCAAGCCGGTCTGGGTGCTTCGTCGTACCCCCGAAATGCTGGCGTCGCTGGCCAAGTCAGAGCCGGCGCTGAGCGATCCGGCCTCCGAAAAAGAGCAACAGCCGGAATACGCAAAGAACGAGTACCGCTCGATCAAGCCCGAGTTTCTCGTGGCCGTCGGGATCTGTACCCACCTCGGGTGTTCGCCGTCGGAGAAGTTCAAGCCGGGTGCCGAGTCGGGTATGGGTGACGACTGGCCGGGCGGTTTTCTGTGCCCCTGTCACGGTTCGAGGTTCGATCTTGCCGGTCGCGTCTACAAGAGCATGCCGGCACCGACAAACCTTGAAATTCCGCCGTACAAGTATATTGCGGACACCACCATTGTCGTTGGCGACGACGGAAAGGCGTAAACGATGACGACCAAATCTCAAGCCTTGCTGAACTGGGTGGATGAGCGCTTTCCGCTCACATCGTCGATCAAGGGGCATCTGACCGAGTACTACGCACCGAAGAACTTCAACTTCTGGTATTTCTTCGGTTCGCTGGCACTCATGGTCCTGGTGATCCAGATCGTGACCGGCATCTTCCTGGTCATGCACTACAAGCCGGATGCCTCGCTGAACGCTGCCGGTGTGCCGGTGGCTTTTGCCAGCGTCGAGTACATCATGCGTGATGTGCCGGGCGGCTGGATCATCCGCTACCTGCATTCAACCGGTGCGTCGGCGTTCTTCATCGTGGTCTATCTGCACATGTTCCGCGGTCTGCTCTATGGTTCTTATCGCAAGCCGCGCGAACTGATCTGGATCTTCGGTACCCTGATTTTCCTGGTGCTGATGGCCGAAGCTTTCATGGGCTACCTGTTGCCATGGGGGCAGATGTCGTTCTGGGGCGCGCAGGTGATCGTGAACCTGTTCTCGGCGATTCCGCTGATCGGGCCCGATCTGTCGCTGGTGATTCGTGGTGACTTCGTCGTGTCCGACGCCACCCTGAACCGCTTCTTCTCCTTCCACGTCATCGCCGTACCGCTGGTGCTGATCGGTCTCGTCGCAGCCCATATCATCGCGTTGCACGAAGTCGGTTCCAATAACCCCGACGGTATTGAGATCAAGAAGAAGAAAGACGCCAATGGCATCCCGCTCGACGGCATTCCCTTCCATCCGTACTACACGGTGAAGGACATCGTCGGCGTAGTCGCATTCCTGTTCTTCTTCAGCGCAGTCGTGTTCTTTGCGCCTGAAGCAGGGGGCTACTTCCTCGAGTTCAACAACTTCCTGCCGGCCGACCCGCTGGTGACCCCGCTGCACATCGCACCGGTGTGGTACTTCACGCCGTTCTATTCCGTGCTGCGTGCCGTGACCTACCCGCTGTTCGGTCTCGACGCCAAGTTCTGGGGCGTGGTGGCGATGGGGGCTTCGGTGGTGGTTATCGCCTTCCTGCCGTGGCTGGATCGCAGCCCGGTGAAGTCGATGCGTTACAAGGGTCCGGTGTTCAAGGGCGCTGTTGCGATTTTTGTGGTCTGCTTTGTCATTCTCGGTTACCTGGGCGTTCTCCCGCCGACCCCGGGCCGTACCCTGGTCTCGCAGATCTGCTCGGTCCTGTACTTCGCCTTCTTCCTGGCCATGCCGTGGTACAGCAAGCTCGACAAGTGCAAACCCGAACCGGAAAGGGTGACTTTCAAATGAAATCGCGTGTAATCAGTTTCATCAAGCGTGCCGCTGCCGTCGCACTGTTCGCGCCGGCAATGGCGATGGCTGCCGGAGCGGTCCTGCATCTGGACAAGGCACCGGTGAGTACGGATCCGGCTGCGTTGCAGCACGGCGCCAAACTCTTCGTCAACTACTGTCTGAACTGCCACGGCGCGTCATTCCTGCGTTACAACAGGCTGCAGGACATTGGCCTGAGCGAGGCGGCGATTCGCGACAACCTGATGTTCACCGGTGAGAAGACCGGTGACCAGATGAAGGTCGCGATGAGCCGTGCCGAGGCCAAGCAGTGGTTTGGCGCCGCGCCCCCCGATCTGACCCTGGTTGCGCGTGCGCGCGCTTCCGAGTTCGGTAGCGGAGCAGACTGGCTCTATACCTACCTGCGCCAGTTCCACCGTGACCCGAATCGTCCGACGGGTTGGAACAATCTGGTGTTCCCGAACGTCGGCATGCCGAACGTGCTGTGGGAACTCCAGGGTGAGCAGGTGGCAAAGGCAGGCGAGCATGGCTCAACGCTCGAACTGGTCAAGCCGGGCAAGCTGAGCCCCGAAGAGTACGACAAAGCCGTCGCCGATCTCGTGTCCTACATTGTCTGGATGGGAGAGCCTGTCGCCGAGAAGCGCAAGGTCATTGGCATGTACGTGCTTGCTTTCCTTGCCGGTCTGTTCGTTCTTGCGCTCGCGCTGAAGAAGAACTACTGGAAGGATATTCATTGAGAGGATCGGTGAATGGCCGTAAGGCCTGACACTCGCTTCCCTCCAGACGCACCGCGCAAATCAATGCGTGGTGCGCTTTTGTTTTTTGCATCCGGAGTCGCAACATCATGATGAATCTTTATTCCGGTACGACCGATCCCTTCAGTCACCGTTGCCGGATCGTGCTCTTCGAAAAGGGCATGGATTTCGAGGTGATCGATGTCGACCTCTACAACAAGCCCGAAGACATTGCGGTCATCAATCCTTACGGCCGTGTGCCGGTGCTGGTTGACCGCGATCTTGTGCTGTATGAGTCGAACATCATCAATGAGTATATCGACGAGCGTTTCCCGCATCCGCAGTTGATGCCGCCGGATCCCATTCTGCGCGCGCGCGCGCGGCAGTTGCTGCATACGTTCGAGCACGAACTGTTTGCGCACATCGCAGCGCTTGAGGCCAACCAGAAGGGTGTGGACAAGACCCGCGCCCATGTGCGCGATCACCTGACCCAGCTGGCACCGATCTTCACCAAGCAGAAGTTCATGCTCGGCGACGAGTTCTCCATGCTGGATGTCGCGATTGCGCCCCTGCTGTGGCGTCTTGAGCACTATGGCATTGAGCTGCCGAAAACGGCCGCCCCGATGATGAAGTACGCGGAACGCATTTTCAGCCGTCAGGGTTTCATCGACGCGCTGACACCGTCCGAGAAGGTAATGCGGCGCTGAAATGAAGACGTCTCGACCGGCGGGGCAGGGATGCCCGGTCCGGTCGGACGGAACTTAGGACACGCAAGACATGGTATCCACCAAGCCCTACCTGGTTCGTGCCATCTATGAATGGTGTTCTGATCAGGGTTTTACACCCTACCTTGCTGCTCGGGTCGATTCCAGCACCCGGGTGCCACCCGGTTATGCCAAGGGCGGTCAGATTGTGCTCAACGTTGGCTCCGACGCCACCAACAAGCTGTCAATGGACAATGAAGCGGTGAGCTTTCAGGCGCGTTTCAACGGATCGGTGCAGCTCATCCTGATTCCGATGAGTAATGTCCTTGCGGTCTATGCACGCGAGAACGGCCAGGGGATGGCGTTCGAAGCCGATGTCGATGAAGGCGAAGCGTTTGAGGAAGATGCGTCGGACGACGCCGACCGTGCGACCGGGCTCGAACTCGCGCCCGAACCGGCTGAACCGCCCGCATCTCCCGAACCGGTCAAGGTCGAGGACGACCGTCAGCCGCCACCTCGCGGCGGGCACCTGAAGATCGTCAAGTAATAACTGTTCGTCAGGCGGCGCTGAGTTGCGCCGCAGGGCGGCGGTGATCTGCAACCCAGGTTTCGTACAGTGCGCCGAGCCGGCGGCTCATCTCTTCGGTGTGCCACTGCCGCGCATATTCCCGCGCTTCGGTGCCGAGGTGCTCCAGTTGGCTGCGGTCGCTCAGAAGCTGGCCGACAATCTCGGCGAAGCGCACCGGGCTGTTCGGTGCGATCCTGCACCCCTGCTGCGGCGCAAGGATGTCCACGGTTCCCATTTCGGCAAGGGCTACGACCGGCGTTCCCAGTGCCATGGCTTCCAGCAGCACCAAGCCCTGAGTTTCGGTTCGCGACGCGAATACGAAGATATCGGCGGCCCTGTAGCAATCATGCAGTTCGTTGTGGCGGTCGAGGTAGCCCAGAAAGCGGATGTGGTCATTGAGGCCTGCGCGCTCGACCTTCGTCCTCAGGCTGCCCAGTGCAGGCCCTTCGCCGGTGACGAGCAACATGACCTCCGGCTCGGTCTTGCGCAGTTCGCCGACCATGTCGATCAGGAACTCGATGTTCTTCTCATGTGCTACGCGACCGACGAAGAGCAGCAGGCGCTTGCTTTTCGGGATGTCGTAACGCTGACGAAAGTGACAGCCATCGCCGCCATGAAACTGGTGTTCGGGAATCCCGGTCGGAAGAATATGGACCGGGGTACTCACGCCGTAGCCCGCCAATGTGTCCGCCATCGCTCGAGACGGAACGATGACCGCATTGAGGGCATTGCATTGTTGGCGCGAGAAGCGCCGCGCCGCGCCGCGCAACCAGGCGTGGGGAACAATGGGTACGTAGTGAAAAAGGTACTCCTCAAAGAAGGTGTGGTAGGTGGCGACGCAGGGGAGGCCGAGCGCTTTCGCCAGTTCCAGACCGGCGTAGTGGGCAACGAAGGGGGTGTGGATATGAACGAGATCAAAGTGCTGCTGCCGCAGTGAGGCGATCTGTTCGCGGATAGGCGCGCGCCGCATCATCCGGTCCTCCGGATCGAGCGGAATGAAGCGGGAGGAGATCCGGATGAGGTCGTCCGCGCGTGTCGTGCTGTCCTGCGGGTAGGCGGGAGCGATCAGGGTGCTGCGGATGCCGTGTGGCTTGAGCGAATTGCGGAACGTCTCTATCGATGTGCTGACCCCGTTGATGCGGGGGAAGAACACATCCGAAATCATCAGGATGTTCATGGTTTGTGCCGGTTGTCGTCACGCCAATCTAGCCCCTTCCCATGACCGCCTCATTTCAGGCCGGGTTTGCAGGAATGCGTTTGCGCACGAGGGTTGACCGACATCATCGGCGCGGAGGCGATTTCGAGTTATAAAGCCGCACTGCGATGCCCTGACGGGTGAATCTTCGGGAGGATGAAACGATGGCACTGATGCAATGGAACGAGCAGCTGGCGCTCGGTCTCGGGAAAATGGACAAGACTCACGAGGAGTTTGTGAGCCACTACAACGCGGTGGTTGAGGCTGCGCCCGAGCAGTTTCTGGCGCGGCTCGACGACTTCATTGCGCACACGGAAGTACATTTCGATCAGGAAAATCGCTGGATGGAGCAGGTGGATTTTCCCGGTTGCCATCGCGCAGAGCACGATCGGGTGCTGGTCGTAATGCGTGACGTGCGTCAGCGCATTGAGCGTGGTGATGCGTTTCTGGGTAAGCGGCTAATGGAAGAATTGCCGGCCTGGTTCGACAATCACGTCAGTGGCATGGATGCTGCGCTGGCCTTTCATCTGGACAGTATCGGCTTCGACGTCGAAACGGGCGTGATCACCCCGCCCGAGGGTGGCGGTGATCGCTGCGCATCGGCAGGGGGGTGTGCCTGCACGTCGGCACCAGTCCGCGCTGGCGCCGAACAGGTGTAAGTCGCACCCCGGGGCGGGGCAGCTTGCTCAGGGGTGGTGAACCGGGAAACGCACGGCCGGCGACCGGCCGTGCATCAGCCCTGCAAGAATCTCCGCTGAGCCGCAGGCCAGCGTCCAGCCGAGTGTGCCGTGACCGGTGTTGTACCAGAGGTTTACACCGCGCCCTTTGCCGATGACTGGCAGGTTGCTCGGGGTGGCGGGGCGAAGGCCGGTCCACAATTGCGCCCGCTCCGGATCGATTGCCCCCGGTAGCCGTGTCCGGGCCCAGTCCATGATGGCGCGGCCCCGCGCAGGGTCAATCGCGAGGTCGAAGCCGTTGAGCTCGGCAGTGCCGGCGATACGCAAACGATCGCCAAGGCGCGAGCACACGATGCGGCGGGATTCGTCCGTCAGGCTGACCTGTGGTGCGCGCGCCGGATCCTCGATCGGCGCGGTAATCGAATAACCCTTTACTGGATAGATCGGCAGGCGTTCGCCAAGTGGGTGCACGATCTGCGCGCTGAAACTGCCCATGCACACGACATAGGCGTTCGCGGTGAGCGTGCCGGCCCGTCCTTCGCTGTCGCGCACCTCTACCCCGTCGATCAGTCCGCCGGTGTGGGTCAGGCGTTCGATGGTGGTCCCGTAGTGAAACTGCACGCCGTCGCGCTCCAGCGCCTTGGCAAGCGCACAGGTGAAGCGCATCGCGTCACCGCTTTCGTCACCGGGCGCGTACAGACCGCCCGCGAGCGAAGATGCAAGGGCGCCGAGTGCGGGTTCGACGGCGAGGCATTCGGCAGCGGAGCAGACCCGCACTTCAATCCCGAGGTGGATCAGATGCTCAGCTCTGGCTGGGGCATGAGCGAAATCCGATGGGTTGAAGAACAGGTGAAGGATGCCTTGCTCGCGCGCGTCGTACTCATTCTCGATGCCCGCGGCTTCGCGTACGCGGTGCAACTCGCGCTGACTGTGAATGGCGAGTGCTGCAATTGCCTCGGTGTTGCGCTGCGAGCGCCAAGGCAGGCATTCATGCAGAAAGGACAGCGCCCAGCGCCATTGGTCCAGACTTGCCTGAGGCCGAAAGCGTAATGGGGCATCGTCCTTGCCGAGCCAGCGCAGCGCCAGAAAGGGCGCCGCGGGATTGGCCCAGGGCTCGGGGTGACTGACTGAAATCTGGCCGCCGTTGGCAAAGCTCGTTTCCTGGCCAGCCTGGGCCTGGCGGTCGACCAGGCTGACCTCAAACCCTGCCTGCTTCAGGTACCAGGCCGTGGTGACGCCGGTGATGCCGGCGCCGAGAACCATCACATGCATAACTTGGTTTCTGTGCTCATGAGAGGCTGCCCTGTACGTGTCCGGGGCAGGGCGGCAGACCGCCAAGCCATAAATGATAACCGCCAGCGTGTATCTCGTGGTGCGCAGACGTCCCGGAAACGGGATAATCGAGTCTGACATCTTCAATCATCAGTCTCCGGGAGTTCAGCACATGCGTCGCGTCACCCTCACCCAATTCCTGATCGAGCAACAGCGCGCCGGGCGCGTATCGGCCGATCTGCGCCTGTTGCTCGAAGTCGTGGCCCGCGCCTGCAAGGCGATCAGTGTGAACGTCTCCAAAGGGGCGCTGGCCGGCATCCTGGGCGAAGCCGGTACCGACAACGTGCAGGGCGAAGCACAGAAAAAGCTCGATGTGATTGCCAACGAAATCCTGCTTCAAGCCAACGAATGGGGGGGGCACCTCGCGGCAATGGCATCGGAAGAGGTCGAGAACGTGCATCAGATCCCGTTCGACTTCCCCAAGGGTGGCTTTCTGCTGATGTTCGATCCGCTCGATGGCTCGTCCAACATCGACATCGACGTCACCGTAGGCACGATCTTTTCGGTCCTGCGCAATCCTGAGGGCGAGGGCGATCCGACCGAGGCAAGCTTCATGCAGCCGGGGCGGGATCAGGTGGCGGCCGGGTATGCAATCTACGGCCCGTCCACCCAGTTCGTGCTGACGGTGGGCAAGGGCGTTCACGCCTTCACGCTCGACCGCGAACTGGGCAGCTTCATCTACACCACCCCGTACATGACGGTGCCCGAGGAAACCTGCGAATTCGCCATTAACGCATCCAACGTACGCCACTGGGAAGCACCGGTTCAACGCTATATTGCCGAGCTGCAGGAAGGCAAGGCAGGCCCCCGCGGTGTCGATTTCAACATGCGCTGGGTGGCGTCGATGGTGGCCGATGTGCACCGCGTACTGACCCGTGGCGGAATCTTCCTGTACCCGCTCGACGAGAAGTGCCGTGCGCAGGGCGGTAAGCTGCGTCTCATGTACGAAGCCAATCCGATGGCCATGCTGATTGAGCAGGCTGGGGGCGCGGCCACCACCGGGCGCGAGCGCATCCTCGACATCCAGCCCCACAAGCTGCATCAGCGCGTACCTGTCGTGCTCGGTTCGAAGGCCGAGGTCGAACGTGTGACCGCATATCATCTTGAGGCTTGATTCGCTTCTCCGTGCCTTGTGTATCCTGACCCTGGGGAGTGTCCTCTTCTGGGGAAGCGGCGCCAGGGCACAGGACCGCGTCAGCGTGGCGCTAGAGGCACCGGAAGCGGTCAGCGCGCTCCTGCGTCAGCACGTGCGCCTGTTGAAGTCGGCCGAGCTGACGGTGCCCGAGGCCGGGCCCGATCAGACTGCGCTGGTGCGCCGTACTCGGCGGGAGGTCGTTGATCTGCTCTCTACCGAGGGTTATTTCAATCCCGAAGTCAGGCTCGACCGGCGCAGCGGGGACAAATGGACCCTGACCGTGGAGCCTGGCGTACGTGCCGCCATTGTTGCGGTCGATATCGGTTTCGAAGGCGAACTGGCGAGTGCGAGCGAACCCGAACCGGCGACCTTGCGTGACAGCCTGCGCGAAAACTGGGCCTTGCCGGTCGGCAAGCCCTTTCGTCAGGCCGAATGGGATCGTGCCAAACAGCAGCTTCTCGATGCGGTCAGCCGCCGCCGTTACGCAGCTGCGCGCACGCTGAGTACCCGTGCCGAAGTCAATGAGGCCGGCACTGAAGTGCGGCTGTCGATGGTGGTCGACAGCGGCCCGACGTTCAGGCTTGGCGAGCTCGCAGTCAGTGGCCTGAGCCGCCTGCCAGCCGATCTGGTTGAGCGCTACAGCACGGTCAAGGCCGGCGATATCTACGATCAGGATGCCTTGCTTGCCTTGCAGGAGGCCTTGCAGGGAGCACCCCAGTTCGCGTCGGTGGTGGTCGATATCGAGCGCGATCCGGCGCTGGCTGCTGCGGTGCCCGTACGCGTGCAGGTGGCCGAAGCGCAGTCACGACGCCTGAGTTTCGGTGCCGGCGTGTCGAGCAATACCGGCTATCGGGTCGAGGCGGGGTATCGCGACGTCAATATCCTGTCGCGCGGATGGGAGCTGTCAACGGGGATTCGTCTCGAGCAGTTGCGACAGTCGCTGTTTGCCGACCTGTTTTTTCCGCCCGCGCCGGACGGCCATCGTGACAGTATTGGCGCCCTGATCGACAACAGCGATCTTGAGGGACTGAAGACCGAAAGCCAGGCGATCGGAATCGGCCGGACCACTATCCGCGGCGATATTGAAACCCAGATTGCCCTGCGTTTGCAGCATGAGTCCTTGCACCCCGATGGCGCCGACCCCTCCAGCCTGACCACACTGACGGCAAACTGGAGCTGGGTGCAAAGAGCGGTGGACAACGTAATCGACCCGCGCCGCGGGCATGTCCTCGAAGTGCAGGTTGGTGGTGGTTCGAGTATCGCCTTCGGCGAGCAGGATTTCGTGCGCCTCTATGGCCGCTACCAGCACTATTTCCCGGTCGGTGAAGCAGACGTCCTGAGCCTGCGGGGAGAGCTGGGCGCGACGCTGGCGCCTTCCCGTGACGGCATCCCGCAGGATTTCCTGTTCCGCGCAGGGGGATCGCAATCGGTACGGGGCTACGCCTATCAGAGCCTCGGTGTGAGCGACGGCGATGCAACGGTGGGCGGGCGTTACCTGGGGACACTCAGTGGCGAATACGTACATTGGTTTCGTCCCGATTGGGGCGTGGCGGCTTTCGTTGATGCCGGTGACGCCGCGGATTCCCGCAGCGAGTTCCGGTTGCGCACCGGCTACGGTCTGGGGGCACGCTGGCGCAGTCCGGCCGGGCCTCTGGCGATCGACCTCGCATGGGGGCATGACGACGCCCGCCTACGTCTGCATTTTGGCGTAGCGGTCGCGTTCTGAGCTCACTGCGGCGGCGCAGCAAATTTTTCTTCCGTCTCCGCTCTTGAAATAGCGAAACCCCGCCCCTATTATTAGCACTCGTTGGCAGTGAGTGCTAACAGTCCGGTGTATGCCGTGACCACTGCGAATTTTCCGGCGGGATGGTCCCGCCACAGTTTAAACAGTACTAAGGAGTGAACTCGATGAAGATTCGTCCCCTGCACGATCGCGTGATCGTCAAGCGTCTGGAAGCCGAACGCAAGACCGCCAGCGGTATCGTGATCCCCGATTCCGCTGGTGAGAAGCCCGACCAAGGCGAAGTGCTGGCTGTCGGCAACGGCAAGATCCTGGACGACGGCAACGTGCGTCCGATGGCCGTCAAGGTGGGCGACAAGGTGCTGTTCGGCAAGTACGCCGGCCAGTCCGTGAAGGTCGAAGGCGACGAGCTGCTCGTCATGCGCGAAGAAGACATCATGGGCGTGGTTGAAGGCTGAGCCTCCCGCAATCCCACGATTCTCGATTCGAAATAATTCAGGAGTTCTAAAGAATGGCTGCTAAAGAAGTCAAGTTTGGTGATTCGGCGCGCGAGCGCATGGTTGCTGGTATCAACGTCCTGGCCAACGCGGTCAAGGTCACCCTCGGCCCCAAGGGTCGTAACGTCGTGCTCGAGCGCTCCTTCGGCGCTCCGACCGTGACCAAGGACGGTGTTTCGGTCGCCAAGGAAATCGAACTGAAGGACAAGTTCGAAAACATGGGCGCGCAGATGGTCAAGGAAGTGGCTTCCAAGACCTCCGACATCGCTGGCGATGGCACCACGACGGCGACCGTACTGGCGCAGTCGATCGTTCGCGAAGGCATGAAGTTTGTTGCTGCCGGCATGAACCCGATGGACCTGAAGCGTGGCATCGACAAGGCTGTTGTGGCCACCATCGAAGAGCTGCGTAAACTGTCGAAGCCGTGCTCGACCAACAAGGAAATCGCCCAGGTCGGTTCGATCTCCGCCAACTCCGACGCGGATATCGGTGAGATCATCGCCCGCGCCATGGACAAGGTCGGCAAGGAAGGCGTGATCACGGTTGAAGATGGCAAGAGCCTCGCCAACGAACTCGACGTCGTCGAAGGCATGCAGTTCGACCGCGGCTATCTGTCGCCTTACTTCATCAACAACCCGGACAAGCAGGTTGCCATTCTCGACAACCCGTTCATCCTGTTGTTCGACAAGAAGATCTCGAACATCCGTGACCTGCTGCCGGTGCTGGAGCAAGTTGCCAAGGCTGGCCGTCCGCTGCTGATCGTCGCAGAAGACGTCGATGGCGAAGCGCTGGCAACTTTGGTGGTGAACAACATCCGCGGCATCCTCAAGACCTGCGCCGTCAAGGCACCGGGCTTCGGCGACCGCCGCAAGGCCATGCTGGAAGACATCGCTGTGCTGACCGGCGGCCAGGTGATCGCAGAAGAAGTTGGTCTGACGCTTGAGAAGTGCACGCTGGAAGAGCTGGGCCAGGCCAAGCGTATCGAAATCGGCAAGGAAAACACCATCGTTATCGACGGTGCCGGCGACGGCGAGCGCATCGAAGCGCGCGTTAAGCAAATCCGCGTTCAGATCGAAGAAGCGACCTCCGACTATGATCGTGAAAAGCTGCAAGAGCGCGTGGCCAAGCTGGCCGGCGGTGTTGCACTGATCAAGGTCGGTGCCGCAACCGAAGTCGAAATGAAGGAAAAGAAGGCGCGCGTCGAAGACGCACTGCACGCCACCCGCGCTGCTGTTGAAGAAGGTATCGTTCCCGGCGGCGGCGTTGCCCTGCTGCGTGCTCGTGCCAACCTCACCGACCTCAAGGGTGATAACCACGACCAGGACGCTGGCATCAAGATTGTGCTGCGCGCCATGGAGCAGCCGCTGCGCGAGATCGTTTCCAACGCGGGCGACGAACCCTCGGTGGTGGTGAACCGTGTGACCGAAGGTAAGGGCAACTTTGGCTACAACGCTGCTACCGGTGAGTACGGCGACATGGTCGAGATGGGCGTGCTGGACCCCACCAAGGTGACCCGCACCGCGCTGCAGAACGCTGCATCCGTTGCTGGCCTGATGCTCACCACCGACTGCATGGTCGCTGAACTGGCTGACGACAAGTCCGCCGGCGGCATGCCCGACATGGGCGGCATGGGTGGTATGGGCGGCATGGGCGGCATGGGCATGTAATTGCCTGCTGACCTCACGGTCAAGCTCAGAAGGGCCCCGCTTCGGCGGGGCTTTTTTTTGCCTGTCGTGATCTGCTGCCCAGGGGACGGGCGCAATCGCGCATGGAGCAAAGCGCTACGCGCAATGACTCAGGCGTGGGATAATCGCGGAGAATTGAAGAAAAGACGGCAGGGAGCATCGGCGCCATGCGCGCGACGCTCCCCGGAACGCTTGCGCTGCTGAACGCACGCGTTCCCGAAGACCGAGTAAAAGGAGAACAGCGGAGCTGAATTTAAGGGCTGCCGCTTACATTCAACTTACATCCGGAACCCTATGCGCATTCTTCTTGCAGAAGATGATCCGGTCATCGCTGACGGAATAGGCAGAGCACTGAAGCGTGGCGGGTATGCAATTGACCATGTTGCCAATGGCGTGGACGCGGATGCGGCGCTTGCCTCGCAGCCTTACGATCTGCTGATTCTCGATCTCGGGCTGCCGAAGTTGCCCGGTATTGAGGTGCTCAAGCGATTGCGGGGACGCAAGTCCGCCATACCCGTACTGATCCTCACCGCGCAGGACGGTGTCGAAGATCGCGTCCGCGGACTCGACGCAGGGGCGGACGATTACATGACCAAGCCCTTCGCCCTGCCTGAGCTCGAGGCACGTGTGCGCGCCCATACCCGGCGTGGTACCGGTCAGCCGCGCTGCATTGAGGTGGGTAACCTGACTTACGATCAGGCCGATCATGTGGTCAAGATCAATGGCCAGATGGTCGAGCTCTCCGCGCGCGAAGTCGGATTGCTTGAGGTGTTCATCCTGCGGGTTGGGCGGCTGGTGAGCAAGGATCAGCTGGTGGACCACCTGTGTGGCTGGGGTGAGGAAGTGTCGAGCAACGCGATCGAAGTCTATGTGCATCGACTGCGGAAGAAGCTTGAAGATAGTGGCGTCCGTATCGTGACCGTTCGCGGTCTGGGCTATTGCCTGGAAAATCCGGATGCTGTCCCGGCTACGAAGGCCTGACCGCAAGCCGGCCGGGCAGCGTGCTCCCGGACAGCCGAACTCGCTGTTCGGCGAAATTCTCGACTGGTTGCTCGCGCCCTTGCTGTTTCTGTGGCCGATTTCCATCATCGTCACCCATAACGTCGCCGACAACATCGCCAACCAACCCTACGATCGAGCGCTCGCAGACAGCGCGCGGGCGCTCGCCCGTCTGGTAAAGGTGGAGGACGGCAAGGTGGTGGTGCATTTTCCGGCACCGCCACGCGCCCTGTTCAGGGCCGATCAGGACGACACCGTCTACTATCAGGTTGCCGATCAGGGGGGTGAGACCATCACCGGTGACCACGAGATTCCTTGGGTGGCGCCGCCCGCATCGGTGCTGGGTGAAGAAGTGCGCTACCGCGACGAAGTGATTCATGGCGAGGAGGTGCGGGTCGCCTATCAGTTTCTGCGGGCGTGGCCCGAACCCGCCAGTCCGCTGGTGCTGGTCCAGGTTGCCGAAACCCGCAACAAGCGCTCCGATCTAGCCTCGCGGGTCGTGACCGGCGTACTGCTGCCGCAGTTTGCGATTATCCCGCTGGCTGTGGTGCTGGTGTGGGTGGGGCTGACGCGCGGCATCGCACCGCTCAACCGCCTGCAAAGCCTGATCCGGCGGCGCCGGCCGACCGACCTTTCGCCGATCGTGCCAGCCAGCGTCCCCGAGGAGGTGCGGCCGCTGATCATCGCCTTCAACGACATGATGGCCCGTCTCGAAGAGAACCTGCAGGCGCAGCAACGCTTCATTGCCGATGCCGCGCACCAGATGCGCACGCCATTGACCGGATTGCGCATGCAGACCGAGCTTGCGCTGCTCGAGAGCGACCCTGAGCAATTGCGCAATTCACTGACTCAGATCGCCGACAGTACCGAGCGTGCCGGACACCTGATCAACCAGTTGCTTTCGCTTGCCCGTGCGGAAGCCAGCTTCGAGAAGCTCTATGCGGTCGAACCGGTCGACGTCGAGGCGATGGTGCGTGAGGTGGGGCAGGAGCTTTTCCCGCGTGCGCTTGCCAAAGGAATCGATCTCGGGGTGGAGGGCAGCGGGCAGGGCATGCAGGTTGAGGGCAACCCGGTGCTATTGCGCGAGATGGTCAAGAACCTGATGGACAACGCCATCAAGTACACCCCCCGTGGTGGCAGCGTGACCGCACGCACCCGTCACGCCGGGGCGCCGATCTTCGAAGTCGAGGACACCGGAGAAGGCATCCCCGAGGCTGATCGAGAGCGTGTCTTCGAACGCTTCTATCGTGTGCTGGGCAGTGGCGCCGACGGTTCGGGGCTGGGGTTGCCTATCGTGCGCGAGATTGCCGAGCTGCATCGCGCTACCGTCAGCCTGAGTCCCAATCCCGAGGGGCAGGGTACGGTTGCTCAGGTCGTCTTTCCACGCAGTCAGCTGCAGCCGCCTCCGCCGGTTCACGGCGATTATTTTCCACTGGGCTGAGTCCAGTGCCGCGTTTTCCGGTGTTACGTTAAGCTGTCGTTCAGTAACTGTTAAGTTATTGATGTAAAAGAAGAAAAAACATAAACCGTAAGTTCGTCGTAAGTCTCGCTCACTACCTTGTGGCTGGCCGGGCGCATGCCCGGTGCGATCAATGCCCGCATGGAGGGGGAGACATGGAAAACGATTCGGTGGCAAAAATCATTGCCAACCCGAAGTATCAGCGCCTGGTAAGTACGCGCTCGAAATTTGGCTGGCTGCTGACGGCGATCATGATGGTCGTCTATTACGGCTACATCGCGATCATCGCTTTCGACAAGGAAGTGCTTGCAGCCCGCATCGGCGACGGCGTTACGAGCGTCGGCATCCCGATTGGTTTCGGCGTGATTGTCTTCACCATCATCATCACCGGCATTTACGTCCGCCGCGCGAACTCCGAGTTCGACAAATTGACCGAAGAAGTCGTCAAGGAGGCTGGCAAATGAACGCCCGTCATCTGAATCTCCTGGGCGGCGTGGTGCTGGCCCTGTTGTCCGCGGCGGTGCTAGCGGCTGGTGGTGATCTCGGTCAGGCCGAGAAGCAGCCGACCAACTGGACTGCAATCAGCATGTTCGCCGGCTTCGTCGTGTTCACCCTGTTCATTACCAAGTGGGCGGCGGCCAAGACCAAATCAGCAGCGGACTTCTACACTGCTGGCGGCGGTATTACCGGTTTTCAGAACGGGCTGGCGATCGCCGGTGACTACATGTCGGCCGCGTCTTTCCTCGGTATTTCGGCGGCGGTGATGGCCAGTGGCTACGACGGTCTGATCTACTCGATCGGCTTTCTTGTGGGCTGGCCGGTGATCACCTTCCTGATGGCAGAGCGGCTGCGCAACCTGGGCAAGTTCACCTTCGCCGACGTTGCCGCCTACCGCTTCAAGCAGACCCCGATCCGGGCCTTTGCCGCATCCGGTACGCTGGTGGTGGTGTCCTTCTACCTGATCGCGCAGATGGTCGGTGCCGGACAGCTGATCAAGCTGCTGTTTGGCCTTGATTACTGGATGGCGGTCGTGATCGTCGGTGCGCTGATGATGGTCTATGTGCTGTTCGGCGGCATGACAGCGACCACCTGGGTGCAGATCATCAAGGCCTGTCTGTTGCTCGCCGGGGCGTCCTTCATGGCCTTCATGGTGATGGCGCAGTACGGCTTTTCGCCGGAAGCCCTGTTTGCCGCATCGGTGCAGGTCAAGGCAACGACTGCCGTGGCAGCAGGCAAGACGATCGAGGAGGCGGGGATTCTCGGGCAGGCGATCATGGGGCCGGGGTCCTTCATCAAGGACCCGATTTCCGCGATCTCCTTCGGTATGGCGCTGATGTTCGGCACCGCTGGCCTGCCGCACATCCTGATGCGCTTCTTCACGGTGCCTGATGCGAAAGAAGCGCGCAAGTCGGTGTTCTGGGCAACAACCTGGATCGGCTACTTCTACGTGCTGACCTTCATCATCGGCTTCGGCGCGATCGTGCTGGTGTCGACCAATCCGGGCTTCCTCGATGTGACGGGCGGTCTGATCGGTGGCAACAACATGGCGGCGATCCACCTTGCCAACGCGGTGGGCGGCAATGTGTTCCTCGGCTTCATCTCCGCAGTTGCCTTTGCGACGATTCTGGCAGTGGTTGCCGGCCTCACGCTGTCTGGTGCATCGGCCGTCTCTCACGACCTCTACGCAACGGTGTTCAAGAATGGCAATGCCGACTCGGCCTCCGAGTTGCGTGTGTCACGGATGACGACGGTTGCTCTGGGGGTGGTGGCGGTAATTCTGGGCATTGCCTTCGAAAAGCAGAACATCGCCTTCATGGTGTCGCTGGCCTTCGCGATCGCAGCATCGGCCAACTTCCCGGTGCTGTTCATGTCCGTGCTGTGGAAGGATTGCACGACGCGGGGCGCGGCTGTCGGTGGCTTTCTCGGCCTGACCACAGCGGTGGTGCTCACGGTGGTGTCGCCTTCGGTGTGGGAGGCGACGCTGGGCAACCCCAAGGGTTCGGCGTTCTTCCCCTACACGTCGCCGGCACTGTTCTCGATGGCGGCAGGTTTCATCGGGATCTGGCTGTTTTCGGTGCTCGATAACAGCGACCGCGCCAAGCAGGATCGTGCAGGCTTCCTCGCACAGAAAGTGCGTTCGGAAACCGGTATCGGCGCGTCGGGGGCTTCCGGTCACTGATGTTCCTCAACGGCTACGGTTGTCCGCAGAGAACTGCGGATAACCCTGGCGCAAGAAGTCAGGCTGCAGTGAGTCATTGCTCACTGCAGCCTTTTTGCTTACTGCGTCAGCGGCAGCCGCACCTGCACCAGTGTGCCCTTGCCGCGCGGTGTCGCGCAGATCTCGATGCTGCCGTGATGGCAGCGCGCTATTTCGCGCGCGATCGGCAATCCGAGACCGCTTCCGGACAGGCTGGTCTCGGGCAGGCGATAGAAGCGCTCGAACACGGCTTCGCGCCTGTCCTCGGGGATGCCCGGGCCGGTATCGCCGACGTCAAGCTCAAGCATTCCGTTTCTGGCCTCACAGCGCAGGGAAACTTCGCCACCGTTCGGTGTGTAACGTAAGGCGTTGTCCATCAGATTGGCGATCAGTTCCCTCAGCAGCGTGGGGTCGCCGACAATGGAGACCGGTTCGCGCACGATGCCAAGGTCAATCGAGCGCGCATCGGCCTTCTCCAGCCACTCCTCGACCATGTCGTCGATCAGATGGGCAAAATCGACGGTCGATGCATTGACCATCAATTGCGCACCGGCCTCCGCGCGCGCCAGCGCGAGCAACTGGTTGGCAAGGCGCGTCACCCGCTGGACGGAGCGTTTCAGTCGTGTCAGCGCGGCAGGGTCGGCAGGGTGCGACTCAAGCAGTTCAATCTGCATCTGCAGTCCGGCGAGCGGCGTGCGCAGTTGGTGTGCCGCATCCTGCAGAAACTGCCGCTGGCCGGTGTTGGCTGCGCGCAGACGGTCGAAGATTGCGTTGAGTGCCCGCACCACTTCGCGGATCTCAAGCGGCACGGTTCTGGGCGAGAGCGGGGAAAAGTCGGTGCCGGTGCGCCCGCGCAGTTCGTCCTCCAGTCGCTTCAACGGCGCCAGGCCTGACGGAATGCCCAGACGTACCGCCAGCGTGGCCGCAGCAAGCAGCATGACTGCGGCAGACCCGAAGCCAAGCAGGAGGCGCTCCATGGCCTGCTGGCGTTTGTTGAGTGTCTCGCCCACGGTGACATAAACGGTACGCTGGTCACGCGTCTGTTGCAGGCGTACCGCCCGAATCGGGGCGCCGCGGTACAGGCTGTCGAAGAACTGAGGTGCGGACAAGTGGTGAGCAGGCAGGCTTTCGACGTTTGGCTGCACGTCCACGGCCGCCGTGCCATTACGTGCGCGCTCGCTTGCGAGCGAGGGCAGATCTGCGTCACCACCCAGAATGGTGCCGTTTCCGGCCCTGACGCGAAAATAGATGTCGTCGATCGTGTCCGTCCGCAAGACCTGTTCGGCTCCGCCCGTGAGGTCGAGCATCATCTTCCCGTCCTGCACGAGGACATGATTCGCGACCCCGTGGGCCAGGTTGATCAGATTCTGGTCATACGCGGTGCCGACGACACTTTTGGCAATGCCGTAGCTGATGCCGCCGGCCGTAATCAGCAGCAGGAAGGTCGGCCCGGCAAAATTCTGCAGCAGGCGCCGATATAGGCTGATCTGCATGCCCTAGGCGACGGGCCCGAGTTCCAGCCTGTAACCGAAGCCGCGAACCGTCCGGATCAGCAGTCCCGCATGCTCCAGACGGGGGCGCAGGCGCGAGATATACACCTCGACGGCATTGCCGCTGGCGTCGGCCTGCAGATGTTCTTTTGGCACGGTGCGGCCGTCGGCTCCCGCAAGCGCTTCAAGCAGCGTCCATTCGCGCGCTGTCAGGTTCAGCGGTTCGCCGTTCAACGCCGCCAGTCTGCCGTCGAGATCGAGCGTAAGCGGCCCGAAAGAGATCGACTTCGTCGTCGCATACTTGCCCCGCCGCAACACCGCCCGCATCCGCGCCGTGAGCTCTGCAAGCTGGAATGGCTTGGCCAGATAGTCATCTGCACCAAGATCGAGGCCGTAGATGCGGTCGTCGAGCGCATCGCGGGCGGTAATCAGCATGACCGGGATCGGCTGCTGACGACTGCGAATCCGTCGCACGAGTTCATATCCGCCGAGCCCGGGAAGCCCGACATCGACCAGTGCGAAATCGATGGATTCCGACTGCAGCAGTTGATCCGCGCGCATCCCGTCGCTCTCCTGCATGACGGTATCGCCCTGGCCGCGCAGAAAACTGGCGATGCCGTCGGACAGTTCGGGGTCGTCTTCGACCAGAAGTACGCGCATGATTGTCTCAAGGTGAGTCGCTCATGCTCTAACGCAGCAACGGGAGGCGGTGCTGACACGACGGGCATGTGCGAAGGGGGGCAGGTGTGCATTTGTATGCGATTATGCATTGACGCCAGAAAATCTTCCGCTATAATGCGCTCCTCGTTGGCCAGTTAGCTCAGTTGGTAGAGCAGCGGATTGAAAATCCGCGTGTCCGTGGTTCGATTCCGCGACTGGCCACCAGAACAAGCAAAAACGCCGATCCATGTGGTCGGCGTTTTTGCGTTCACGAATTCGTCAGGCGCTGTCATGACTTGCTGCGGTGATGTGCATTTCGATCGGATCCTGCTGGATCCGTCCCTGAATGCGGACTGTGGGTTGGCACGACAGATTTTAACAACGACGTGGAACCCATGCGTCAGGCCATCATGCACAGGGGCGTTGCTTAGGGCGTGATGCCTGACCGCATTCGCTCGCTTCATTTTCAGTTGCTATTGCAGCGAGTTGAGCCGGTGCTTTAGCAGGAGGGGGTGCATCAGGGAAACGCCGCCCCTCCTGCGTGCGCGTCTTTGCTGCTTACGCCAGATTCCGCAACTCCCTCAACGTAACCGACAGCATCGGCATGTCGATGACCGCCGAGCTCTTGATGTCGGCGAAGAGCAGCCTGCTGCGTTCGATCTGCGTGGCGCGCTGGTTCTCCCAAGCGGCGAGCAGCGCTTCGGCATCGTCGAGTTTGGGCGACAGGCGCAAGACGTTGCCGGTGAGGTGCCTTGCCTGGGCGGAGAGATCGTCGCGCAGCGCGGTGCGTGCCAGTCCTTGCCAGTGCGTCTCGGCCGGCAGCGCGGAAATCTGCTTGCCCAGCCAGTGCAGGTCGAAGCGCCCCCCGAGCGCGAAGTACACGCTGGCCACGAGTTGCTGATTGCGGCCTGTTTCGGCTGCCACTTCCGCCAGGTCGAGTGCGGAGTAGAGCTCGCCGAGCCCTGCAACCCGTTGTGCAAGTGGTTCGGGTACGCCCTGCTCGATGTAGCTGGCAGCCATCTGGTCGAGCTCTGCGCGGTAAGCCGGGGTGACGACCTCGTGCAAGGTGTCGGCGAGTTCGGTCGCGCCGGGGCGGAAGCGCTCGAGCGTGACCGACAGGTCACGGGTGAGCTCTGGATGGCGCAGGAACCACAGCGTGCCGCGCAGCACGAGCCGACTCGAGTCGATGGTCATGGCCGTCTGCACGGAATCAGCCACCATGTTGTCGAGCGCTTCGATTCCCTCCCATAACGAGATCAGCCGGAACACCTCTCGCGTGGCCAGATAGGCGCGAACGATATCGGGTGCCGTCGCGCCGGTTTCCTCCTGCAGGCGGCTCACAAAGGTGGCGCCGACGCGGTTGATCATGCTGTTGATGACGTGGGTGGCAATGATCTCGCGCTGCAGCGGGTGACGCTGGATGTGATCGGCGTAGCGTTCGCACAGCGCCTTCGGGAAGTAGCGCATCAGTGCGCTCGAGATGAAGGGGTCCTCTGGCAGGTCCGATGCGAGCACAGCGTCGTACAGTTCGATTTTGCTGTAGGCCAGCAACACTGCGAGTTCCGGCGCAGTGAGGCCGGTATGGGCCATCTTGCGTTCGGAGATTTCCTCGTCGAAGGGCAGAAATTCGAGTTTGCGGTTAAGGCGCCCGGCGTTGCCCAGCTTGCGCATGTAGCGCGCCTGCTCGTCGAGGAGTTCGACCCCGCGGGTGCGTGCGACAGACAGGTTCTGCGTCTGGAAGTAGTTGTCGCGCAGGACCAGTTCGGCCACTTCGTCGGTCATCTCAAGCAGCAGCTTGTTGCGCTGCTTCTCGGTGAGCTCGCCGTCAGTCATTACCGCGTTGAGCAGAATCTTGATGTTGACCTCGTGGTCCGAACAATCGACTCCACCCGAGTTGTCGATGGCATCGGTGCAGATGCGCCCGCCGTTCAGTGCAAACTCGATACGGCCGAGCTGGGTGGCGCCCAGGTTGCCGCCTTCGCCGACGACTTTGCATCGAAGCTCGTTGCCATTGACGCGGATCGCATCGTTGGCACGGTCGCCTACCGATGCGTCGGTTTCACTGCTGGCCTTGATATAGGTGCCGATGCCGCCGTTGTAGAGCAGGTCGGCCGGCGCCTTGAGGATGCAGCGCATCAGCTCGGTGGGTGGGAGAAACTCTGCGTCGGTGCCAAGGATTTCGCGCATCTGCGGTGTCAGCGCAATCGACTTTGCGCTCCGGGGCCAGATTCCGCCGCCCGCGGAGATCAGCTTGGCGTCGTAGTCTGCCCATGATGAGCGTGGCAGGGCGAAGAGGCGGGCGCGTTCGTTCCAGCTCGTCTCAGGATCGGGGTTGGGGTCGATGAAGATGTGGCGGTGGTCGAAGGCGGCAAGCAGCTTGATCTGTTTGGACAGCAGCATGCCGTTGCCGAACACGTCGCCCGACATGTCGCCGACACCCACCACGGTAAAGGCCTCCTCCTGAGTGTTGATGCCCATCTCGCGGAAGTGGCGTTTGACCGATTCCCACGCACCACGGGCGGTGATGGCCATCTTCTTGTGGTCATAGCCGACCGATCCGCCCGAAGCAAAGGCGTCGCCGAGCCAGAAGCCATAGTCGTTCGCTACGCTATTGGCGATATCGGAGAAGGTCGCCGTGCCCTTGTCGGCGGCGACTACCAGATAAGGGTCGTCCTCGTCATGGCGGACCACGTTCTCGGGCGGCACCACCTTGCCCTGCACGAGGTTGTCGGTGAGATCGAGCAGCCCTGACAGAAAGATGCGGTAGCAGGCAATGCCTTCTGCCTGCATGGCTTCGCGACCGCCGCTCGTGGGTGCGTTCTTGACCACGAAGCCACCCTTGGACCCTACCGGCACGATGACTGCGTTCTTGACGATCTGTGCTTTCACCAGGCCAAGGATCTCGGTGCGGAAGTCCTCCATCCGGTCGGACCAGCGCAGGCCGCCACGTGCGACCTTGCCGCCGCGCAGGTGTACGCCCTCAACCCGCGGCGAATAGACGAAGATCTCGAACATCGGCTTCGGCTGTGGAAGGTTGGGGATGCCCGAGGGATCGAGCTTGAACGACAGATAGGGTTTGGGCTCACCGTCCTTGCCGGGCTGGTAGAAGTTGGTTCGCAGTGTGGCCTGGATCATGGCCAGGAACTGACGCAGGATGCGGTCTTCGTCGAGGTTGGCGACGCTGTCGAGGGTGGTGTTGATCTCTTCGACGATTCGCTCGCAGCGGGTGTTGCGTCCGCTCTCGCCTGCAGGGTCAAAGCGAGCGCGGAACAGACGGACCAACTGCGCAGTGAGTGCCGGGTAGTTGGACAGCGTCTGCTCCATGTAGGTCTGGCTGTAGGTGAAAGCAGCCTGCTTCATGTGTTTTGCGTAGGCCCGCAGCATGCTGATCTCGCGCCAGTCGAGACCGGCGAGCAGGGTCAGGCGGTTGAAATCGTCATTTTCGATTGCACCCTGCCAAGCGCGCTGGAATACAGCGTGAAACAGTGGCCGCAGTTGCTCGAGGTTCAGCTTGTCAGCGCCGGCAAAGGTCATGCCGAAGTCGTGCATCCACACCAAGGTGCCGTCCTGACGCTCGATGCGGTAAGGCCGCTCTTCGACCACCTTGACCCCGGTGCGCTCGAGCATGGGCAGGCTCAGCGACAAGGGGACGGGCGTGTCCGCATAGAACAGTTTGAAATGGAGGCGACCGGGCGGGGCTTCAAGCGGCACGTACAGGTTCATGGCCAAGCCGTCGTTGGCCTCGATCGACTCCATGAGTTCGATGTCGTGCACCGCGTTGCGCGCGGCGTAGTCTTCGCGGTATGCGGCCGGGAAGGCATTGAGATAGCGTCGGCACAGAGACATGCCGCGCTCTTCTCCATGATGTTCGAGCAGGGTTTCCTGCAGGCCGTCTTCCCAGCGCCGTGCCACATTGACGAGGCGGGCCTCGACCTCGCGCACGTCAAAGGGTGGAATGATGGAATCCTTGGTGCGGACGGTAATCAGTACCCGGGCCAGCGCGGATTCGGAGAAGTGCACCTCGAACTCGGACGCAACCCCGCCGAAGGCCTCCATGAGCACCGCCTGCATGCGTTTGCGCTGTTCGGTGTTGTAGTTCTCCCGTGGTACATAGATCAGGCAGGAGACGAAACGGGCAAAGGCATCGCAGCGCACGAACAGGCGAATGCGCTGACGTTCGCCGAGACGGAGAATGCCGGTCGCGGTGTTGAACAGTTCATCGGTTGAGCTTTGAAACAGCTCATCGCGCGGATACTGCTCAAGAATGGTTGCCAGTGCCTTGCCGGCATGACTGCCTGGCAGCAGGCCCGCCTGGGCGATCACGGTCTGCAGCTTGCGCCGGAGCAGCGGGATGCGCTTGGGGTTGGTGTTGTACGCGGTGGACGTGAGCAGGCCGATGATGCGGCGTTCGCCGGTGACGCGCCCCCCGGCGTCGAAAGTCTTGACGCTGACGTGGTCGAGATAGCCCTGGCGGTGGATGGTCGAGCGCGTATTGGACTTGGTGATGGTGAGCAGGGTGGGCAGGTGAGCCTGCGCCTTGAGTTGCGGCGGCAGGGCTGCGAATGACTGTGACTGCACGCTGTCACCGGCGTCGCGCAGCAGACCAAGGCCGGACCCACTGCGGATGCGCAGTTCGTTGTCCCCGGCTCCGCTGATCAGGTCGTAGTCGCGGCAGCCGAGCAGGACGAAATTGTCGTCCGCCATCCAATCCAGGAAGGCCTGCGCTTCAGCGATGTCGTCCGGGGCTTCCGGTGCCGTGGTGACAGCGGTTTCGGCAATTACGTCGTCGAGACGCTGCTTCATGGCCGGCCAGTCGGCTACGGCGGCGCTTACGTCATCCAGAACGTGCGTGATGCCGCTGCGGATGGCTTCCAGTTCGTCGGTGCTGGTGCGGCGGTCGACTTCGACATGGATGATCGATTCGTAATGCGCGCCTTCTTCATCGGCGCTGTCGGCGACCTTGACGAGTTGGCCTTGCTCGTCGCGAATCATCGGGATGACTGGGTGGATGATCAGATGCAGGGTCAGGCCCTGCCTGTTGACCTCGATGCCGATCGAGTCGACAAGAAAGGGCATGTCCTTGCCGACCATCTCGATGACGGTGTGGGTGGACTCCCATCCGTGCTCGTCGATGCGTGGGTTGTACACACGCAGTTTCAGCCCCCCTTCGTGCTGGCGTACAAACTGCCAGTGACTCAGCACTGCGCCGTAGAGATCGGCTACCTCGCGCTCGGAAAGATCGTCGGGATCGACCTGGCTGAAGTACTTGCGAACGAATGGTTCAACTGATTCCGCCTGTTGGACGGGCAGTCTGGTGTGAATCAACGCCACCACGTCTTCGATCTGGCGGTTGCTGGCTGCATCGGTTGGTGCGGGCATCTCGGCTGTCTCCTCGTTGATCCTGCATGACCGGCGGGCCCCCAACGTGGTGCAGTCCAGTTCGCACCTGATGGTTTTGTCGTCGTCGAGGGCACACTTATTCAATGAGCCTACCTCACTCTGGCGAGGGGGGGAAGTTGGTGTTTGCGCTATAATCGGCTCATCAGCACACCGCTGGCGCAGCGCGTCGGAGAGTGTGATTTCGCTTGAGGCTGGAACGAGCGGGCCATCCCGACGTTGGCCCGCTTTTCTTTTGCATTGTCTGAAAACGCTTGATTCTGCTCATTCTTGGCTGCTTTGCCGGTTTGATATAATTCGTCCCCGACGCTTGGCCTTTTCCCCTGAATGCAACTCTATGCTCTCGGCTTGAACCACCACACCGCGCCGCTTGCGATTCGCGAACGCGTGGCGTTTCAGCCTGAGCGGCTGGATCAGGCTCTTCTCGATCTGACGCGCGGTTCCTTCGTACGCGAAGCCGCGATTCTGTCCACCTGCAATCGCACCGAGCTGTACTTCGCAGCGGAGCAACCGCAACGCGCGGCCGACTGGCTTGCTGATTTTCATCGCATGTCGCTCAACGAAGTTGCACCCTACCTGTATTCGCACCCCGAACGCGACGCTATCAGGCATGTGTTCCGCGTGGCGAGCGGGCTTGACTCCATGGTGATTGGCGAGCCCCAGATTCTGGGGCAGGTCAAGGATGCTGTTCGTCATGCGGAACAGGCCGGCACCATGGGGACCTTGCTGCACAAGTTGTTCCAGAGCACCTTCGCCGTCGCCAAGGAGGTGCGCTCCACGACGGCAATCGGAGCCAACACGGTGTCGATGGCCGCAGCAGCGGTCAACCTCACCGAACGGATTTTCGGGCAGGTGTCGGATCAGCACGTGCTGTTCATCGGTGCGGGCGAGATGATCGAGCTCTGCGCGGCACACTTTGCTGGCGCAAACCCCAAGTCGATGACCGTTGCCAATCGCACCGAAGAGCGCGCTCTTGCGGTGGCGGGCCGGTTTGGCGCGGACACCATGCGTATCGACCGCATCGGCGAGATGCTGCAACGCTTCGACGTCGTCGTGTCCTGTACGGCTTCTCCCTTGCCCATCGTCGGCCTGGGCATGGCCGAGCGCGCGGTAAAGGCTCGCCGTCATCGTCCCGTGGTGATGGTGGATCTTGCCGTGCCACGTGACATTGAGCCCGAGGTCGCCGGCCTGGACGACGTCTTTCTATACACCGTGGATGATCTCGCCCAGGTGGTTGATGCTGGTATGGAGTCGCGACAGCAGGCGGTGATCGAGGCTGAGGGCATCATCGATACGCGCGTCGATGGTTTCCTGCACTGGATGCAGGTGCGGGACGCGGTGCCGACCATCCGTGCCTTGCGCCAGCACGCAGAGAACGTGCGTGAAGCCGAAGTCGAGCGTGCGCTGCGCCTGCTCGCACGCGGTGACGATCCGCATCAGGTGCTTGAGGCCCTGTCTCACGGCCTGACCAACAAATTGATGCACGGCCCCACGCGCTTCCTGAATCAGTCAGAAGGCGAGCAGCATGCCGAGGCCGGGCGCATCGTGCAGCAACTCTTCAACCTTCCGCCTCACCACTAGCCGAACATCGGCCACCGCGGACGCCGAGGCGCCCCGGTGCATCTCGTTGACCCGATGAAGCAGAGTATTCGCGACAAACTGGAACACCTTGCCGGGCGTCTGGATGAGCTCGATCGCGAGCTCTCGTCCGAGGATGGCGCACGCGACATGAACACGTTCCGCGACCTGTCACGCGAGCGTGCCGAGATCGAACCGGTGGTTGCGCTATACCAGTCCTGCCGGCAGGCCGAAGCAGACTGTGCCACCGCACGCGAGATGCTTGACGATCCAGAGATGCGGGAGTTGGGCCGGATGGAGCTTGAGGCCGGGGAGGCTCGCATTGCCGAACTCGAAGAAGAATTGCAGCGCGCGCTCCTGCCGCGCGATCCCAATGACGAGCGCAACCTCTTTCTTGAGATCCGGGCTGGTACGGGCGGTGATGAGGCGGCCTTGTTTGCAGGTGACCTGTTGCGCATGTACACCCGCTTCGCAGAACGGCAACGGTGGAAGGTCGAGATCGTGTCTGCCAACGAGTCCGATCTTGGTGGATACCGTGAGGTCATCGCCCGGGTAGTAGGCAATGGTGCCTACTCGAAGCTGAAATTCGAGTCCGGGGGACACCGGGTGCAGCGTATCCCTGTGACTGAGACCCAGGGCCGCATCCACACCTCGGCCTGTACGGTGGCGGTCATGCCGGAGGCGGACGAGCTCGACGCGATCGAGATCAACCCGGCCGATCTGCGCATCGACACTTTCCGCGCCTCAGGCGCGGGCGGGCAGCACATCAACAAGACCGACTCGGCCGTGCGCATCACCCACGTCCCTTCCGGACTGGTTGTGGAGTGTCAGGACGACCGTTCGCAGCACCGCAACAAGGCTCAGGCCATGGCAGTGCTGGCGGCGCGGCTCAATGACGCCCAGTTGCGTGCCCGCCAGGCCTCGGATGCGGCAACGCGTAAAAGTCTGGTTGGCAGCGGCGACCGCTCGGAGCGCATCCGTACCTACAACTTTCCGCAAGGCAGAGTGACCGACCATCGCATCAACCTCACACTCTACCGGCTCGATGCGGTCATGGAAGGTGAGCTCGACGAGCTCGTAGACGCGCTGGCGCTCGAACACCAGGCCGAACTGCTTGCCGCGCTGGCGGACGACTGAGCATGAGCGCGATGACCGATATCGCAACTGCCCTGGGCTGGGCGAAACAGCGAATTGACCTGATGGAGGCGCGTGTACTGCTGCGGCACGTGCTGCAATGCCCGGCGTCGCGCCTCATCGCCTGGCCCGAGTCGATACTTGCGCAAGAGGATTGGGCACGTTACCGCGAACTGGTGGCGCGCCGTGAAGCCGGCGAACCGGTGGCTTATCTGACCGGCGAGCGCGAGTTTTACGGACGTGAGTTCATGGTCACCCCGGCGGTGCTGATTCCGCGTCCCGATACCGAGTTGCTGGTCGAGCTCGCCGTGGCGCACGTGTCCGGCATGCATCGCCCCCGGCTGCTCGACATGGGTACGGGATCCGGGGCACTCGCGATTACGCTTGCGCTCGAGCTCGAAGGGGCGGATGTCACCGCAATCGACCGCTCGCGCGAAGCGCTGTGGGTGGCGATGGCCAATGCTGCGCGTCTGGGGGCGAGCGTTTCCTTCGTGCAGAGTGACTGGTTCGCCGGGCTGGGTGAGGAGCGTTTCCAGCTCATCGTCTCCAATCCGCCCTATATTGCATCGGCGGATGAGCATCTTGAGCAGGGCGACCTGCGCTTCGAGCCCCGTACGGCGCTGGCTGCCGGGCCTGCGGGGCTCGACGATCTGGCAGAAATCGTAGCCCGTGCCCCCGTTCACCTGGAGGCCGAGGGCTGGCTTCTCCTCGAACATGGCTACGATCAGGCTTCCGCCGTGCGTGGCCTGCTGGCTGATGCCGGCTTTGCCGCGATTGCCTCGTGGAAGGATCTTGCGGGTATTGAACGGGTGTCGGGCGGACGCTGGCTTGGCCGCGTCTGACGCTCGTGTTGTCGGGGTCATTGACGGTCGGCAGACGCAGGCCTAAAATTTACCCGACTATTTAACTCAACTTTTTCAGGTGCGAAAATGGACATTCAGGAAGTCATCCGCGAACAAGTCACTTCCAACCCCGTGGTGCTCTACATGAAGGGAACGCCGCAGTTCCCGCAGTGCGGATTCTCCTCGACGGCGGTGCAGATTCTGAGCGCATGTGGCGTAAAGAATCTTCATACCGTGAATGTGCTCGCAGACGAAGCCATCCGCCAGGGGATCAAGCAGTTCGCCAACTGGCCGACCATTCCGCAGCTCTACGTCAATGGTGAGTTTGTCGGTGGTTCGGACATCATGCGCGAGATGTACCAGAGCGGCGAGATGAAGCAGATGCTGAAGGATGCGGGGATCGTCGACGCATGATGTAACGCCCTTGGCAAGGCTTCGGGGCTTGACTCGCCCGGTGCCTAGTTGGGGCGTATCTGTTCAGGCCCATCCGGTGCTGCAGCAGCGCGGCGTTTCGGTTTGTCTGGCGCAAAGGCCTTTCGCAGCAGATGCATGGACAGCAGGTGCGCGGGCATTCTCAACCAATGCCCGCGAATATAAAGCGCTTTGCGCGCGATTGATGCGCCAGGGCGGTCCGTGCTTGGATGCTGGGTAACAAAGATCCGGTCGTAGAGTGTGTCGAGGACGGCTTTCCCGGGTTTCGATGGTGCAAGCGCATCCAGCTGGGCCTGAACCCGGGCAGGGATGTCGGTCGAAAATATCCGGTCTGCAAAATGAAGTGCCAGCCACAGCGGTCGGCCGAGTTGCTGTTCCACCGCCCGTTTTAACAGATCATTCCAGAAATTCTCCGGGTCAAGCGTCCCCCAGTGCTCAAGCAAAAGGTCGAGGTCGCTGAGGTCACGCAAGGCATTATCCGCTTCACCTTCGTGAAACAAGTGCGTGGCCGAGTGCAGAATCAGATCGGTTGGAGACAGGGTGCGCACACCGGGTAGTGCGGGAATGCTGACACTGTCTGCGAGGATTTTGCCCGGATTGGGGTGATATCTTGCCGTGGGCGGCAGGATCGCGTGGTGAACGTCGATCGAAGTGCCGCGGAAAATGTGTTGCATTGGCGGCAGTTCATGCATCCAGCGGCGGTAATATTGCTGGTCGTAGGCGCTGATGGGGGGCATGGTCCAGCCATGCAGCATCAGGCTGGATTCGGCCTCACCGAGTGACGCTTTGGGAACGAGAAGGTCAATATCGGCGAAAATCCGTCCATGTGCTGCCGGAAGTTGTGCAGCAACATAGGCGGCGCCCTTGAGCAGTATGAGCGGCAGTCCCGCCTTGTCCATGGCCTTGTTCAGTTCCGAGATTTCGTGGCGGACCGAACGATGCAGGCGGTCCGCAAGATTGCCGCCGGCGATCAGATGGCGCTGCGCTTGTTCAGGAAGGTCGCCGAGCACGCCGGTTGTTTCAATTCCGTGATGCAAGCGCCCCAGCAGATTCGAATGGCGTGCCTGGCGTATCAACAGATCCCACTCAGGCAGGCTCCTGTTCAGGGCAAGTTCGGGCTGTTTGAGTATCTGCACCAGAGACGGGTTTGGCGGTGGCATGAATTCAGGCTTCCCGGGCCAGTTGATCGAACGTCGCGATGGCTTCATCCAGGTTCGAATACTCGAAACGGTGCGCTGAGCACTCATCGATGAGATTGCCTGCTGCCTTGAATCCCTGTGTGCCGAGGATGTGGTAATTCATCGCGTTGTCGGCGATGGACAGGAAGGCTTCTCCCGAGCCCATGCCGTCCAGTCTGGCCGGGCTGCTGGGTACGTACTTCGGCATCACGATCCAGCGCGGCCTGGCGGTCTGCATCATCTGTTCCACGCTCGTGCGTGGTGGCTTCATCAGCGCCACGGTGCCCTTGGATGTGTCTTCAGTCGCGCGCGAGAAGACCGCATCCGGAGCAAAGGCCTTGATGACCCCGATCGAGTTGTTCTTGAGGCTCACCGGGCGGGACAGAGGGTGGATTGCACCCGTTCTCAGGTCGATCAAGGTCAGCTCGTCGGAGAGCAATCTCCAGCCGCGGTTAACCAGTGCCGCGCACAGTGTGCTCTTGCCCGAGCCCGGCGGGGCAGGCAGGATCAGGCAGCGATCGTCGCGTGCGACGGCTGCTGCGTGGAGGACGAGTTGGTGGTGGCCATAGGCGGTGATGCACCAGTTCATACCCCATTCAAGAATCGGGAACGCCTGGTTTGCAGGCAGAGGCTGGAAGGGCTTTACGCCATCGATGACGAACTGCGCCTGCGGGCGAATATAGCGCCGCAGGCCACTGCCATTTTCGATGGAGATATGAAAGTCTGCAAAGCCCGCATTGTCTGCCAGCGGATGATCGGCATAGAGCAGGCTGAGGCTATGTTGAATATCGGCAAAGCGGCTGTGAATGCAGGCCACGAACTCGCCGGTTCTTAGCCAGAGTCCGCTTCCGGTCAGGCGCTGCTTCAGTTCCGGGGCGGTAAGCTCACCAAGTTTCAATATCGGCAGAGTCAATTAGATGGGCTGCAACAAGCATGTTCAGCGCGGACGGCAGTCGCGCTCTGACGTCTTCGCCGTGGAGTTCCGGCGCAGCCTCAAGAAGGCGTGTGACGAGGTCAGCGTCCGTGAAAACGTCCCGTTGGTCAGAAACGACATCAAACACAAATCTGGAAAACGGGTCGATCAGGAAGGTATGACCGGTTTCTTCAATATAGCCAACCCAACCTTCGTCAGCTTCCTTCCACAGCACTGAAGCAGTCTGTTTCAAGGCGTCATCAGGTATTTGAGGTACTCAAGGATCTCCGCATCGCCCCAGGTGGTTGAGTAAGTCGGGGCGGGATTGTAGTTTGCGCTCGAGCCATCAGCCCACATTTCCTGGACTTGCGCCGTCGTAACGGGAAAGGTCCCGCTCGAAGCCCGACTGTTCAAGTATGCAGCGCAAAGGTAACGGACCGCATCCGGCTGGCCTGAGAACGCATTTTTCAGTGTTACGTTTGCATAGGCGCTGCGGCTGCTTACGTTGCCCAAGGTGTCTTTTATCTTCTGGTTCTTGAGGCTATTCAGCGAGCCCCAGTCCGAATTGCTGCCCCAGATGCTTGGGCCGCTGAAAGTGCACGGCGCGAAATCCTGCGGGCGACTTGCCTGGCCCGATACTGAAAAACCTGACGGATTCTTGCAGTTGGTCGTCGCAAGGACCGGCACGCTTTTCAATGTGAGATAGATGGGGGCGCTCGCAAGGCCTGCGTTCAGCAGGCGGCGTTTGCTGGTTGCAATCTTCTCGCCAGGTGTCGGTGCTGCGGTTTGCTGCTCAGTTTTCGGTTCGCTCATTGCGGCTTCTCTCAATGTGTGCGCGATTCATTTTTCAGGCCTTGCTGAAGTGTAGCCCCGTAAACAAGGCAGTACCGTGAAGGCCGTCATGAAACTCTGCGATTTGCTGGTATTCAAGCAATTATTGTGCCGTTAAAGCGTTTGCGTTTAAGTCCATGTTTTAAATGAGTGATCGTGATTGCGGAAATTCCACGCCGGGTCACTTTGACTGCAGGTGTAAAAAAAACCGACGCATAAACACGTGCGCGCTTGCTTCGCGGGCGTCATCGGTTACTACAGGTTCGCAATCCTCGCACTCATCAGCGACAGCCGCGTCGACAGCACTTCGAGAAATGCTTTGTAAAAATGCATGCGGCAGGTGTCGGATGCCCGCTGCAGCGCGCGCGAGCGCATGGTAATGACTTCAACCTCGGTTGCGGCCTCGATAGAGGCTGAACGGATGCCGCCGCCCGCCGAGAACAGCGCCATCTCGCCGAAACATTCGCCGGTGCTGAGGACATTGAGCAACTTGCCGCGCTTCTTGACCCTGGCCTCGCCTTCGGCAAGAAAGCAGAAGTGATCGCCCGCTTCGCCTTCCTTCATGATCATGGTGCCGGGTTGCAGGTGGCTCCATTGCGCCAGCGTGATGATCTCCCACAGTTCGGCGTCGGCGAACTCGCGAAAGAAGGCGATGCTGCGCAAGGTCTGAAATTTTTCGGCTTCGGGGAGTGTCTTCCGGTCCAGGGCGATGCTGCGGTTGCGAAATGCCAGTGCCAGGTCGTGCGAAAACTCGGCCCAGGTCTGGTAGCGGCGGTCCAGTTCCTTTTCCATCGCGCGACGTACGATCGTGTCGAGTGCCTCAGGGATGTCGGGTCTCAGTTCGATAGGCGACTGTGGCGTGTCATTGGCGATGCGGTAAATCAGGCTGTAGTTGTTGTCGGCCTCGAAGGGTAGGCGACCGGTCAGCATCTGGTACATCACCACGCCGAGTGAATAGATGTCGGTGCGATGGTCCAGCGGCATTTCTCGCACCTGCTGCGGAGACATGTATGCCGGAGAGCCGATGCCGGCGATCTGGGTTGTCTCGCTGGCCTTTTGCAGTGCCGCACCGAAATCCGAGATGCGGATGTCGCTGCCATCCGGGTTGAACAGCAGGATGTTGGCGGGCTTGATGTCACGGTGGGTGACGCCTTGATGAAAGGCGTAATCAAGCGCCCGGCTGCATTTGAAGATGATTTCGATCAGACGCTCGAACGGCGGCAGGTTGTCGGGGCGCACGAGTGCCTCGAGCGTGCCGCCGGGAACGAACTCCATCACGACGTAGGCGTCGTTGTCGTCGATGACCGCGTCGTAGATCTGTGCAATGTGCGGATGCGTGAGCTTGCCCGCGAGTGCCGCCTCGTTGAGCAGGAGCTGACGATAGAGGCGTCCACGGTCGCGATCGCTGACGAGCTCCGGGTAGAGCTGCTTGAGCGCAACTTCGCGTTGATGGAAGGCGTCCCAAGCCAGATAGACGGCGCTGGTCGCCCCTTCGCCAAGGAGCCCGCGAATCTCGTATTTTCCGATCCGCTCCGGCAATATCATCAGTCAGCCCAGTTGTTTGCGCGCACGTGCGATGGCGGCGCGAACCTGATTGGGTGCGGTGCCGCCGACATGATTGCGCGATGCCAGCGAACCCTCGACGGTGAGTACCGCGAAGATTTCCGGGCTTGCACGCTCGGCGGCGCCGGGGACTTCGGCCATGGCGGCGCGCAGTTCGTCCAGCGTGAACTGGGGCAGATCGCAGCCGCGCTGCTCGGCGGCACGCACGGCCAGGGCGACGGCTTCATGCGCGTCGCGGAAGGGCAGGCCCTGCTTGACGAGATAATCGGCGAGATCGGTTGCGGTGGCAAAACCCTGCGACAGTGCGCCACGCATGTTGTCTGCCTTGACCTTGATGCCGGTGATCATGTCGGCATAGATGCGCAGGGTGTCAATGACGGTGTCGGCGGTGTCGTACAGCGGCTCCTTGTCTTC
>JALNWS010000007.1 GCA_023230755.1 Azoarcus sp.
CAGTCCGGCGGACTGATCGCCCGCATCACGGATCGCTATTTCGGCCATGTCCGGCGACTCGATGAGCAGGACATCACCACATTCATTGCCCGTATTCAGGAGCGTCTGCCCCGCTATCTCAAATACTTTCAGGATGCCGAAGCGAAAACCGGCATCGACTGGCGCTATCTTGCGGCCGTGGCCTATCAGGAGTCGCACTGGGACCCGCTGGCCACATCGCGCACGGGCGTGCGCGGGATGATGATGTTGACTGCGGAAACGGCCGACCGCCTGGGCGTAAGCGATCGTCTCGATGCACGCGAGAGCATTCTGGGCGGCGCTCGCTACTTTTCAATGATGGTGGATCAACTGCCGGACGAGATTCCGTCACCGGACCGCCTGTGGATGGCGACCGCCGCCTACAACCTGGGCATGGGGCACTTCAACGGCGCTCGCGCAATCGCCCGCCGACTGGGCAAGGACGAGACGTCGTGGTGGGAAATGAAATCCGTACTGCCGCTGATGTCACGGCCGGAATACGCCGTGCGCCTCAAGTCGGGGCCGGCCCGCGGTGGTGAGGCGGTCATCATGACCGAGAACGTGCGCAACTTTCACGACATTCTGAGCCGCCTCCAAACCATCGACCCTGCCCGATCAGGCCCGCCACAGCTGCGGCTGAGCCGACAGGATTAGTCGTTAAATTTCAGGTGCCTGGCGTGAGCACCTCGATGCCACTCATGTATGGACGCAGTACGGCAGGCACTTCGATCGACCCATCCGCACGCTGGTAATTCTCGAGCACGGCAACCAGCGTACGCCCAACCGCAAGCCCTGATCCGTTCAGCGTGTGCACCAGTTCGTTCTTGCCCTGAGCGTTCTTGAACCGGGCCTGCATGCGACGTGCCTGGAAAGCCTCGCAGTTCGATACGCTGGAGATCTCGCGATAGGTGTTCTGCGCCGGTAGCCATACCTCCAGATCGTAAGTCTTGGCTGCGGAGAAGCCCATGTCGCCGGTACACAGGGTGATGACGCGGTAGGGCAACTCGAGCTTCTGCAGGATGGCCTCGGCGTGGCCGACCATTTCCTCGAGCGCGGCCGCGCTCTGTTCGGGATGCGTGATCTGTACCATTTCGACCTTGTCGAACTGGTGCTGACGGATCATGCCCCGGGTGTCACGACCTGCACTGCCCGCTTCCGAGCGGAAACACGGGCTGTGCGCGGTGAGTTTGATCGGCAGCGCATCGAGCGGCTGCACCTGTTCACGCACGCTGTTGGTGAGCGAGATCTCGGCGGTTGAGATCAGATACTGTTCGGCGCTCTCTTCGTCGCCACCACGCAGCACCCAGAACATGTCCTCCTTGAACTTGGGCAACTGCCCCGTGCCGACCAGTACATCGCGGTTGACGATGTACGGCGTGTAGCACTCAACATAGCCGTGTTCGCCGGTCTGCGTGTCGAGCATGAACTGGGCAAGGGAACGGTGCAGGCGGGCAATCTGGCCCCGCATGAAGGTGAAGCGTGACCCGGAGAGCTTGGCACCGGTGTCAAAGTCGAGCCCGAGCGCCGCGCCCAGATCGACATGGTCCTTCACCTCAAAATCATAGACGCCGGGCGTACCCCAGCGACGCACCTCGACGTTGGCGGTTTCGTCCTCGCCGACCGGCACGCTTTCCTGCGGCAGGTTGGGCAGCCCCAAAAGAAACTCGTTGAGTTTCTCCAGTACCAGCGGCAGCGACTGCTCGCAGCGTTTGAGTTCGTCGCCAAGCAGTCCAACCTCGGCCATGACCGCAGAGGCATCTTCGCCCTTGCCCTTGAGCATTCCGATCTGTTTGGACAGGCTGTTGCGTTGGGCCTGCAGTTCCTGGGTACGGGTCTGAAGCTGCTTGCGTTCCTCTTCGAGCGCGAGGAAGGCAGCGGTGTCGAGTTGAAGCCCGCGCGTGGCCAGGCGGGCCGCCACCACGTCGAGCTGAGTGCGAAGCATCTGGATATCGAGCATCGGTTATTCCTGAAGCGGTTTTGAATCAGATAGTTAGACGGGACTACTGAGAAGGTGCAGTTGATCAGGCGTCTAAGCCATGGGTCGGAAAGCGTATTTCATGTCTGCACCAAAATGGTACACTGCACAACTTAATTATAAAAAACAATCGCTTAGAATACTTTCATTGGGTAACTGTTCTTGCAAACAAGGCGCTGTAGCATAAAATGAAATCAGGGAATGATGCTGCGTCAGACAGCACAATACTGGAGGAGTAAAGGATGCTATCCATTCGAGACTGCCTGGATTATTGTGATCTCACCGAAGATGAAGTTGCCTTGATTGCCGAGCACGAAGGCATTCCGGACGCGGCTGCCGCGCAGGTGGCATGCGGTCTGGTCCAGACCCCTGAAGGGGTGGTTCTGCTGACACAATACATGCTTGATCTGATTGAAAAAGCCGATGAACGTGGTCAGATTGAAAAGGCCACAATGGCGCGCAGCCTGTGCTCTAAGTTCATGACCGACCACCCTCTGCCGCACTGAGTTCTTCCGCATCAATTCGATCATTCTTTATGTATCAGCGTGGCGTCTGCGCCGGGTCGGGCTGTGTGTTTGCAGCTTCGTCCAGGCGGCGCAGATGCGCGAGTTTTTCTGCGATCCTGGCTTCCATTCCGCGCGCGACAGGCTGGTACCACGCGGGAGCCGCCATGCCATCGGGCAGATAGTTCTCGCCCGCGGCATAGGCCTCGGGTTCATCGTGCGCGTAGCGGTAGGTCTTGCCGTAGCCGAGCGACTTCATGAGCCGCGTCGGCGCATTGCGCAGGTGCAGGGGCACCGGTTGTGAGCCCGATTCCGCCACATGCTTTCGTGCGGCGTTGTAGGCTTTGTACACCGCATTCGACTTTGCCGCACAGGCCAGAAACACCGCCGCCTGAGCAAGTGCGAGTTCGCCTTCGGGCGAACCCAGGCGCTCATAAGTTGCGCAGGCATTGAGACAGATCTCCTGCGCCCGCGGGTCGGCAAGGCCGATATCCTCGATTGCCATGCGCAGCAGACGGCGACCGATGTAGTGCGGATCAGCACCGCCGTCCAGCATCCGGCACAGCCAGTAGAGTGCTGCGTCCGGGCTTGAGCCGCGTACAGACTTGTGCAATGCGGAGATTTGATCGTAGAACGCCTCGCCACCCTTGTCGAAACGACGCAGATTGCGCGACAGGGCCTGATCGACAAACTCGGCGCCAACCGGGTTCACCCCTGCTGTGTCGGCAGCAACCTGGATTTGCTCGACCAGGTTCATCAAGCGCCGTCCGTCGCCATCCGCAAAGCCGATCAGCCGCTCGCGGGCGGCCTCCTCCACTTCCAGCTCAGGACAGGCAATCAGGCGCGCACGTTCGAACAGCGCGCCCATCGTCTCCGCATCCAGTGATTCGAGCACATACACCGCAGCTCGCGACAACAAGGCCGAATTGACCTCGAAAGACGGATTTTCGGTCGTCGCGCCAATAAAGGTCACCAGCCCCTGCTCAACGAACGGCAGAAAAGCATCCTGCTGCGACTTGTTGAAGCGGTGAACTTCGTCTACGAACAGAATCGTGTGCCGGCCGCGCGCCTTGGCCGCCTGGGCCTGCTGTATCGCCTCACGAATTTCCTTGACCCCGGAGAACACGGCAGACAGGGACACGAAGTCGGCATCGAAGCCCTTGGCCATCAATCGCGCGAGTGTGGTTTTGCCCACACCAGGCGGTCCCCACAGGATCATCGAATGCGGCTTGCCCGACTCGAAGGCCAAACGTAGCGGTTTGCCCGCCCCGAGCAGATGACGCTGCCCTGCCACTTCGTCGAGCGTGGCCGGGCGCATGCGCTCTGCCAGCGGCACGTTTGGCGGCGATTGTGATTCGAAAAGATCGCTCATCGCCAATGTGTCAGGGCGTACCAATCACGTCAGCACCGGCAGGTGGCACAAAACGGAAACGTCCTGCGTCCTGCACCGGATTGGCCTGCAAGCGCGTAAAGCGGATGAGCGTGGTCTGGCCAAAGTTGTCACGCAGCTCCATACGCTTGAGGTGACCGTCCTGCAGCCCGATACGCATCGACTCGAAACTGCTCTCGGCCTTGCGCGGGCGGGCATCAACCCAGGACAGACCATCGCTGTCACCACCGTCGCCCAACACAAAATCCTTCTCAAGATCGCCCTGCCCGAACAGAATCGCCGCTGGCGTCGCGCCCAGCGCATCACCAATCGGACGTACCGTGACCTGATTGAGATCCCGGTCCCACGACCACAGACGTTCGCCATCGCCGACCAGCAACTGCTGGTAAGGCAGTTCGTATTCCCAGCGGAACTTGCCCGGACGGGAGAATGCAAAACGACCGGCGGCCAGTTGCGGCTTGCGCCCCGAGCGCGCCATCACGGTCTGCTCAAAATCACCTTCTGCACTGCGTGTGGCGGAAACAAACTGACGCAACTGGGCGATCGCGTCCGCGGCAAACGCCGAACCGCCTGCGAGCGCTATTACGGTCGCCACAACGAGCTTGAGAGCATTCATCTTCATTCGCCTTCCTTCGGCGGTACGATCACTTCGCGATTGCCATTGCTGCCCATCGACGACACCAGGCCTGCCCGCTCCATCTGCTCGATAAGGCGCGCCGCACGGTTGTAGCCGATGCGCAAATGACGCTGCACCAGTGAAATCGACGGACGACGGGTCTTGATCACGATCTCGACGGCCTGATCGTAGAGCGCATCCGTTTCGGTGTCGCCCCCGTCTCCGCCACCCAGCGCGGCCTCGAGATCATCCTCGGGTGCCGCCAGGATGCCGTCAACGTAATCCGGTGGTCCCAGCCCCTTGAGGTGATCGACGACCTTGTGCACTTCTTCATCGGCCACGAACGCACCATGCACGCGCACCGGCAAGCCCGTACCGGGCGCCAGATAGAGCATGTCACCCATGCCCAGCAGTGCCTCGGCGCCCATCTGGTCGAGGATCGTGCGGGAGTCGATCTTGCTCGACACCTGGAAGGAAATACGGGTGGGCACGTTGGCCTTGATCAATCCGGTAATGACGTCGACTGAAGGCCGCTGAGTGGCGAGAATGAGGTGGATACCGGCCGCCCGTGCTTTCTGCGCCAGACGGGCGATCAGTTCTTCGACCTTCTTGCCCACCACCATCATCATGTCGGCCAGCTCATCGACCACAACCACAATGTACGGCAGGGTGTCGAGTGGCTCGGGGCTTTCAGGCGTAATCGAGAACGGGTTGGTCAGCGGAGTTTCATTCTTGCGCGCCTCGACCACCGCCTTGTTGAAGCCTGCGAGGTTACGCACACCAACCGCTGCCATCAGCTTGTAGCGCTTGTCCATCTCGGTCACGCACCAGTTGAGCGCGTTGGCTGCGTGCTTCATGTCGGTCACGACCGGCGCCAGCAAATGCGGGATGCCTTCGTAGATCGACAGTTCAAGCATCTTCGGGTCAACCATGATCAGACGCACGCGCTCGGGTTCGCTCTTGTACACAAGCGACAGGATCATCGCGTTGATACCAACCGACTTGCCCGAACCCGTCGTACCTGCCACCAGCAGGTGGGGCATCTTCGCCAGATCAGCGACCACCGGCTGACCACCGATGTCCTTGCCCAGGGCTACCGTGAGCGGAGAGTTCATGTCGTTATAGGCACGCGAGCCCAGAATCTCGGACAAGCGCACGGTCTGGCGCTTGGGATTCGGCAGCTCCAGCGCCATGCAGGACTTGCCAGGCACGGTTTCCACCATGCGGATCGACACCATCGACAGCGCCCGAGCCAGGTCCTTGGCCAGGTTCACTACCTGGCTGCCTTTCACACCGACAGCGGGCTCGATCTCGTAGCGCGTAATGACCGGGCCGGGATAAGCCGCCAGCACCTTCACTTCGACGCCAAAATCGGCCAGCTTCGTCTCGATCAGGCGTGAGGTAAACGCAAGCGCCTCGGCCGAAGGCGGTTCGCCATTGACGGTCGGCGGATCGAGCAGACCCAGCGGCGGAATCGCGCCTTCGCCGACATCGGTAAACAGCTTCTGCTGGCGCTCTTTCTCGAGCCGTGGCGAGCGCGGCACTTCGGCGACGGCAGGTTCGATACGCAGCGGAGGTGGAGGCGCCTGCTCGACCTTCCGTCGCCGGGTTTCGATGACCGCTTCACGCTTCTGGGCCACCTCCTGACCGACCCGGCGATCCTTCCAGCGCTGCCAGGCGGCCTGCGCGCCGAGCACGGCCTGCTCGATCAGACCGCCCACACGCTCTGCGGCAGACAGCCACGAAATACCGGTAAACAGGGACAGGCCGGAGGCCATCAGCGCCAGCAGCAACAAGGTGCCACCGGTAAAGCCGAAGTTGCGCTGCACGACCTGCCCGAACTCCATGCCGAAAAGGCCGCCAGGCGACAATGGCAGCGATGCGCCATGTGAATGAAAACGCAGAAACTCAAGCGCGCTGCTGGTAAGCAGCACAACGAGGAAGCCTGCAAACACGAAAAAGAAGGAACGTCGATCAAGCGTCAATTGCTTCTTGATCCGTCTCAGCCCCCACATCAGCGCATAGCCGAGGAAAACGAACCACCACCAGGCGGAGATACCGTGCAGGTAAAGCAGGAGATCGGCCAGCCAGGCGCCAAAGCGGCCACCCGGATTACTGACGCGGGATACCGCAGAGGCGTGGGACCAGCCCGGATCGGCCTTGTTGTAGCCCAACAGCACCAGACCGATATAGAGCGACATCACGCCCAGAATCAGCCAGCGAGCTTCTTGCAACAACAGCGAGATTTTTTCGGGCAGGGGCTGGGAACGGGATGACGAGCGAGACAGCATCAGAGGGATCTGGAATCGGGACAGAGGCAACGGACCTCGATTATATGCGATCAGCCGGCCCCGCCGCCCCCGATGTTGCCGCGCGAAACAAACTGGCTTGCCATCACGACGGGCAAACGCGTGCTGCCAGGGCCCGCGACGCTCAGACCCCGCTCAGACGCTCGCGCAAAATGATGCCCTGCGGCGTTTCCTCGATCAGCCCTTGCTGGCCGAGATCCTTCATGACCCGGCTCACCATCTCACGCGAGGCGCCGATCATCTTGGCGATGTCCTGCTTGGAAATCTTGCGCACGACAACCGTCGTACCGTCGACATCCTCGGCCATCTCGATCAGCAGACCTGCAACCCGGCCATATACATCCATCAGCGCAAGACTCTCGATCTTGCGGTCGGCATTGCGCAGACGCTCCGACAGATTGCACATGATGCGCCATGCGACTTCGAAGTTTTCCTGCATCAGCTGGCGGAAATCCTGCTTGGAAATCATCACCAGATCCGCAGCCACCACCGCCACGACCGAGGCCGAACGGGGTTGCTCGCCGAACATACCCATCTCGCCGAACAGTTCGCCCTGTCCGAGAATGGACAGGATGACCTCGCGTCCGTCTTCGTCACTGACCACCACCTTGAGACTGCCGGTCAGTACGAAATAGACGTAATCGGTACGATCCCCGGCACGGACCACCGACTGCCCGCGCGGAAAACGTCGCATCATCGCCACGCGTGCGACCGATGCGAGCACGTCGTCCGGGAAACCGACGAACAGCGGAAAAGTTTTGAGAGCGGTGATTGAAACCGAAGTAGCTTGACTCATGAAATCTCCGTCTGGCGGGCGTTTGAGCGGCAACGATCGTCTGAATTTATATGATGGGCGAGAGTATAAACGAATGAATGACTGCGCTGCTCACCATGGATCACGAGGGCTCACGCGCTTTCTGGTCGCCCTGCGCCCATCCGCCCCGCGCGCAGCCTTCCGCACATGGCCTCCAATTGGCGCGGGCTATCGAATCGATTGATCTGAGCGGTGTGGCCGGTCGGCTATAATTCGCGCCATTGCCAACACGCTGGAACGCTACATCATGACTACCAAGCACGCCCGCCTGCTCATTCTCGGCTCCGGCCCCGCAGGCTACACTGCGGCCGTCTATGCGGCCCGAGCCAACCTCAACCCGGTCATGATCACCGGCCTCGCCCAAGGCGGACAGCTGATGACGACCACCGAGGTCGACAACTGGCCGGCGGATGCGGACGGGGTGATGGGACCGGACCTGATGTCGCGCTTCCAGAAGCACGCCGAGCGCTTCAACACCGAAATGATCTTCGACCACATTCACACGGCGAAGCTGAGCGAACGCCCGTTCCGACTCATCGGTGACTCCGGTGAATACACCTGTGACGCACTGATCATCTCCACTGGCGCAACCGCAAAATATCTCGGCCTGTCGTCGGAAGAGAAATTCTCCGGCCGCGGCGTGTCCGCCTGCGCCACCTGCGACGGCTTCTTCTACCGGAATCAGGACGTGGCCGTGATCGGCGGCGGTAACACCGCTGTCGAAGAAGCACTCTACCTCGCCAACATCGCCAGGAAGGTCACCGTCGTACACCGCCGCGAAATATTCCGCGCCGAGAAAATCATGATCGACAAGATGATGGAGAAGGTTGCAGCCGGAAAAATCGAACTCGTGCTCAACGCCACCCTCGACGAAGTGCTCGGCGACAATACCGGCGTGACCGGAATGCGGGTAAAGGACGTGAACTCCGGCGAGACGCGCGACGTGGCACTGCATGGCGTTTTCATCGCCATCGGCCACAAGCCCAACACCGAGATTTTCGAAGGCCAGATCGAGATGGAAGGCGGTTACATCGTCACCGAGGGCGGCCATCATGGCAACGCAACCCAGACCAGCATCAAGGGCATCTTCGCAGCGGGCGACGTGCAGGATCACATCTACCGGCAGGCTGTAACCTCGGCTGGCACCGGCTGCATGGCCGCACTCGACGCCGAGCGTTATCTGGACGCGCTGGGCCACTGAGCCCCGCTCACAAGCGCAAGCGATGGCACGCCAACCGCGTCCGGCATCCAGCAACACGAAAAAGATGGATGCCAGCAAAACCGCAGACAACCCCTTCAAGGCCCTGGCAGCCCTGAAGGGGAGAACTGCGCCGGCCGGCGTGGATGCCCGAATGCCGAAAAAGGCTGCACCAACGCCGCAGCCGGCAGCAGCAGACGTCGATGCCGACGACCTTGCGCTTTTCCGGCGCTCGCAGACCGGCGTAGTCCCGCTGTCCAAGGGCGATCGCGCCGAAATCGATCAGCCCCGGCCACCCCCGGTTCCACGCGCGAAAACGCCCGAAGCCGTCCCCGAACCGGCCCCCGCCCGACGGGCAACCGATCCCTTGCTCTCAGCCTACGCTGACGTCATTCCGATTGCCGACAGCGGCAGAGTCGTCCTCGGCCAGGCACCGCGTCGGCGCGTTTACACCCCAGAGCAGCCAGCAACAACAGACAAGACAGACCTCCCTGCTGGCGAAATGCCGCCGGTGATACTGCCACCGGATGCGGACCTGTCAGACCCTGCCACCCTGTTCCGCCATGCCGCACGCGGCGCCCAGCAGATCGATGACCGCAACCGGGTCGAATTGCCCACGCTTGCTCCTGCACCCGAGCCGCTCAAGCGCGAAGCGGACGAGCGTGAGGCATTAAACGAATCGCTTACCGCCCCCCTGACCTTCGAGGATCGGCTGGACATGGGCGACGAGGCGGCATTTCTCCGCCCCGGTCTGCCCAAACGCGTGCTGACCGATCTGCGTCGCGGACGCTGGGTGCTTCAGGGCGAGCTCGACCTGCACGGCCTGACCCGCGACGAAGCACGCGATGCGCTCGCCCATTTTCTGGCGCACAGCCTGCAACAGGGCCGGCGCTGCATTCGGGTCATACATGGGAAAGGACTGGGCTCACCCGGACGGGTGTCCATACTCAAGCAGTTGTCGCGCGGCTGGCTCGCACAGCGCGAGGAAATCCTCGCCTTCTGCCAGGCAGGTCCGCACGATGGCGGCGGTGGCGCCTTGCTGGTACTGATGCGGGCGCCGAACGGCACCCGCCGCTAACCACCCCGGCAGTCACTGCCGGGGTAACGTGATCAGATGGCAGCTTCGTCGGTTTCACCGGTGCGGATGCGCACCACTTGTTCAACCGAAGAGACAAAGATCTTGCCATCGCCGATCTTGCCCGTTTGTGCAGCCTTGATGATGGCTTCGACGGTTTGCTCGACCAGATCGTTGCCGATCACGATCTCGACCTTGATCTTGGGCAGAAAGTCGACGACATACTCGGCACCACGGTAAAGCTCGGTATGGCCCTTCTGGCGACCGAAGCCCTTCACCTCGGTCACGGTAAGGCCGGTAATGCCCACTTCGGACAAGGCCTCACGGACTTCGTCGAGTTTGAACGGCTTGATGATCGCTTCAATTTTCTTCATATCATTCTCCTGGTTGGCGCCACGGCAACCGCCATGACGCATGCGCGCTCAATATTCGTCCTGATAGCGCGATGTTATCGGATAACGCCAATCCCTGCCGAAACCGCGTTGCGTTACGCGGATGCCGACCGGGGACTGACGGCGTTTGTATTCGTTACGCTTGAGCATGCCCACGGTGCGGCGCACGTCGGCCTCCGGGTAGCCCGCAGCAATGATCTCCCGCGGCGACTCGTCGCGTTCCATGTAGGCCTCGATGATGGCATCGAGCACTTCGTAGGCAGGCAAGCTGTCCTGGTCGGTCTGATCGGGCTTGAGTTCTGCTGATGGCGGACGATCGATGATGTTCTGCGGAATCACCTCTCCGACCGAATTACGCCAGTTCGACAAGCGATAGACCAGCGTCTTGTAAATATCCTTGAGTACCGCGAAGCCACCGGCCATATCGCCATAGAGGGTCGCGTAGCCAGTTGCCATCTCGCTCTTGTTACCGGTGGTCAGTACGATGGCACCGGTCTTGTTCGACAGCGCCATCAGGATCATGCCGCGAATCCGGCTTTGCAGGTTCTCCTCGGTCGTATCCGCAGGCAAGCCCTCGAACTGCGGTGCAAGCAACGCCTCGAAGCCGTTCATCACCGATTCGATCGGAATTTCGTCGTAACGCACCCCCAGGCGGCGCACCATCTCGCGCGAGTCGTCGAGACTCATCTGCGCGGTGTAGGGTGAAGCCATCATGACTGCGCGAACGCGGTCGGCGCCCAGCGCATCAACCGCAATCGCGAGCGTAAGCGCGGAATCGATACCGCCCGACAGGCCGATGATCACACCGGGGAAACGATTCTTGCCCAGATAGTCACGCACCCCCACGCGCAGGGCCTCATACACCTCGGCCTCCGTGCCCGGCTGCTCGCAGCGGATATCCGACACCCAGTGCCCGTCACGCAAGGCAAGGATGTCGAGGCGCTCCTCGAAAGCACTGGCCTGATAGGCAAGCGCCCCATCGGACTCCAGTGCGAAAGAGCCGCCATCGAAAACGAGCTCGTCCTGCCCACCCACCATGTTGCAATACAACACCGGCAACCCGGTTTCGGTCACCCGTTCGCGCAGAACCTCGTGGCGCAACGCCTGTTTGTTGACGTGGTAGGGCGAGGCATTGAGCGACAACAGCACGTCGGCGCCAGCCGCACGCGCAGCGTCCGCCGGCCCTGGAGCCCAGACATCAGCACAGATATTGATACCCAGCTTCACGCCCTTCAGGCTGAATACACATGGGTCGGAACCCGCCTCGAAATAGCGCAGCTCATCAAAGACTTCGTAGTTGGGCAGAAGATGCTTGTGATAGGTGGCGACGACCTCGCCGTCCCTGATGACAGTGGCCGCGTTGTAGCGGCGCTCGCCACGTTGCTGCGGGTGTCCGACCACGACACACAACCCGCCCGCCGCTTGCGCGATGCGCTGCAGTTCGTGATCACAGGCGCGATAGAAGTCGGGGCGCAGCAGCAGGTCCTCAGGGGGATATCCGGCAAGCGCGAGTTCTGGCGTCAACAGCAGATCGGCCCCCGCCGTGCGTGCGCGGTCGATGGCATCAATAATGCGGTCCGCGTTGGCAGCGAGATCGCCAACGGTGAAATTAAGCTGGGCAACAGCGATGGAAAGCGTGGTATTCATGGGATATAACTATACCGCTTCAAGCCCCGTGCCGCCGCTGTGCTTGAAGCCAAAATCTTCACAACGGCCGTGGGCAAAGCTGTGGATAAGCCCGCTGCAGCGTGCTCAAGCACTTGCATGCAAAGCGTTTTTTGCAATTGCACAAAAAACAGGCAGTGGGGAGACGCCCGACACCGCCCGACAAGTAAAGATCGAGAAATGTCCGACAAGAACGGTTTCCACCTCATTCCAGCGCTTGCAGCGATCGACCCGGCACAATGGAACGCGATCGCAGGCGCGCAGGCCTGCCTGTCCCACGCCTTCCTCAACACGCTGGAAAGCACCGGCTGCGTCGGCGGCAAAACCGGCTGGACGCCGCAGCACGCAACCCTCTGGCGCGAGGGCGAACTGGTCGCCGCCATGCCCCTGTACCTGAAGATCCACTCCTACGGCGAGTACGTCTTTGACTGGGCCTGGGCTGACGCTTACGCACGCAACGGTCTCGACTACTACCCCAAATGGCTGTCCGCTCTGCCCTTTTGCCCCATTCCAGGTGCGCGCCTGCTCGGACGCAGCGCGGACGACCGCAAGGCCTTGCTCACCGCCGTGCTTGCACTGGCAGCGGAAAGCGGGCTGTCATCTTTTCACTTGCTGTTCCCGACCGAGGAAGAAGGCATCTGGCTGCGCGAAGCCGGCATGATGCTACGCAATGGCGTGCAGTTTCACTGGCATAACGCTGGGTACGCGGACTTCGACGCCTTTCTCGCCCACCTCAACCACGACAAACGCAAAAAGATCCGGCAGGAACGGCGCCGCGCCGGTGATCACGGGCTGTCCTTGCGCTGGCTCGACGGACATACGGCCTGCGCTGCAGACTGGGCATTTTTCTATCGTTGTTACGCCACGACCTACGCCCTGCACCGCTCAACCCCTTATCTGACCCCCGACTTCTTCACCACGCTGGCCCGCGACATGCCAGACGGCGTGCGTCTCCTGCTGGCCGAGCGCGATGGTGAAGCGCTCGCGGGCGCCTTCTACCTTTGCGACGGCGAAGCCCTTTACGGGCGCTACTGGGGTGCAACAGAGCCCCTGCCATTCCTGCACTTCGAACTGTGCTACTACCAGGCAATCGACTACTGCATCCGCCACGGTCTGTCCCGCTTTGAAGGCGGCGCCCAGGGCGAACACAAACTCTCGCGCGGGCTCGAACCCGTCGTGACCCGCTCTGCCCACTGGATCGCAGACCCGCGCTTCCGCGATGCGGTTGATCGCTTCCTCGAACAGGAAAGCACCGGAATTCAGTTCTATCTGGACGAGCTTTCCGAACGCTCTCCGTTTCGCAACGCATGAGCGAAGCAAAGTGAGCGGGAAATAACCGCTCGCCAATCTGATTCACACCAAGATTGCAAAAAAACGACAAAACGCGACGCAGCATGCCGAAAATTCGATCAATCGTGTCAAAGCTCACAACATTGGCGCAATATTAAGCCGAAAGTAAGTCAAGGCCGGGACGCAGATGCCGTTATCTACAGCAAGAGCAAACCGTCTGGAACTTCTGACAGAGGCCCATCATGAACAGGACACAACTTGTCATCGTTGACGGCGACCGCAACAACGAAGACCCAAACCACTGGCACGGTTCGATCGAACATGCCATCGCAAGCGTTATACAGGACGGCTACTGCATTGGCCGCAGAGTCCGGATCGGACAGGTAGAAGGTCATGTAATCGGCTTCAACATTGGCACCTTCGGGCCTTACCACGGCGCCGTGTATCCGCTGCTGATCGCCACCGAACTCGGCATTGCAAAGTGTCGGAGAAGCGAGATCACTGCGGCCTGAACGCGATTACGACAAAATTTTCGTCTTTCGGAAATCAGCACTAGACGACCGGTCTAATGGGGCGTATCGTTCGCCCCATGGTCACCGAACACACCGACGTGCGTCAGCACATTCTCGATACCGCTAAGCCCATCATTCTGGGTAAGGGGTTCTCTGCGGTCGGGCTGAACGAGTTGCTGTCAGCTGCCGACGTACCCAAAGGTTCGTTCTACCACTACTTCAAGTCCAAGGAAGCGTTCGGCGAGGCACTGCTTGATAGCTATTTCTCCAGCTATCGCTCGCGCTTGTCGGAACTGTTGAACAGCGGAAGCGGTTCGGCCGGCGAGCGCCTGATGAACTATTGGCAACAGTGGCTCGACACCCAGGCCAGCGACGGCACCGATGGCAAATGCCTGGCGGTAAAACTGGGTGGCGAGGTGTCGGACATCTCGGAACCCATGCGGATCGCACTTGCCCGTGGCACGAGCGACATCGTAGAAATCATCTCCAGTTGCATCCGGGAGGCACAGCAGGACGCTTCGCTGCCCGCCGACATTGACGCTGACGAGTGCGCCCTGGCGCTTTACAACCTCTGGCTGGGTGCAACAGTGCTGACCAAGATTCGTCGTAACCGCAGTGCGCTCGAAGCGGCCATGGCATTTACGCGACAGATGTTGAAACAGGACCACTGAGCGTCAAGCCTGACGCTTCACCGCTTCTCCACAACAATATCCGCAGTGCATAAATCTCATCAGCCGGTTCTGATCATAAAATAGAGACGACCGGTCTAATACAGGAAAAAAGAAAATGCAGAATTTTGAGTTCTACAACCCGACGAAAATCGTTTTCGGCACTGAAACCATCTCCCGTCTCGCCGAGCTGGTGCCATCGGACGCCCGCGTGCTGATCCTCTACGGCGGCAGCAGCGCGCAAAAGAACGGCACCCTGGATGAAGTCAAAGCGGCACTGGGCGCGCGAACGGTCCACGAATTTGCCGGTATCGAACCGAATCCGACTTACGAAACGCTGATGCGGGCGGTCGAGCAGATCCGTAGTGAAAAACTCGACTTCCTGCTCGCAGTGGGGGGCGGCTCGGTTATCGACGGTACCAAGTTCGTCGCGGCCGCAGTGAACTTCAACGGGGATCCGTGGGAAATCCTGCTTACCCATGGCCAGAATGTAGACGGCGCGCTGCCCTTCGGCAGCGTCCTGACCCTGCCCGCGACGGGTTCCGAGATGAACTGCGGCGCGGTCATTACCCGCAGCGAGACCCAGACCAAGCTCGCTTTCCTGAGCCCCCATGTGTTCCCGCGCTTCTCGGTGCTCGACCCGAGCAAGACCTACACCCTGCCGCGCAGGCAGATCGCCAACGGCGTGGTCGACGCCTTTGTTCACACCGTCGAGCAGTACCTCACCTACCCCGTCGGTGGCATGGTGCAGGACCGTTTTGCCGAAGGCCTGCTGCAGACCCTGATCGAGATCGGACCGAAGGCCCTCGAGACGCCCGAGGACGCGGATGTACGTGCCAACCTGATGTGGGTTGCCACGATGGCGCTGAACGGGCTGATCGGTGCCGGCGTACCGCAGGACTGGGCGACCCACATGATCGGCCACGAGCTCACCGCGGCTCACGGTATCGACCACGCCCGCACTCTGGCCATCGTGCTGCCCTCGCTTCTCAACGTTCAGCGCGAGCAGAAACGTGAAAAGTTGCTGCAGTACGCTGCCCGCGTCTGGCAGATCAACAGCGGCACGGAAGACCAGCGCATCGACGAGGCCATCCGGCGCACCGCGCAGTTCTTCGAGTCGCTCGGCGTCAAGACCCGGCTCGCCGATTACGAACTGGGCACTGAAGCCATCGACAATATCGTCGCCCAACTCGAGATCCACGGCATGACGGCACTGGGCGAACGCAAGGACATCACCCTGGATGTCAGCCGCAGCATTCTGGAAGGGGCACGCTGAAATGACTGAGCTTGCGAAGCAGAACAACACCCGCAACCGCCGCGTCCTGCTCAACTCGCGTCCGGTCGGCGCGCCGACTGACGCCAACTTCCGCCTCGACGAGGCACCCATTCCGCAGCCGGCAACGGGCCAGGTCCTGCTGCGCACGCTGTATCTGTCGCTCGACCCGTACATGCGCGGTCGCATGAGCGATGGCCCATCCTATGCAGCATCGGTCGGTATTGGCGAAACCATGGTCGGTGGCACGGTGGCAAAGATCGAGGCCTCTGAGCATCCCGACTATCAGGCAGGCGATCTCGTCCTCTCCTTTTCGGGCTGGCAGGACTACGCCGTCTCGGACGGCACCGGTCTGATCAAGCTCGCACCCGACATGGCGCAACCCTCGATGGCGCTCGGCGTGCTCGGCATGCCCGGCTTCACCGCCTACATGGGCCTGCTCGACATCGGTCAGCCGAAGGCGGGTGAAACCGTCGTGGTCGCGGCTGCAAGTGGCGCAGTCGGCTCCCTTGTGGGGCAGATCGCCAAGCTCAAGGGCTGCCGCGTGGTAGGAATTGCGGGGGGCGAAAAGAAGTGTCGCTACGTGGTTGAGGAACTCGGCTTCGATGCGTGCATCGATCACCGCAGCCCCGATCTGCCGGCGGCGCTGGCTTCGGCTTGCCCCGATGGCATCGACGTGTATTTCGAGAGTGTCGGGGGCGCGGTTTTCGACGCGGTATTGCCCCTGCTCAACACCGGTGCGCGAGTTCCGCTGTGCGGGATGATCTCCCACTACAACGACACCGAACTGCCCGCCGGCCCCGACCGCCTCGGCCTGCTCACCCGCACGCTGCTGGTCAGGCGCATCAAGATGCAGGGTTTCATCATCTTTGACGACTACGGCGACCGTTACGGCGAATTCTTTGCCCAGATGAGCGCCTGGCTGAAGCAAGGCAAGATCAAGTTCCGCGAGGACATCGTGGACGGCCTTGAGAAAGCGCCGCAAGCCTTCATGGGCCTGCTCGAAGGACGCAACTTTGGCAAACTGCTGGTTCGCGTCGCCAGTTCATGATCCATCGCGCCCCGGCAGTCGCCGGGGCAATGACCCAATGCAGACGTCCCTGGCCGCTTGGCCCACACAGGCCCACGACGACACTGCCACAAGATCAGGAGCAGGAAATGAACATCCTCATGGTACTCACCTCGCACGATAGCCTCGGCTCGACCGGTGAAAAAACCGGTTTCTGGCTCGAAGAGTTTGCCGCCCCTTACTACACCTTCAAGGAGGCTGGCGCCAACCTTACCCTGGCCTCCCCGCTCGGCGGACAACCACCGCTTGACCCCAAGAGCGACGACCCAGCCTCCGAAACCGAAGCCACGCGACGGTTCAAGGCCGACCCGGCTGCTCTGCGCGAACTGGCCAATACACGGCCGCTCGACAGCGTGTCCGCAGCCGATTTCGATGCGGTGTTCTACCCCGGTGGACATGGCCCCTTGTGGGACCTGGCAGAAGACCCCACCTCAATCAAGCTCATCGAGGACATGCTGGCCGCAGGCAAACCGGTTGCTGCCGTCTGCCATGCACCCGGTGTGCTGCGCCACCCGAAAACCGCCGCTGGCGTTCCGGTGGTGCAAGGCAAGAAGGTCACCGGCTTCACCAACACCGAGGAGGAGGCCGTTGGCCTGACCAAGGTGGTGCCCTTCCTGGTCGAGGACATGCTCAAGGAGAATGGTGGCCTCTACGCCAAGGCCGCCGACTGGCAGCCCTACGTCGTGACTGACGGCCTGCTGATCAGCGGTCAGAACCCGGCTTCGTCCGAACCGGCGGCAAAGGCCTTGCTGAAACTGCTGGCCTGACCCCAGGACGAGCGCAACAAGCAGTCCGGACGCATCCTTGCCCATTCGGGCTGACCGCGTCCGGCCGGATTCCTACTGCTGTTGCTGCCCGGCCTGACTCTCGTAGGCGGACGCACTGATGCCGGCATGCGCGAGATTCTCACGCAACATTTTGATGTCCTGCTTGGTGCAGGTACTGCTGTGGTGGGGTTGATGCAGGAAGAATTCGACCCGGTTCAGTACGACCCGGAATCTCGCACCATGCGCGGGTTCGATGCTTGCACCGAGATGTTGCAGCAGGGTTTCGACTTCGCGCCAGTGGATATTGCCGTTGACCGGATCCTGAAAGATGGCCCGCAGCAGATTCAGATGCTTGTGACTCATGATGACACACTCCCTTATGGCGAGCGCCACCGCAGGAATTGACGGAGGCAATCGCCAATCATCGTCGTTTCAACCCGTCAATTATGAGCCGTTGAATGCCAGCCGGCGACAAGCACGTGAGGTCCCGCGACTGTGGCTGAGCGAAGAAATACCGCCACAAATGAAAAACCCGCTCGTGAGCGGGTTTTTCTGCGAGACCGGCCTGGCGCCGATCACAAGACTTACTTGGCTGCTGCGGCCACGCCGTTGAGGATCTCCTGACGGGCCTCATCAACCGTGCCCCAACCCAGGATCTTGACCCACTTGCCGGGTTCGAGATCCTTGTAGTGCTCGAAGAAGTGCACGGTCTGCTTCATCAGCAGTTCCGGCAGGTCGTCGGTGGATTGCACCTTGTCGTACAGCGGGGTCAGCTTGGAGACGGGGACAGCAACAACCTTGGCATCCATGCCGCCGTCGTCTTCCATCTTGAGCACACCCACCGGGCGGCAGCGGATCACTGCACCAGGAAAGAGCGGGAACGGAGTTACAACCAGCACGTCCACGGGATCACCATCGCCGGCCACGGTGTGCGGCACGTAACCGTAGTTGATCGGGTAGCGCATCGAAGTACCCATGAAGCGATCTACGAAGACTGCGCCACTTTCCTTATCAACTTCGAACTTGATCGGATCGGCTTGCGCCGGGATCTCGATGATGACGTTGATATCGTTCGGCAAGTCCTTGCCGGCCTTTACGAGGTCTAAGCCCATTTAACCCTCCCGTGGAAAAAGTCTTCGGATTATAAGATATAAGAGCGGCTCACGCCGGCGAGTCGAAGCCCGCATTCTCGATAGCCTGGCGCAAACCGTCGACATCTACCCTTGAAGGATCAAAGCGCACGGTCGCCGTAGCCTGTTCGAGCGATACCTCGGCGTCATCCACCCCCGCCAGCGCCTTGAGCACGCCAGTCACGTTGCGCACACAGCCGCCGCAACTCATGCCAGCCACCTTGATCGTCACTTCAGTCACCGTTCGTTCTCCTTGAGGAATATCCAGCCATCACCGCCCAGGCTTCCAGCGCTTGAGCAGCAGCGAATTGCTAACCACCGATACCGAACTCATGGCCATTGCCGCACCCGCTACAACGGGGTTGAGCATCCCCATTGCGGCAAGGGGGATGCCAAGCACATTGTAGACAAAGGCAAAGAAAAGGTTCTGCCGAATCTTCGACAGGGTCGCACGTGACAGGTCGATTGCATCGGCCACGCCATGCAGACTGTTGCGCACCAGCGTGATATCGGCCGCCTCAATCGCGACGTCGGCCCCGACACCGATTGCAAACGACACTTCTGCCGCAGCCAGCGCTGGTGCGTCGTTGATGCCGTCGCCCGCCATGCCGACACGCTCACCTGCCGCCCTCAGTTCATTCACGGCGGCTGCCTTGTCCGCGGGCAACACCCCTGCCCGCCATTCGGCGATACCCGTCTGCCTGGCAATTGCCTGTGCCGTCGCAGGATGATCGCCAGTCAGCATCACCACTTTCACCCCGTTTCGTTGCAGGCGTTCGACTGCAGCAGCAGAATCCTGGCGCACGCGGTCGGCAACGGCGATCACGCCCGCATAGTTTCCGTCGACAGCCAGCGCAACCAGCGTCTTGCCGGCAGCCGCCAGCGGATCGCAATCTGAGTCGGGTACGGAGATCCCTTGGCCCACGAGAAATCCCGGCGCCCCCAGCATGACCCGTCGGCCCGCCACCTGGCCTTCCACGCCTTTCCCCGCCACTGCACGAACATCGCTCGTCCGCTCAAGCGTCACCCCCTCGGCTCGCGCGGCCTCAACGACCGCCGCAGCGATCGGATGCGCGCTACCCTGCTCGAGCGCAGCCCCCACAGCCAGAAGGCTTGACCTCGTCCAGCCAGGCGCTGCCAGCACATCGGTCACTGCTGGCTTGCCTTCGGTAACGGTGCCCGTCTTGTCCACCACCAGCACCGTCAGGCGCTCTGCCAGTTCGAGAGCTTCGGCATTCTTCACCAGCATTCCGGCTCGCGCGCCCTGTCCGGTACCGACCATGATCGCCGTCGGCGTTGCCAGACCAAGCGCACACGGACAGGCGATTACCAGCACGGCCACGGCGTTGATCAAGGCCACCTGGAAATCGCCCGACCACAGCCACCACGCGACAAAGGTCAGGCTGGCAATGGCGACCACCACCGGCACGAACACGGCTGCAATCCGGTCGGCCAGGCGTTGCACCGGCGCCTTCGAGCCCTGCGCCTGCTCGACCAGGCGGATGATGCCCGCCAGCAGGGTGCTGCCGCCCACACCGGTCGCCCTGCAGCGCAGTACAGCGTCGCCATTCACCGTGGCAGCAAAGACCTGGTCACCTGGCTGCTTGTCCACCGGCAGGCTCTCACCGGTCAGCATGGCCTCGTTCAGCGCCGAGCTGCCCTCCTCGACCACACCATCGACCGGAACGGCATCGCCCGGGCGCAGCACGAAAACCGTACCCGGCGCCAGACTCTCGACCGGCACCTCGACCAGGACGCCATCGCGTTCGATACGCGCCACCTTCGGCTGCAGACGCAGCAGCGCGTCAAGCGCCGCCGTCGTCCTTGCCTTGGCGCGCGCTTCGAGCAACTTGCCGAGCAGGATCAGCGTAACGATCATCGCCGAGGCTTCGAAGTAGACGTGCAGGTCGTGCCGCCCCGCCAGCGTCACCACCAGGCTATAGAAATACGCCATCGAGGTGCCGAGCGCGACCAGAACATCCATGTTTGCTCCGCCACCGCGCAACGAGGCCCAGGCGCCACGATAGAAGCGTGCTCCAAGCCAGAACTGGACGGGTGTCGCGAGCAGCAACTGCAGCCAGCGTGGTACCAGATCGTGCACCACCTCGCCCCCCGGCCACAGACCGAACATGGCCGGCATCTGCAGCGCCAGTGGGAGGGTGAGCGCCGCTGCGATCCAGAAATGGCGCAATTCAATCTTCCACGCGGTCCTTTTCTTCTCGTGCGCCTCCTCACGCACGATGCTGGTCACCTCGCTGGCACTGAAACCCGCCCGCTCAACCGCCGCCTTCGCTGAATCCAGCGTGAGCGCACCCGCCTCGAAGTGAATCGTCGCCCGCTCGGTCGCAAGGTTCACGGTAGCCTCAACCCCAGGAAGCCGATTGAGCACCTTCTCCAGACGAGCGGAACACGCGGCGCAGGTCATGCCGCTAATGGAGAGTTCAAGCTTCGCGAGCTCAGACGCCGGGCGCGACGGAACGGTCTGGGTTGATGAGTGTGCGGTCATTGCTTCTCTCCCTTGCGGGAATATTCGATGAAGCGCAGTGTAAACCCCGTACCCATGTACGGAGTCAAGCAATGAATCAGCAAACAGGCAAGGGCCTCACGATCGGCGCACTCGCAAAGGCAGCTGGCGTCGGTGTGGAAACCATTCGTTATTATCAGCGCCGTGGTCTGCTCGCCGAACCCACCCAAATGCGTGGCGCGTATCGGGTATATGGGGAGCACGAACTTACCCGCCTGCGGGCCGTTCGCCGGGCCCAGCAACTGGGGTTCTCACTCGAAGAAATAGATGGCCTGCTCGCGCTCAACGAAGACACCGACCGCGAACGCGCCCGCGCACTGGCGCAGAGCAAGATTGAACTTCTGGATGATCGCATCCGCCAGATGCAGGAGATGCGTAACGCACTGACCGAATTGGTCGGTTGCTGCCAGCGCACCGACGCACCCGCCCCCTGTCCGATTCTTCGAGCGCTGTCGAGCGAATGAATGCGCGCGCCAACGCTGAGCGGCCTCTGAAAAGGTCTAGCTCAGACCGCGCACACTACCCCGCTCCACAGTTGCCCTCCGAGCGTCTGGGCGTGGAACAGTCCGAAAACGCCGAAGCCAAATACCAGCAGGCCCGAAGCAAAGCGAACCTTGCCGTTGCGGGTGATATCGCGAAAGCGCTTGAAGAGCATGCCGGCGAGCATCAGGTTGGGCAAAGTGCCGAGCCCGAACGCCAGCATCAAGCCGCCACCCCGCAATGCTGACCCAGTGACCAGCGAAGTCGCCAGCACCGAATACACCAGTCCGCACGGCAGGAAACCCCACAGCAGGCCAAGCGGCAAGGCCTGCTTGACCGAGCGCGCCGGCAGGAAGCGCCGGCTCAGCGGCTGGATACGGCGCCACAGGCGATGGCCGAGCTGTTCGACTGGAACGAGTAACTTGGTAAACCCGGTGAGATAGAGTCCAAGCGCCACCAGCATGAGGTTGGCGAGCACGTAGAGCGTGATCTGGACCGGCAGCACGCCATCGTAGAGCATGCCGACCGAGCCCAGCGCACCGAGCCCGGCGCCGATGCATGTGTAGGTGGTAATCCGGCCAAGGTTATAGGCAAGGTGAATCGGCCACTGCCGACTGCGACTCGACGGTGTCTGCACCTGTACCGTGAGCGCGCCGACAATGCCACCGCACATCGATACGCAGTGCGTACCGCCAAGGAGGCCAATCAGGAAGACGGCGAGATAACCGGTTTCGGGCATATTCAATCAGATATGAGGCAATTGGTGCGGTGCGCGCATTCTACGCTGCACCGCGTTTCGCCGTCCGGTCAGATCACCCGGGAGTAACGGGCCCGTTCGCGATCCGAGCGCAGATAGCGATCAAACAACATCGCAATGCCACGCACCAGCAAACGCCCCGCAGGCAGCACGCTGATCCAGTCCTTGTCGACCTTCACCAGCCCAGCGTCTTCCATTTCCTTGAGGTCCGCGATCTCTTCGGCGAAGTACTCATGGAACTTGATGAGGTGAGCAATCTCGATCGACTCGATTGACAGTTCGAAATGGCACATCAGCGCCTGGATGATCGAGCGCCGGAGGAGATCGTCAGCAGTGAGTTCGACGCCACGCAGCACCGGCAACGCGTCACGGTCGAGCGCATCGTAGTACTCGTCAAGCGTCTTGACGTTCTGCGAGTAGACCGGACCGATCTTGCCGATCGCCGACACACCGAAGGCAAGCAGGTCGCACTCGGCCTGCGTGGAATAGCCCTGAAAGTTGCGGTGCAGCCGCCCCTGGCGCTGTGCGACGGTCAGTTCGTCATCCGGCTTGGCGAAGTGGTCCATGCCGATATAGACGTAACCTGCATCGGTCAGGCGGCGGATGGCAAGCTGCAGGATCTGCAGTTTGGAGTCGGCCGACGGCAGCTCGATCGGGATGATTCTGCGCTGGGGCTTGAACAGCCCCGGCAGGTGCGCGTAGCTGTAGAGCGAGATTCGATCGGGCGACAGTTCGAGCACCTGCTCGAGCGTGCGGTTGAAGCTGATCACGTTCTGCTTGGGCAGACCGTAGATCAGATCCATGCTGATCGACTTGAAGCCGGTTGCCCTTGCCGCGTCGATGACGAGCTTTGTCTCTTCGACGCTTTGCACACGGTTGGTCGCAATCTGCACGTCCTCGGCAAAATCCTGCACGCCGACGCTCATGCGGTTGAAGCCGAGATTGGCCAGCATTTCGACCGTGTCGAAATCGACCTTGCGCGGATCCACTTCGATCGAGTATTCGCCGTTCGGCACCAGGCTGAAGTGCTTGCGCACCGCATCCATGAGCTGGTGCATTTCGGCATGCGAGAGGAAAGTCGGCGTACCGCCCCCGAGATGCAACTGCGTCACCTGACGGGCACCGCCCAGCGCCGCCGCCTGCATTTCAATTTCTTTTTCAAGATAATTCAAATACTTGGCAGAGCGCCCGTGATCCTTGGTAATGATCTTGTTGCAGGCACAGTAGTAGCAGATCGTATTACAAAAGGGGATGTGGAAGTATAATGAGAGCGGTCGGCTCACACCGCCGACAGCGCGCTTCCCAAGCCAGTCCGTCAGCGCCCGGGCATCGAACGCTTCCACAAACCGGTCTGCCGTGGGATACGACGTATAGCGAGGCCCGTTGATGTCGAAACGCTGAATCAGCTGGGGGTCAAAGATGAGGTCTGTCTGGCTGGTCATGGGTGTGGCTGCGTGGAAGTGTTGATTAACAATGGCAGAAAGCCGGCGTTTTGTGGTTGACTTGGATCAACGTCAACATACTGACTACCCCCAATCCGGAATCGGAGCAAGTTTACAGTGCAAATGAAGGCGACGGTGCCGATTACCGCGGCGGGGCTCAAGACCGCATGCTCCCAATGCAATCTGCTGGAGTTGTGCCTGCCGTTCGGCATGAATGACACCGAACTCAACCGCCTCGACGAACTTGTCGGCGGGCGTCGCAAGATCAAACGCCAGCAACCGCTCTACCGTGCCGGCGAGCCCTTCGAGGCGATCTACGCGATCCGGGCCGGCTCCTTCAAGACTGACGTCCTGCTGGAGGACGGTCGCGAGCAGGTCACCGGTTTCCAGATGACCGGCGAAATTATCGGGCTCGACGGCATCAGCACCGAGCTCCACTCGTGCAATGCGATCGCACTCGAAGACAGTGAAGTCTGTGTCATTCCCTATGCCAAGCTGGAAGAGCTGTCCCGAGAGATCGAAGGCTTGCAGCACCAGTTCCACAAAGTGATGAGTCGCGAGATCGTGCGCGACCATGGCGTGATGATGCTGCTCGGCTCCATGCGTGCCGAAGAGCGTCTGGCGGCTTTCCTCCTCAACATGTCGCAGCGCTTCACGGCCCGAGGTTTCTCACCGGCGGAGTTTCACCTGCGCATGACCCGCGAAGAGATCGGCTCCTACCTGGGGCTGAAGCTCGAAACGGTCTCACGCGCCTTCTCCCGTTTTCAGGATGAAGGGCTCGTCGCGGTGCAGCAGAAACATATCCGCATTCTCGACAACGACGGCCTCAAGAAACTCATCCAGCATCAACCCGGCATGCGTTGAACAAGGGCCGCATCACGCTCAGGCAAACACAGCCAGCCATCCAGCAACGTTCTTGCTGAGCGCAACCGACACGATCCAGCTGAAAACCACCACTGCAGAAACAAATGCGGCCACGCGCACACCCCGCGTCCGACCGCGCTTCAGGGCAACGGCACCTAACAGAATGTAGATGATCAGACCAATGACTTTGGCCGTCACCCAGGGTGCCTGCAAGGGGTACTGCTCAATCATCACCGCCAGCGTTATTGCGCTGCCAAGCAACACGGTATCCACGACATGCGGCAGGATGCGAGTCAGGCGATGGTTGAGCAGACGGTGATCCACGAGCATCCACCACCCCCTGAGCGTGAAGCCGGCAATGCTCAGTATCACGCAGGTGACATGAATGTTCTTGATCGCCTGGTACATCTTTCTTTCCTCCCTGGGGGAAAAACGCTGGTACGTGCCTTCTGGTCAGGTCACGAACATTGACAGAACAAACAGGATTCAGCCACGCAAGCTAGAATCGAAAGTGGAATGCAGGAGCCATGAATGAACCAGACATCCGCAGACATCCTTAGTCAACTCCGACAGATCTCCCTCTTTGGAGAGCTGTCGGAGAGTGAACTGGAACGTGTTGCACGCTATACCCGAGAACGTCGCCTGGGCAAGGGCGAATTACTGTTTCAGCGCGGCGACGTTGCCCACGGTTTCTACTTCGTTACCGGAGGGCAGCTCAAGCTTGGCTTTTCGTCCGCCCAAGGGAATGAAAAAGTGGTCGAAATCGTGGGCCCGCAACAAAGCTTCGGCGAAGCGGTAATGTTCATGGACCGCCCCTACCCTGTCTTTGCCGAAGCGCTAACCGATATGACCCTGCTGCATATCGGACAGAATGTCGTATCCGACCTGATCGACCAGGATCCGCAGTTTGCCCGCAAGCTGCTTGCCGGGATGTCTGTCCGCCTTCATAACATGGTGCGCGACGTAGAGGCCTATTCCCTGCGCTCGAGCACACAGCGTGTAATCGGCTACCTCCTCCAGCAAACCGAAGAGGATGGCACAAAGGCCTGCGAAATCTCGCTACCCACGAGCAAGCAGGTCATCGCATCGCGACTCAACCTGACGCCTGAGACGCTTTCGCGGATCTTCCACGACCTCGCCGATCATGGACTCATCACCGTACAGGGAAAGCGCATCACGCTCCACAACCCTCAGAATCTGGCGCGCTTCAACGACTAGGCGGTGCGCGTCACCGGACTGTTTCCATAAAGCGACGGCCCCTTGCACAAACAAGGGGCCGTCGTTCACGTTACTCCTCTACTGACAGCTGAACCCTTCACATCCGAGCAAGCTCAGGTCTCGAGCACATAGGTTCCAGGCGCCGGCGCCAGTGACGGAAATTGCTCTGTCGCTGCCGGCCTCGCATCGACCAGCTCTCCGGCGTGGGGCTTGAACCATTCCATCCAGTCCGTCCACCAGCTGCCGTCCTGCTCCTTGGTACGATTGCGCCACTGCTCGGCGGTGTCGGAGCGATGCGCCTCGCCCGCCCAGAACTTGCGTTTCGGCGGTGTAACGACCGGATTGATAATCCCAAAGATGTGACCGGAGCTGGAAAGCACATATCGCTTGGGCCCGGTAACATGATTCATCACGCGAAAAGTCTGCAGCCACGGCGCGATGTGATCGTCCTCGGCGGCCACCACATAGACAGGCTGTGAGATGCGGCCGAGATCCAGCCGTTCACCCGCCACCTCGAGTGCATCGGGATGGATGAGATTGTTGTTCAGGTAAAGCTCACGCAGGTACCACGAATGCATCGCATAAGGCATGCGCGTGGTGTCCATGTTCCAGAACAGCACATCAAATGGTGGCGGCGTTTCGCCGTACAGCCAGCCATTGACCACGTAATGCCAGATCAGGCCATTCGAACGCAGCAAGCGGAATGCCGAAGCCATTTCCTTGCCGTCGAGATAACCCTTGCTTGCCATGTTATTGGTGATGTAGCGGATACTCGCTTCGTCGATGAAGACCTCAATATCACCCGGTTTGTGAAAATCGACCAGCGTGGTGAAGAGTGTCCATTCCGAAACCGGTATCTGATCCTCCGGAAAATGGCGATTTGCCCACGCCATGTACATCGACAGCGCGGTGCCTCCTATGCAGTAGCCAACTGCATGAACCTTGTCCTGCCCACTGAAGCTGCGTGCGCATTCAATAATGGCATGCACACCCTCGACAAGGTAATCGTCGAAGGTGCAATCCCGCATCGACGCATCGGGGTTCTTCCAGCTCGTGATGAAGACATCCATCCCCTGATCAAGGAGGAAACGGATCATGCTCTTGCGCTGCACCAGGTCAAGAATGTAGAACTTGTTGATCCACGGCGTGACGATCACGACCGGCTTGGCATGCACCTTTGCCTGCGTCGGCGCGTAATGGATGACCTCCAGCAGGCGATTCCGGAAAATCACTTCACCCGGGGTGGTGGCGAGATTCTCGCCAACATGGAAATCGTCCGGGTCGGTCATCCGGACATTGCCGGCCTTGAGATCCTCAAGAAAATTTCTGAAGCCATTGGTCAGGCTTTCACCGTTGGTTTCCAAGGCCTTGCGCATCGCCACGGGATTTGTCCACAGGAAATTCGTGGGCGCCATTGCGTTGAGCAGGTTACGCCACCAGAAAGCGGCCCGCCTGCGCTCCTTGCTTGCCAGCCCGGGCGTGTCGTAGAGCATGTCCTGCATGTTGCGGGTGAAGGCGAGATACCACTCCTTGCTCAGATCCCAGGTCGGGTAGTCCGTCCAGACGGGATCGGCGAAACGTGCGTCGTCGGAGTGCGGACGTATCGGGTCGGAGCTTGCCAGCCCGAGCATGCGATTAACCGAATGCAGCTGCAATTTCCACAGATCCGAAGACAGGCGGGTAAAGCGCTCCGCAAGCTCCTGCGGATGTGCGAGCCATGCAAGCTGGGCATGGACGATCGGTGCGCTCATTCCAAGCGGATCCACCGTACCTTCCACGCCATCATGCAGTTCGCGCATCGCACGCTTGACGGCCTGTCCCGGATTGAATTCTTCGGCGTGCCTTCCCGTTCCGCCCGCTGACGGTCTTTTGCCCGTATTCTTGGTCGTTCTGGCCATTTCTTGCTCCTTGAATCCCAAGCGGTAACAGACTGGGCTGTCACCTCAAGTCAGATGATACGTTTCCCCTGCTGCCGGCTCAATCAATCCGGACCAGCCCAGTTGATCGGCAACAGCCGCGCCGAACGCAGCCCTTGCCTCCGTCTCGCCATGAACGAGGAAAGTCTGCCGCGGCTGCGTCTCAATATGATGCATCCATTCGAGCAGCGCCGGTTTGTCAGCATGCGCCGATAATCCACCTATCGTATAAATATCTGCTCGCACAGGCACCTTTTCACCAAACAGCGTCACGACACGTGCCTTGTCCACCAGACGCCGCCCCAGTGTGCCAGCGGCCTGAAAACCGGCGATGATTACCGAGCACTCCTTGCGGTCAATGTTGTAGCGCAGATGGTGCTTTACCCGCCCGGCATCGCACATGCCGCTGGCCGAAATGATCACGAGCCCGCCGTGCTGATGATTGAGTGCGATCGACTCTTCGACATCGGCGACAAAGCGCAAGCGAAATCTGCCCGGGTTCGCCCTCATCCATGACGAAAGCTCGCGAGTCTCGTCATCCCACAGCGCTTCATGTTGCATCGTGAGGTCGGTGACCGCAGTTGCCATCGGCGAATCCACCACGACCTCAAGTCGCGGTATCTTGTCCGAACGCACCAGCTTTGCGAGTATGAACAGCACCTCCTGCGTACGCCCGACCGCAAAAGCCGGAATGATGACGTTTCCGCCCTTGCGCTGAAGCGTGTCATTGAGGGCATGAACGAGTTCATCCTCCGTCTCGTTCAGCGGGCGGTGGGCACGATTACCGTAGGTCGTTTCGATGCACAGATAGTCCGCGGATTTCACCTGATAGGGGTCACGCAACACCGGACGGTCGGGTTGCCCCAGATCACCGGAAAATACCAGCCGCCGGGTGGCTCCGCGTTCCATTACATCAACTTCGATAATCGCCGACCCGAGGATGTGACCTGCGTCGCGAAAGCGGCAGGAAACGCCCTTGCCAAGGTGGATAAGGGCATCGTACTGAACGCGTTGAAGCCGGTGCAGGCTTGCCCGCGCCTGCTCCACAGTGTAGAGCGGCGCGACACTCGCTCCCCTGCGTCCATGACGCGAACGATTGCGGCGACTTGCCCACTCGAACTCCTTCTCCTGGATATGTGCGGAATCAAGAAGCATGACACCGAGCAGATCGACAGTCGCATCGGTCGCATGAATCCGCCCCTTATAGCCAAGGGCGATCAGTCGCGGAATCAGTCCGGTGTGATCGAGATGAGCGTGGGTAAGCAGGACGAAATCGATCGAATCGAGATCGAAATCGAGCGCCCGCAAATTCTTGAGCCCGGCCTCACGCCCCCCCTGGAACATGCCGCAGTCCACCATGAAGGCACCACCCTCATGTCGAACCACTGCACATGAGCCGGTTACCTCGCCTGCAGCGCCGTAAAACGTAATGTCCATGATGCACCTCCGATAACAGCATCACCCTTCCCGTCTGATGGGAGGTTGACTCTGATCAAGCCCGGGAGCGATGCGTCGACGGCTATAATTGAGCACACATCGCGACCCATGGAGTCTTTAAATGTTCAAACACATTCTCGTACCAACCGACGGCTCACCCCTTTCTGAAGGCACCGTATCACGTGCCGTGTCCTTCGCCAAAGATGCTAGTGCACGAATCACCTTTTTCTATGCACAGCCGGATTTTCCAATGCCGATTTATGGAGAAGGTGCGCTGATAGACCCTACCACACCCGAACAGTTCGCCCGCTCGGCGCAACAGGAAGCCGAGCGCATTCTGGCGAATGCGAAGGCGGTCGCAGACGCATCCGGCGTCCTTGCTGGAACCGACACCGTTGTTAATGAGGTGCCCTACGAAGCAATCATCGATGCTGCCGAACGTCACGGTTGCGACCTGATCTTCATGGCCTCGCATGGACGCAAAGGCATCGCGGGTCTGTTGCTCGGCAGCGAAACGCAGAAGGTGCTGACACACAGCACGACACCAGTGCTGGTCTATCGCTGATAGCGACCATGCAGCAAAAAAAAGAACGGCCCGCATTGCGGGCCGTTCTTCTTTTACCACACGATTCCTTACGAATACTCTACCCGCCGGAACCAGGCAGCACGGACATCACTGCCCGCTTACTGGTTTGATTCAAGGTGATTGATTTCCGAAGCCGTGCGCTGGAAGTAGACCGTGGTCAGGCTCGATGCGGCGCAAATCAGCCAGAAGGCAAAAAAACCAATGGAATACGTCGCCAACAGATCAAGGTGGACCGGAGCCCCGAAGAAATACAGCTCACGCGGGTTGATCACGGTAAAGAATATTGCCTCCACCACGCCAGCCACCAGAAAAGACGGCCACAGAACCTGAATCAACTTCTGCATGGAAACTCCTCCTTGCCGTGCCATGAAACGAGACCCGCTTTAGATTCGGAAGTGCATCAACAAGGTGGCGCAAGCCAACACAATAAAACCCGTGCGGACCTGCGCATGCTGCATGCCCTCTGCCGAACCGCAGGCTTATGAATGATGCCCTAATGTTCGCTCTTTTGCCTCATCCTCGGCAATATGCCGTTTGGCAAAGCGATAAATATACACCGCCATCGCCAGTATGAAACCGATGGTGAAAAGACTGAGCAGGCCGATATCGGTGCTGAACAATTCATTCCAGGCCATGATGAAACTCCTTCTTTGACGGGTTAAGAACCAGATGGATCAATCCTGATTTCCGTCTCTGTCGGAAGATAAGCGGCCCCGTTCATACGCCACGTGCGGGACTCATTTTCTATTTGAAACAACCAGCGGCCAGTGCTCAGGGGCGCTACAGCACCCTCAAACACGCCACCCTGCCCGTTCAGCACCAAAGTCTGATCGGACCCGCCGTGGGTGGGATGTGCAATCGTAAGATGGATAACACCAGGTACGTTGTCGATGTCGCCAGCCGAAACTTCAATGCGCACGGCTTCGCTGCGTATCTGAACCAGCGCTTTCAGCCCCAGTTCACGCGCCCGCTCGGTACGTTCAATCGTCTGGACGATCGCCTTACCCTCTTTGTAGTAGTCATCAACCACCAGCCCGTCCCATGTCCTGACCGCGATCACCATGGTGATCGTACCGGCGACGACAGCTGTCGCTGGCAGCGCGATCAGGAACCAGGGCCAGCCCTGCTTGTACCAGGGATCTGGTTTCTTGTCTGACACAATTGCACTCATTATCAGGAGGTCTCAGCGAGGGAACAGGAACGTTGTTTTCTCGCGCAGCTTGAGACTCGGTTCATCTTCAGGGTAGACCTCGAAGAACACCTCGTTCGCACCGGGCTTGCCGGAATCATACGGGACCTGGACCTGCAGGGTCACCGCCTGCGTACCAGCCGCGTCGACCTCCATGCGGTGCTCGCCCCCGATTCGAATACCATCCAGCCCAGTGGCCGAGAAGACAAAGGTACGGGGCTTCTCCGTCATGTTCATCACTTGAAGCTGGTAGACGTTCTCGATCAAACCGCCTTCAATCTCGCGAGCGAGCGACGCACGGTCCCGGATAACGTCGACGCGCAAGGGGTCGCGCGTTGCAAGCGCCCACACGAAGGCGAGACTGATCAGAATCAGGACCGAACCATAGATCAGCGTACGCGGCCGGAACACATGGGCGATGATATCCTTGTTGCTCCAGCCCTTCTTGATCGCATTCTCGGTCGAGTAGCGGATCAGTCCGCGCGGATACTCCATCTTGTCCATGACCTGATCACAGGCGTCGATACAAGCCGCACAACCGATACACTCGTACTGCATGCCCTGACGAATATCGATACCCGTCGGACAGACCTGCACGCAGATGCCGCAATCGACACAATCGCCCTTGTCGAGTGTTTTCGGATCAGCACCTTTCTTGCGCGGACCACGCGGTTCGCCACGCGCATCGTCGTAGGTGATGACCAGCGTATCGGGGTCGAACATCACGCTCTGGAAGCGGGCATACGGACACATGTACTTGCATACCTGCTCGCGCATCACACCGGCAAACAGGTAGGTAAAACCACCGTAGAACAAGATCCAGAACAGCTCCCACGGACCAAAACTCAGGGTTTTGACCGACTCCATCAACTCGCTCACCGGCGAAAAATAGGAAACAAAGGTAAAACCGGTCCAGATCGAGATCGCCGCCCACGCACTGTATTTCGCCAGCTTGATCCCGAACTTCCTCGGGCTCATCGGCGCCTTGTCGAGCTTGATCCGCTTGTTGCGGTCACCTTCGATCTTCTGCTCGATCCACATGAAGATTTCGGTATATACCGTCTGTGGACAGGCGTAGCCGCACCAGAGGCGACCGGCAATCGCAGTAAAAAAGAACAGACCGTAGGCAGAAATGATCAGCAGGATGGCAAGGAAAAACACATCCTGGGGCCAGAACACCCAGCCGAAGATATAGAACTTCCGCTCAGTCAGATGGAGCAGAACGGCCTGCCGATTGTTCCACGTCAACCAGGGCAATCCGTAGAAGAGGATCTGGGTGAACCAGACAAGCCCCCATCGCCAGTTGGCAAAGAGACCCGTAACCGCGCGCATGTAGACTTTCTGTCGTACTGCGTACAGGGAATCCTGCTCAGGAGGTGGCGGAGGAACCGTAGCTTGAGAGTTCGGGGCTGTGCTGTTCATGATCGCTTTATTAGTGGATTCTTATTCTTGTAGTTGAAAATGGCTCCGGGGGCGCCTGCCCCCGGAGTGTACTTCTTACTTCTGGTCCTTGCTAAGACTCAACACATATGCTGCGAGGAGATGAACCTTGGCATCGCCAAGGAACTCCTGGAACGCAGGCATCTGGTTCTGACGACCGTTGGTCACGGTTTCGATGATCGTCGCTTCGGACGAGCCATACAGCCACGACTTGTTGGTCAGATTGACCGCACCCAGCATCGGGTTGCCCTTCGCATCCGGGCCGTGACACGCAACACAGTTCGTCTCGAAGATTTCCTTGCCGCGCTGAGCACGAAGAGCGTCGTGAGCCAGGTTGGAGAGCGAACGGACATAGTTCGCCACATCCTTGACGCCCTCACCGCCAAGCGCAGGACCGAAAGCCGGCATCACGCCCATACGGCCACCGAGCACGGTTGTCTTGATGGTGTTGGGCTCACCGCCCCAGTTCCACTCATCGTCGGTCAGATTGGGGAAACCCTTGGCGCCCTGAGCAGCAGATCCATGACACTGCGCACAGTAGGTCAGGAACATGCGCTTGCCCATGGCGTTGGCTTCCGGATCAGCAGCGACCGCCATCAGATCCATTTCCTGATACTTCGCGAAGATCGGGCCGTACTTCTCGTCCGCCGCCTTCATCTCTGCGTAGTACTGGCTATGTTCACCGCGCGCGGCATTGTGATTCCCGAAACCCGGGTAGATCACGAGATACACGACGCCGAAGATGATGGTCATCCAGAACAGGTACAGCCACCAGCGCGGAAGCGGGTTGTTGTACTCCGCAAGGGTTTCGTCCCACACGTGACCGTGCAGCTTTACGTCACCCACTTCGCGCTTGGTCATGTTCGACACCAGCACGAAAACACAGAACAGGAGGCTCAGGGTCACGAGACCCATCACGTACATGTTCCAGAAACCGCTGATAAAGTCAGCCATTTGTTTTTCCTTCCTTTTCCAGCCGGCCGTTCGGGACCGGCAGATCGTCATCGGTCAGGGGCAGGAGCGCCGCTTCGTCGAAACCGGCCTTGGCGTGGCGGCTGTATGCCCAGGCACAGATGCCCAGAAAACAGGCAAAACCCAGAACCGTTACGATGATTCTCAGATCGTTGATTTCCACGGCGCGTCCTCTTTCCTTACCTTACGTTCTTAAGTGCTGTACCCATACCCTGAAGGTAGGCAACCACCGCATCAAGCTCGGTCTTGCCCTCGAGAGCAGCAGGCGCAGCGGCGATATCTTCGTCGCTGTACTTGTGCAGACCCACCTTGTTCAGAGCACGCATTCTGTCCTGGATGTCATCACCCCTGACCGGACGATCGAGCCAGCTGAAAGCGGGCATGTTCGACTCGGGAACGACATCACGCGGGTTCAGCAGGTGCACCCTGTGCCATTCATCGGAGTAACGACCGCCGACGCGGGCCAGGTCAGGACCAGTGCGCTTGGAACCCCACTGGAAAGGATGGTCGTAGATATACTCACCCGCGACCGAGTAGTGACCATAACGCTCGGTCTCTGCCCGGAAGGGACGAATCATCTGCGAGTGGCAGTTGTAGCAGCCTTCGCGAATGTAGATGTCGCGACCGACGAGACGAACCGGATCGTAGGGCTTGACGTCGAGCTTGTTGCCCTTGTAATCGACAGCGGTCGTCGTCGAGGTCTGGAAGAAGAGCGGAACGATTTCCACCAGACCACCCACGCTGACAGTCATCAGCGTCAGGACGATCATGAGGAATACGTTACGTTCGATCTTTTCGTGTTTCGATTGTGCCATGTTCTTGTTCTCCGCTTAGGCGTGTGCAACCGCAGGTGCAATCACGGGTGCGTTGTATGCCTTCTCACCGGCGATCGTCCGCACCATGTTGTAGAACATGATCAGCATGCCAGTCAGGAACAGGACACCACCCACCAGACGGATCGTCCAGAACGGGTAGCTCGCCTTGACGCTTTCAACGAAAGAATAGGTCAGGGTGCCATCCGAGTTGGTTGCACGCCACATCAGGCCCTGCATCACACCGGCAACCCACAGCGAGGCGATGTAAAGCACGATGCCGATGGTTGCAATCCAGAAGTGAGTGTTGATCAGCTTGGTGCTGTACATCTCGCTCTTGCCGTACAGACGCGGCAGAAGGAAATAAACCGAACCAATCGAGATCATTGCAACCCAGCCCAGCGCGCCGGAGTGCACGTGACCAACCGTCCAGTCGGTGTAGTGCGACAGCGCATTCACGGTCTTGACCGACATCATCGGACCTTCGAACGTAGACATACCGTAGAAGGACAGCGAGGTGACCAGGAACTTCAGGATCGGATCGGTACGCAGCTTATGCCAGGCGCCCGACAGGGTCATGATGCCGTTGATCATGCCGCCCCAGGACGGTGCCAGCAGAATGAGCGAGAACACCATACCGACGGACTGGGTCCAGTCAGGCAATGCGGTGTAGTGCAGATGGTGCGGGCCCGCCCACATGTAGGTGAAGATCAGTGCCCAGAAGTGGACCACTGACAGGCGATAGGAATAGACCGGACGCTCGGCCTGCTTGGGCACGAAGTAATACATCATGCCGAGGAAGCCGGCGGTCAGGAAGAAGCCGACCGCATTGTGACCGTACCACCACTGGACCATGGCATCCTGGACGCCGGCATAGGCCGAGTAGGACTTCATGCCCATGAAGGACACCGGGATGGCAGCGCTATTGACGATGTGCAGCAGCGCGACGGTCAGGATGAAAGCGCCGAAGAACCAGTTCGCCACGTAGATGTGGGTCACCTTGCGCTTGGCGATCGTACCGAAGAACACGATGGCGTACGACACCCAGACGATAGCGATCAGGATATCGATCGGCCACTCAAGCTCGGCGTACTCCTTTGCTTGCGTATAACCCAGCGGCAACGTGATTGCCGCGAGCACGATCACAAGCTGCCAGCCCCAGAAGGTGAAACCCGCGAGTGCAGGCGCAAACAACTTGGTATGACAGGTGCGCTGCACAACGTAGTAGGACGTTGCAAACAACGCGCATCCGCCAAAAGCGAAAATAACCGCGTTGGTATGCAGCGGACGCAACCTGCCAAAGTGCAGGAACTCGTGCACGTTCAGTTCAGGCCACACGAGCTGTGCTGCGGCAATGACACCGACCAGCATGCCCACAATGCCCCACACCACCGTCATGATGGTGAACTGGCGCACGACTTTGTAGTTATAAGTCGCTTGCGATTGCATGTGAAATCACCTCTTTGATTAAAAACCCCTTGGTACTGCTGTTCAGATCACGGCTGATAACTCGTCATCCGCGGCAAGGATACCGCTCGACCGGATCTACAATTTGACACAGATCAACATTGTATTGCACCGCGGGGACCGGGGAAAGCACGCAGACACAGGATCAGGGAATTTCGGCGGAATACAAGCACTTCCCGCACATGGGTCAGGTCCGGACGAAAAAAAAGGGTGCGTCTTGAACGCACCCCCAACCCCAACAGAGAGACAAAAATACCTTTTCAGAGTGCTGCAACTCGCCGCAGGCACATCCGAAAACCATGACCGCATTATGCCTATTACCTCAAAGCGTCCATTGACTTAGATCAAACGGGTATCGCTTATTGCCTCGGTTCGTCGTCCGCAGTTTCATTCTTTCCTTCATTGCGGTCACTGTCCGCGTTCGCGGCATGGCCGCGATCGGCAGGAAACTCGTCCTTGTCGTCCATCAGGAGCCGGTAGGCCGGGCCTTCCAGATCGTCATACTGCCCGTTGCGCAAGGACCACCAGAAGAGCATGCCGATGATGAATACGAGCACCACCGACAGCGGAATCAGGATGAAGAGACTTTCCACGCTTATCTGCCTTTACCCTTGTGCGACCGTCGCTGCAGCCGCAATGCGTTGAGTACCACGAGCAGCGAACTGCCGGCCATGCCGATGCCCGCCATCCACGGCGTCACCTGCCCCGTCATGGCGAGCGGAATGGAAATGAAGTTGTACGCGAACGACCACCACAGGTTCTCACGAATGATGCGCAGCGTGCGCCGCGCAAGATCGGCCCCTTCGCCAAGATCGGCGAGATTTTCACTCAGCAGCACGATGTCCGCCTGATTCCGGGCCAGATCAGTTCCCCCGCCCATTGCCACCGAGACGTGCGCCTGCGCCAGCACCGGCGCGTCGTTGACGCCATCCCCCACCATGGCCACGACCACACCCGGACGCGTCTGCAGGTCCGCAATGAAGGCCTGCTTGTCCTGCGGTGTCATGCCGCCGTATGCCTCACCAATCCCGAGTTCATGCGCCACGGCGTTGACCACCTGGGGCGAATCACCCGACAGCACCGTCATCGGAACGTGCGCCGCGTTGAGCTTGCGGGTCAGTGTTGCCGCCTCGGCGCGTGGAACGTCTGCGAGCCGGAAGAGCCCGAGCCAGCCCGTGCTCGCACCGAGGCCAACCACGGTGCCACCCTTCTGCTCAAGCGCTTCGAATTCAGCGGGCAGCGGCAGGCCGAGACATCCGGCAACGTAATCGGGCCGACCAATCCAGACTTCGCCCTGCGCCGACTTGCCGGACAGCCCCTGCCCCGTGATTGCCACGACGTTGCTGACGGCCGGCAACACGGCATCGACTGCGCCGTCTCGCACACCAGCCGCAATCGGGTGCTCCGACCCCTGCTCCAGCGCCGCGCCGAGTCCACAGAGTTCGAGCGCAGACATGGAAGACAGCGGAACGACCTCCTCCAGACTCATCCTGCCCTGGGTGAGCGTACCGGTCTTGTCGAAAAGGTAATGGTTAGCCCGGGCGAGGGTCTCGATCGCGTGACCACGGGTCACCAGCACGCCCATCCGCGCCAGCGCATCGGTCGCCACCGTCAGCGCCGTTGGCGTCGCCAACGACAGCGCACACGGACAGGCCACCACCAGCACGGAAACGAACACCCACAGCGCGCGCTGCGGATCGATGAAATACCACGCCACCCCGGTGGCCCCGGCGAGCACGAGCAGGGTAACGATGAAATACACCGCAACCCGGTCCGACAGGGCGGCGATCCTGGGTTTCTCGATCGCAGCACGCTCCATCAGGCGGCAGATGGCGGCCAGGCGGGTCTCGTCACCCACTTGTTCCACCTTCACCACCAGCGGACTTGAAATATTGATGCTCCCCCCGGTAACGAGGTCACCCGAGTGCTTCGAAACCGGGCGGCTCTCGCCGGTCAGCAGTGCTTCATTTGCTTCGCCCTGCCCGTCGATCACGACGCCATCAGCAGGAATCACTTCGCCCGGGCGCACCCTGACGTGATCGCCCGGCACCAACTGTGACACAGGCACCCGCTCGCCTGCCGGCGCAGGCCAGTCCGCCAAGCGCTCGGCAAACACCGGGAGCACCTTGCCCAGCTCCTCCACCCCACGCACGGCTTTCTGGCGCGCCAGCATCTCCAGATAGCGGCCGCCGAGCAGGAAGAACACGAACATCGCGACCGAATCGAAATACACCTCGGGCCCGTTGGTAAGCGTGGCCCAGACACTGGCGAGGAAGGCACTGCCAACCCCCAGCGCCACCGGCACGTCCATTCCCAGACGGCGCAGCCTGATGTCCCTGAACGCGCGCTGGAAGAATGGCGCGGCTGAATAAAGTACGACCGGAAGTGTCAGCAGCAGACTGGCCCAGCGCATCAGCAGATCGATGTCGGCGCTCATGTCGCCTTCGCGGGCGATGTAGGCCGGAAGCGCGTACATCATCACCTGCATCATGCCAAAGCCGGCCACGAACACCCGCCACAGCATGGAGCGCCGCTCCTTGTTGGCGAGCTGCTCGGAACGAGTGGCATCGTAGGGATAGGCGCGGTAGCCGATTGCCTGGATCGCAGCGAGGATGTCGGAGAGATGGATCTCGCGCTCGTCCCAGCGCACTCGCGCACGACGCGTCGCGTAATTGATCTCCACCGCCGACACGCCCTTCTGATGCGCGACGTGTTGCTCGTTGAGCCACACGCAGGCTGCGCAGGTGATGCCTTCGAGAATCAGCGAAGCCTCACGCTCGTGCTCACCGACAGGGCGCACGAAGCTTTTCTGGAACTCGGGGTGATCGAACAGGCCGAGCGCCTGCAATTCGGTCGGCATCGCCTCACGCCGGGTCTCGGGCATCGCGTCACGATGGCGGTAGTAGTCGACCAGGCCGTTATCAACGATGGATTCGGCCACCGCCTCGCAACCGGTGCAGCACATGCGCCGGTTTTTGCCGTTGATACGAACATAGTGGCTGGTCTGTGGCGGGATCGGCAGACCGCAGTGGTAACAGTCGAGGTCTTCTTCTTCCGCGACAGGAGATGCTTGATCTGAATTCATGAACAGCGGAGACGCCGGTGACGGCCCCGGCAAGCCCGGGGTGCGCTAAGGAGAAGCGCTCTTTTAGCACATTTACTCTGCTCCACCAATGCGCTGGCACAGAGGAAAGTGAAATGAGGCTGGTGCAGCCCCGGGCTTGCACCAGCCTCACACATGCGGCGCCCGACGCCGGGCACCGTCCGAACCGCAACCGCGATTATTTGGCAGCCATGCGGATCGCGCCGTCGAGGCGGATCACCTCGCCGTTGAGATAGGCATTCTCGATGATGTGGCGCACGAGGCTGGCGAACTCGCCGGGCTTGCCCAGACGCGAGGGGAAAGGAACCATCTTGCCCAGCGAATCCTGCACTTCCTGCGGCATCCCCATGATCATTGGCGTTTCCATGATGCCTGGTGCAACGGTCATCACGCGGATGCCGAAACGTGACAGTTCGCGCGCCACCGGCAGCGTCATGCCCACAACGCCGGCCTTCGACGCAGCGTAGCCGGCCTGCCCCACCTGACCGTCGAATGCCGCCACCGAGGCGGTGCTGACGATCACGCCGCGCTCACCGCCGGCATCGGGCTCGGCCTTGCTCATGACATCGGCAGCCAGGCGGATCATGTTGAAGGAACCGATCAGGTTGATGGCAACCGTACGCGAGAACGACTCCAGACGATGCGGCCCTTCACGGCCCACCACCTTCTCGGCCGGCGCAACGCCGGCGCAGTTGATCAGCCCGTTCAACCCACCGAAGCCGGACACTGCACGATCGATTGCGGCCTTGGCGCTGGCCTCGTCGGTCACGTCGGTAGTCACGAACACCGCTGCCACACCGAGTTCTGCCGCTACAGCCTCACCGGCTTCACGATTGACGTCGGCCAGCACCACCTTGGCACCGGCCCCCACCAGCATGCGCGCCGTCGCCGCCCCCAAACCCGAACCGCCGCCGGTAACCACGAATACGCCATTCTCGATCTTCATTGTGTGCTCCCTCTCAAATCGGCTTGAACCGTAATATCCAGCCCCGAAACATAGTTCCAGTTGACGTAAACGTCAACTAAACGGACGGAATCAGAGGCGTCACGGGGTCTGCCCTGGCACACTGTATTCGGGCCGCATTGCAAGCGCATCACGCAAGTAGTCCACCAGCAGGCGCACCTTGGGCGACAGATGCCGTTGCTGCGGAAACACCGCCCAGACGGCCGTATGCGGCGGCTGATGCGCAGGCAACAGCGCGCGCAACCGCCCATCCTGCAAATGAGACAGCACATAGTAGTCTGGCAGCTGACACAGGCCGAAGCCGCGCAAGGCCGCGTCGAGTACGGCCTGACCGCTGTTGCAGCGCCAGCTGCCGCTGACCTTCATCGTCAGCGCCTCGCCTCCGGACTGAAACACCCAGGTGTCGGACGTGCCCAGCAGGCAATCGTGATCGGCGATCTCTTCCAGCCGCTGCGGCGCGCCCCTGCGTTCGAGATAGGACGGCGCCGCGCACAGGTACATCCGGCGTGGTGCGAGACGGGTAGCCACCAGGCGCGAATCCGCGAGGCGTCCGAGACGAATCGCGAGGTCGAAGCCCTCCTGCACGATGTCGCGGGTGCGATTGCTCAGCTCGATCTCGACCTTGACCTGCGGATAGCGCTCGATGAAGTCATTGACCAGCGGCACGATGAAGCGCTCGCCATAGGTCAGCGCGCAGGTCATGCGCAGCAGGCCCTTGGGCGTCCCGCCAAGATCCTGAACCGCGTGCAGGGCCTCGTCGAATCCGTCCTGCAGGTGGCGACAGTGCAGCAGAAAAGTGTGCCCGGTCTCGGTCAGGCTCACCCGTCGCGTGCTGCGGTAAAAGAGCCGGGTCTGCAGCCGCTCCTCCAGCCGCGCCACCACACGGCTCACGTGCGAGGTCGACACCCCCAGCCGCTCCGCCGCCGCGGCAAAGTGCCCCGACTCGGCCACGGCCACGAACGCATCCACCCCCTCCCATCGACTCACAGGAACGCTCCGGTAATTATTGCCAACAAGCAACAATGAATTGTCAAAGAAGGGATTATCCCCGCCTTATGCTTTCCTACAATAGCGGGTTAAGTCACCAGTGGAGAACGCACCATGATCAAGTCCCGCGCCGCCGTAGCCTGGGCTGCCAAGCAGCCGCTCGAAATCACCGAAGTCGACGTCGCCCCGCCGAAGGCCGGTGAGGTGCTGGTGCGGATCGTGGCCAGCGGGGTATGTCACACCGACGCCTTCACCCTGTCGGGTGCCGATCCCGAAGGCATCTTCCCGACCATCCTCGGTCATGAAGGCGGTGGCATTGTCGAAGCAATCGGTGAAGGCGTCACCTCGGTGGCCGTCGGCGATCACGTGATTCCGCTGTACACGCCTGAATGCGGCAAGTGCAAGTTCTGCCTGTCGGGCAAGACCAACCTGTGCCAGGCGATCCGCGCCACCCAGGGCAAGGGTCTGATGCCGGACGGCACCAGCCGCTTCAGCAAGAACGGAAAGCCCATCTTCCACTACATGGGTACCTCGACCTTCTCCGAGTACACGGTGCTGCCCGAAATCTCGGTCGCCAAGATCCAGAAGGATGCACCACTGGAAAAGGTGTGCCTGCTCGGCTGCGGCGTCACCACCGGCATCGGCGCGGTACTCAACACCGCCAAGGTTGAAGCCGGCGCCACGGTTGCAGTGTTCGGTCTCGGCGGCATCGGCCTGTC